>JAWOIQ010000042.1:0-10103 GCA_046484585.1 Desulfurivibrionaceae bacterium
CATCGAAAAAAATTCCGCCGTCATGATGCCTTCCGTTTACGGCATCGGCACGGCGGTGCCGGTTTTATTTTTTGCCCTGGTGCTCGTTTTCAGCGCCAGCGATAAACCGGCCTCATCGAAAGTGTTAACGGTTCGGCACCGGGGCAAGGTGGCGGAAGAGAGGGGCGGTCCCTCTTTTCCGGATAAAACCCTCATTTGCGGACAGGCACTAACTGTGCATATTAACGACGAAAGAGTCCGGCCGATACAGGGGCAGGGTCGAAATGTCGCACCTCGCACCGGGCTTTCAGGGGCGGTTTGCGGCGGGAGTTTTTTCCTTGACATTTAATAAGTGAAAAATTATACATCTGTTTTGCGAAATACTGAGTGATCGTTCATTCTTTTTTTGTGATGACTGTCCTGTTGCATTAAAGTCTGAAATCCACTGTTCCTGTTGCGGGGGTAGAGTCGCGACGGAAAAGCGTGATTTGCGATAGGGTTCCCGATCTGTTTTTGGGAACCTGCCGGGAGTTTGTAGTGAAGATTTTCAGAGGTATGTTTATAGTGGACTCCGTGCTTTGCGGAGTCTGAAAAATCAATTTAGTTAGGAGGTAAGTTAATGCCGAGCTATGTAGATCCTTCCAAATGTGACGGCTGCAAAGGTGGCGACAAGACTGCCTGCATGTACATCTGCCCCAACGATCTGATGGTACTGAACGTTGAGGAGATGAAGGCTTATAATCAGGAGCCCGATGCATGCTGGGAATGTTACTCTTGTGTGAAGATCTGTCCTCAGGGCGCTATTGCCGTGCGTGGCTACAACGATTTCGTTCCCATGGGCGGGATGGTTCATCCGATGCGGAGTTCCGACTCCATCATGTGGACTGTTAAATTCCGTAATGGCAACATGAAGCGTTTCAAGTTCCCGATTCGGACCACCGCTGAAGGTGCTGCCAATGCATATCCGGATGTAAAGGGAGAGAACCTGGACGACGAGAAGCTGACCCTCGAGTCCGATCTTCCGGCACCCACCATGCTTGCATAGTAGATTGAGGACAAGTGAATTATCCATTTTAAATGTGATATATAAGGAGAATTATTATGGCGTTACCGAATAAGCCTTTGGGCGAACTGCCTGCCGTAACCAACCCTGAGATTGTCGAGCACGATGTCGATGTTCTGATCATCGGTGGTGGTATGGCAGCCTGTGGTACTGCTTTCGAGATCAAGAAGTGGGCTCCGGCCGATCTGAAAATCACCCTGGTAGACAAAGCCTCCATGGAGCGTTCCGGCGCTGTTGCCCAGGGCCTGTCCGCCATCAACACCTATATCGGCGAAAACGTAATCGAAAACTACGTGAAGATGGTCCGGAACGACCTGATGGGCGTTGTTCGCGAAGATCTGATCTACGATCTCGGTCGTCACGTTGACGAGTCCGTAAAGCTCTTCGAAGAGTGGGGCCTGCCGATCTGGAAGAAAGACGAAAACGGCGAGAACCTGGACGGCGCCAAGCCTGCTCCGACCCTGCGTGAAGGCGGCCAGCCGGTACGTACCGGTAAATGGCAGATCATGATCAACGGTGAGTCCTACAAGTGCATCGTTGCCGAACCCGCCAAGACCGCTCTCGGCGAAGAGAACTGCCTGGAGAGAGTTTTCATCGTTAAACTGCTGCTTGACAAAAACGTTGCCAACCAGATTGCCGGTGCGGTCGGTTTCTCTACCCGGGAAAATAAAGTTCACGTTTTCCGTTGCAAAACCGCTCTTTGTGCCTGCGGCGGCGCGGTAAACATCTTCCGTCCCCGGTCTACCGGTGAGGGTAAAGGCCGTGCCTGGTACCCGGTCTGGAACGCTGGTTCCACCTACACCATGTGTGCCCAGGTCGGCGCCACCCTGACCATGATGGAAAATCGTTTCACCCCGGCTCGTTTCAAGGACGGTTATGGCCCGGTTGGCGCTTGGTTCCTGCTGTTCAAGGCCAAAGTGCAGAACGGTCTCGGCGAGTTCTATGCCAATGCCGATTCCGCCAAGGAAGAGCTTTCCAAATTCATGCCTTACGGTCAGTCCGCGGTTACCCCGACCTGTCTGCGTAACCATTTGATGATCAACGAGCTCAAGGAAGGACGCGGTCCCATCTACATGGCTACCGATGTCGCACTGAACGCCTTCCTGGACGAGCGTCGCGAGAAGGGCCTGGACGAGAAAGAGGTCAAGAAGTTCTGGAAGCACCTCGAGTCCGAAGCCTGGGAAGATTTCCTCGATATGTCCGTAGGCCAGGCCGGTCTCTGGGCCGGTATGAACATCGAGCCCGAGAAAGTCGGTTCCGAGATCATGCCGACCGAACCCTACATGCTGGGCAGCCATTCCGGTTGTTGCGGCATCTGGACTTCCGGTCCAGATGAAGAGTGGGTTCCGACCGTGGACGGCCCGCGCAGCCATCAGTACAAATGGGGCTACAACCGGATGACCACGGTTGACGGCCTGTTTACCGCCGGTGACGGCGTTGGCGCTTCCGGGCATAAGTTCTCTTCCGGTTCCCACGCCGAGGGACGTATTGTTGCCAAGCAGATGGTTAAGTACTGCCGCGACCATGCCGACTTCAAGCCCGAGCTGAGCCAGACCGCTCAGGAGCTGGCCGACGAGATCTACGCTCCGGTAAAACGTTACCATGAGCATGTCGGTGCTTCCACCGCTTCCGATGTCAACCCCAACTACTGCAAGCCTGCCGGCCTGATGATGCGCCTGATGAAGGCCACCGACGAGTACGGCGGCGGCGTTGCCACCTACTACATGACCTCCGGCAAACTGCTGAACATCTGCCTCGATCTTCTCCGCATGCTGCGTGAAGATGCCGAGTTGATGGCGGCAGGCGATCTGCATGAGCTGATGAGGGCCTGGGAGAACTACCACCGTATCTGGTGTGTTGAAACCCATATCCGCCACATCGAGTTCAGGAAAGAGAGCCGTTATCCGGGCTTCTACTACCGGTCTGATTTCCCGACCGTCGACGATGCGAACTGGAAAGCCTTCGTTAACTCCACTTTCGATCCTAAAACACAGGAATGGAAGTGTGAGAAGGTAGCCTGCATCAATATCGTCGAGACCGAACCCTGGATATAATTTAAATCCTACGGTTTAGTACCTTGACTTAAAAAATCTCCAGGCATCTCTTACAGGGTGCCTGGAGATTTTTCTGTAGAATCAGCTCCTCTGAGGTTTGTTTAGCTGAGTCGGTTACAGGCCGATTGAGCTAAACAAACCGGTTATTTTAATAATTAATTTTTTGCTAATGGAGGCTAGGCATGACGGATGAACGCAGTGCACCTGGTGCAGGTGGAGTTCTGGTCGTGGGCGGTGGCATCAGCGGTTTGACGGCCGCACTGGAAGCCGCGGAAGTCGGTAAGGATGTTTTTCTCGTCGAAAAGAACCCCTATCTGGGCGGTCGGGTTGCACAATTGAATCAGTATTTCCCGAAACTCTGCCCTCCTTCCTGCGGATTGGAGATCAATTTCCAGCGAATCAAGAACAACCGGAAGATCCGGGTGTACACTACGACTGAGGTGAAAAATGTCGAGGGCGCCCCCGGTAATTTTCAGGTAACCCTGGAGACCGCTCCCCGCGGCGTCAACAGTAACTGCACGGCCTGCAATGCCTGTGTGGAGGTTTGTCCGGAAGAACGTGATAACGCCTTTAACTTCGGGATGGATAAGACCAAAGCGATCTACAAGCCCCATGATATGGCCTTTCCGATGAAGTACGCCATTGATTTTGATGCTTGCAGCAAATGCGGCAAGTGTGTCGAGGCCTGCAAATATGATGCAGTCGAACTGGATGCCCAGGCCGAGACCAAAACGGTTGACGTCGGCGCCATCGTTTGGGCTACAGGCTGGAATCCCTATGATCCCACCAAGATGGATAACCTTAATTATGATTCCAGCGACGCCATCATCACCAACATGATGATGGAAAGACTGGCCGCGCCCGGCGGTCCGACGGACGGGCAAATCCTTCGGCCCGGCGATAACAAGGAGCCCGAATCTTTTGCCTTCCTTCAATGCGCGGGATCCCGGGATGAGAACCATCTCGAATATTGTTCATACGTGTGTTGTATGGCAAGTCTCAAGCAGATCACTTATATCCGCGAGCGTTATCCGGAAGCCAAGATTACGGTCTTCTATATCGATCTCAGAACCCCCGGCAAATATGAAAAATTCCGGGAGAAATTGATGTCCGATGAGAATATTACCTTTATCAAAGGTAAAGTCGCCGAGATCAACGCCGAGGAGGATGGCGGCGTTACCGTGGTGGCCGAGAACGCGGTTACCGGCCATAAGATGCATGTCAAGGTCGATCTGGCCGTCCTGGCTACCGGCATGGAGCCCGCCGGCTCAGACGCTGCCGCCCGAGTCGGGGTTGCGGTCGACAGCAACGGGTTCATTCTCTCCGATGTTGACAAGGCAATGCTTTCCGCTGGCTGTGCCAATAAAGCGGCTGACGTGGTAACCAGTAATCAGAATTCAACTGCTGCAGCCCTGAAAGCTATTCAGGCTTCCCGGTAAGAGGTGACGATAATGGATAAAAAATACGGTGCATATATATGCACAGGTTGTGGAATTGGTGAGGCCCTCGATATAGAGGCGCTGACCAAGGTGGTGACCGGTGAAATGGGCATGGAGTGCAAGACCCATGAAGCTCTTTGCAGCAAGGCCGGTCGTGAATTGATTGAAAACGATATTAATAATGAAGGTATCAATACCGTAGTGATCGGCGCTTGCTCCCCCCGGGTTATGCGGGAAGAGTTCGATTTCGGCGATGACAAGATTACGGTTCGCGCCAACCTGCGGGAGCAGGTGGTCTGGTGCCAGCCTGAAGGCGCCGGCGCCGATTTTACCCAGGAACTGGCCTCCGACTATATGCGGATGGGTTGCACCCAGGCCAAGAAGACCGATCTTCCCGTGCCTTTTAAAATGGATGTGATCAATAAGAAGGTTCTGGTGATGGGCGGCGGTATTGCCGGAATGACCGCGGCCCTTGAGGCTGCTCGGGCCGGTTATGAAGTAACCTTGATCGAAAAGGCCGATGTGTTGGGCGGCAAGGCCCTGGGTTGGCGCAAGCAGTTTCCGACCAGCGCACCGTGGTCCGATCTTGAGGAGAATTCGATTGCCGATCTGGTCAATTCCGTTAATGCCAACGACTCTATCACGGTCAAAACTATGACCGAAGTGGCCAGGATCAGCGGTGCCCCCGGTGATTTTGCGGCGACCTTTAAGGCTGCCGGTACCAAGGGCGAATGGGATGCTCCCTTCAAGGTAACCGTCGATGAGCAGGACAAAATCGAGAAGGGCCAGATGGACGATCCCAATGCCGGTATGAAAAAATATACCGAAGCTAATCCCGCCGCCGAGAAATTCGGCAGCGTGGTGCTGGCTACCGGCTGGACTCCGGCCGACGTTTCCGAATTCGAACACCTGCTTCCCGGGAATGACAAGGTAGTTACCAACGCCCAGTTTGAAAAAATGGCCAAGGAAGGCAAGGTTCCGGCTCGGGTGGCTTTTATCCAGAGTCCCGGCGGAGAAGAACATGACAAGGATTTCCCTTACTGTAATTCGGTTACCAGTATGGTTGCTTTGAAACAGGCCAATTATGTCCGGGAGGACAATGTCGATGGCAAGGCCTATATCCTCTATCAGCATATGCGCACGCCGGGCAACATGGAAATGTTTTACAAGGCAGCACAGAACAATGACGGGATCTTTCTGACCAAGGCGGCGGTTACTGCTGTTGAGGAACAGGGGGCTTCCTTGGTTGTAAGCGCCAAGGACACTTTGCTTAATGAAGATATCAGCCTTGAGGTTGATATGGTCGTTCTGGCTGCCGGCATGATGCCTGCCACCATTGATAAAGCTTCGATTAATCTTGCCTATCGTCAGGGGCCCGGCTTCCTTGATCTTGATCTTTTTGACGGATACGCCGATTCCCATTTTATCTGCTTCCCTTATGAAACCAGACGGACCGGAGTCTACACCTGCGGCGGGGTTCGCAAGGCGACGACCATGGCAGAGACCATCGACGATGCCGGCGGCGCCGCACTCAAGGCGATCCAATGCATTGAATCCGCTGACCGGGGCGTATCCGTCCACCCCCGTTCCGGCGATCAGTCTTATCCCGAGTTCTTCTTTCAGCGTTGCACTCAATGCAAACGATGTACCGAGGAGTGTCCCTTCGGCGCCCTCGATGATGATGAAAAGGGCACCCCGCTGCCGAATCCGACTCGCTGCCGTCGTTGTGGAACCTGTATGGGTGCCTGTCCCGAGCGAATTATCGGCTTCAAGAACTACAATGTCGATATGATCGGTTCGATGGTCAAGTCCATCGAGGTTCCCGATGACGATGACGACAAACTGCGTTATCTCGTGCTGGTCTGCGAGAACGACGCATATCCGGCCCTCGATATGGCGGCCATGCGGCGCAAGGGGTTGAACAACCTGGTCCGGTTCATTCCGGTCCGTTGTCTTGGCTCTGTTAATGTGGTTTGGGTAAAGGACGCCCTTTCTTCGGGAATGGACGGCGTAATGCTCCTAGGCTGCAAGTACGGCGATGATTATCAATGCCACTTTGTCAAGGGTAGTGAAATCGCCAACAAACGAATGGACAATATTGGTGAAACCTTGGGCAGTCTCGGCCTTGAGCCGGAACGTTGTGCCATGAAGCAGGTCGCAATCACTGATTTCAATAAGGTTCCCGATATGATTCAGGAATTTGTCGACGAGATTGATGAGCTTGGCCCCAACCCCTTTAAGGGCTTCTAGTTAACCGGTTAGGTGGTTGTTGTCGATTGCCTGCCGCTGTATTAAGGGGCGGCAGGCAAATATAAACTTCCGATTTGACAATTTTGAAAATGGCGGGTTCCTTCACAGTGTTGGAACTTATGGGAGGAAGCAAGTATGTCAGAAATAACAAGGGTTGAACCTGATTTAAAATTTATCAAGTATCTTAAGAGCGCCGGTGGCGACTCGATGAAGAAATGTTATCAATGTGCCACCTGTTCGGTGGTCTGCCCGCTGGCGACGGACGGCAATCCCTTTCCTCGAAAGGAGATGATCTGGGCCCAGTGGGGGTTAACGGAGAAGCTGGCCGCCGACCCGGACATCCTGCTCTGTCATCAGTGCGGTGATTGCACGGCTTACTGCCCGCGTGGGGCGAAGCCCGCTGAAGTCCTCGGCGCCATCCGGGCTTATGCCTACACCCATTACGGCTTTCCCCGGGGTCTGGCCAAGCTCTGCAGCGACGGTAAGAATCTGCCGATCCTGATCGGTATTCCGGTGTTGCTCATCGGGATATTATGGATGATTTCCGGCGGGATGTCGATTCCAGATGTGGATAAATTCAGGGAGGTCGGTTTCGGGGAATTTTTCGGCCACTGGGAGTTTCATTGGCTCACCAAGAATGTCTTCTTTATCGATCTGATCTTTGTGCCTGCTTTTTTCTTTGCCGCTTTTGCCGTAATCAAAGGGGCGAGGACGATGTGGGGTAAGATGAGTGAATCATTGGATCACAACCCCGATTTCAGACCGTCGGCCACGCAATATGTCGGCGATTTTTTTGTGCCGGCCATTGTTGAATCCGTAAAGCACACCCGGTTTAACGAATGCGGCGTCAACCAGAATCGAGTCAAGGGGCATCTGCCGCTGTTGCTTTCCTTTATTGCTTTATTTGTCGTGACCACTTACAGCTTCCTGCGTAAGGATCTTTTTTCCCTGTTTGTCAGCGAAGAGATGCGCACCATCCTGCACGCCCCGATTCCCCAGGCTGACCCGTTCAAGGTATTGGCCAACATCGGGGCTATCGCCTTGATTGTCGGAGTCGGCCTCTTGTGGATCAAGCGCTCCCGTGACGAGGATGAGCGGGGCACCCAGGCGACTTTCTATGACTGGTTTCTGATTGGTTTGATTATGACTGTAGGCGTTACCGGACTGGGCGCTGAGTTGGTCCGTTTGTTCGAAATTCCGTCTTTTGCCTATTTCCTCTATTTTATTCATCTGGTTTCCGTTTTTATGTTATTTCTTTATATGCCGTACACTAAATTTGCCCATATGGTTTACCGGATCGTGGCAATGGCCTTTGAGAAATATCGGGAAAGCAGCTTTGTGAAACCAGCTAGTGCGGAGTAGGTTTTATCCGCGACTGCCCTTGTTGGGCCGTGAGCTTCCCAGGGCTTTGTGATTGGCGGTTAACGACTTTTGGCTTGGTGAATTAAACATCTTCTGCGCATAAAAAAAACAGTTGATGTTTAATTGCTAAGTTATTAGTATGGCGCGTTCGTTACGCTGGCGTAGCTCAATTGGCAGAGCAGCTGATTTGTAATCAGCAGGTTGCGGGTTCAAGTCCCATCGCCAGCTCCAGATTGTTAACGGTGACGGCTCACCGGTTGCTCCAAGCGCTTCTGGTTTATGTAATTCTTTATCGCCATGTGCCAAGGTGCATGGCGTTGGTGATTTTGTGGAGGGGTTCCCGAGTGGTCAAAGGGAACAGACTGTAAATCTGTCGGCGTAGCCTTCGGAGGTTCAAATCCTCCCCCCTCCACCATTTTTTTCACCGTTTCCCTGCTAAGGCGAGACGGCTTTTATAGATAAGATAAAAAGCGGGAATAGCTCAATTGGTAGAGCATCAGCCTTCCAAGCTGAGGGTCGCGGGTTCGAAACCCGTTTCCCGCTCCATAAAACATTATGGACCGGTCTCTTGGGGCTGGCCTTGAAGGTTGTTTTTCAACAAGCCCACGTAACTCAGTAGGTAGAGTACTTCCTTGGTAAGGAAGAAGTCACCGGTTCAAATCCGGTCGTGGGCTCCACATATTTTACGGTTGGTCCAGTTGCAGAGGTCTAACGGGACCTGTACAGGGTAAATTAGAAGAAAATACAGGGCAGAGGAGATTTGTCATGGCAAAGGAAAAATTTGAAAGAAGTAAACCGCATGTAAATATCGGTACAATCGGTCATATCGATCATGGCAAAACGACTTTGACTTCAGCGATAACCCGGGTGCTTGCCACCAAGGGTCTGGCCTCCGCGACCGCGTTTGACGAGATCGACAAGGCGCCCGAGGAAAAAGAGCGCGGTATTACCATCGCCACCGCCCACGTGGAGTATCAGACCGAGAAACGTCATTACGCCCACGTCGACTGTCCCGGCCACGCCGACTATATCAAGAACATGATCACCGGCGCCGCCCAGATGGACGGGGCGATTCTGGTGGTTGCCGCCACCGACGGTCCCATGCCCCAGACCCGTGAGCACATTCTGCTTGCTCGTCAGGTAGGGGTTCCGGCCATTGTGGTTTTTATGAATAAATGCGATCAGGTCGACGACGAGGAACTGCTGGAACTGGTCGACATGGAACTCCGCGAGCTCCTCAGTAAATACGAGTTCCCCGGGGACGACACTCCGATCATCCAGGGCAGCGCCCTGAAGGCTCTTGAGAATCCCGAGGATGAGGCGGCCGCCAAATGTATCTGGGAGCTGATGGAGGCCTGCGACACTTTTGTTCCCGAGCCCAAGCGCGATATCGACAAGCCTTTCCTGATGCCGGTTGAAGACGTTTTCTCGATTTCCGGTCGCGGTACCGTCGCCACCGGTCGGATCGAGCGGGGCATTATCAAGGTCGGCAGTGAAATTTCTATCGTCGGCATCACCGATACACAGAAGACCACGGTGACCGGGGTCGAGATGTTCCGGAAACTGCTTGACGAGGGTCAGGCCGGCGACAATGTCGGTATTCTTTTGCGCGGCACCAAGCGCGAGGAGATCCAGCGCGGTCAGGTTCTCGCCGCCCCGGGTAGCATCACCCCCCACACCAAGTTCAAGGCGGAATGCTATATATTGAGTAAAGAGGAAGGCGGTCGCCATACCCCGTTTTTCAACGGCTATCGGCCGCAGTTTTACTTCCGGACCACCGACGTGACCGGAATCGTAAACCTGGAGGCCGGTGTAGAGATGGTGATGCCCGGTGACAATGTCACCATTGAGGGCTCCCTGATCACTCCGATCGCCATGGAAGAAGGTCTTCGTTTCGCCATCCGCGAGGGTGGACGGACCGTCGGCGCCGGCGTTATCAATAAGATTATCGAGTAG
>JAWOIQ010000097.1:0-8472 GCA_046484585.1 Desulfurivibrionaceae bacterium
CCCAAACAGTGCAGCCAAAACAAGGACCGCTATTTTGGTTCCCACCCCTTTGTACATCGACCACATGAAGGACAACATCACGATGGTCATGACGCACCCCATAACCAATGAGGCGACCAGACGGTTTAGACTGAACATTGCGTGGTCGAACGAGTAGACGAGTTGATACATCAAGAAAAACATGATGAAAGTCGAAGTCGCGATCATCGCCGCAAATCGGCTCCAGCTCATCCCCATCATCTGCTTTTGCCGGTCCATTCCTGCTCCTCCTTCGCGTGTGAAGTGTGGTCTAACGAGCCTGTAGAAAAATTTCGGCAAAAACCATCCAGGTTGCCGAAAATGCTTTTTTAGCTCAATTGTTTGTTTTCAGTTTCCGTGAAGCCAATTCTTAAAAATTCTACTCATATCAACAGGTTAATTGCTATCTTTTTCTTTCCTGTTACGGCTATCAGGCGCATTCCGTTCCGAACTTGTCGAATCCAGAGGATGTTCCACTTCTACTCCAATAAATTGTTTGACCAGAATCCCACGAATAAGCCATAATGAGATAAATTTATTTGATACATTGAAGATTTAAAAAGAGAGGTGAGTCAAGTGACGGAGACAGAACACCAACATATTGAAAAAGAAAAACATCATGCCCATAATCACGATAAGCAGCCGAACTACTCGGATCCGGTCTGCGGCATGAGCACCGAAGATGCTGATTCCTTTATTCGTCATGATCACGAGGGAAAAGATTATTATTTCTGCAGTGACCACTGCCTGGAAAAATTCAAGAAAAATCCGGGCGAATTTCTCGGGGAAAAATCCGGCCCCGCACCCGGGGCCACGGAGAAAAAACAGGTTATCGGGAAACAATACACTTGTCCCATGCATCCGGAAATCATCGAGGAGAGCCCAGGAAGTTGCCCGAAATGCGGGATGGCCCTCGAATCCATGACGCCGGCGGCTCCAGCCTCCCGTACCGAGTATACCTGTCCCATGCATCCGGAAATCGTCCGAGAAGGTCCCGGCTCCTGCCCCAAATGCGGCATGGCGCTGGAACCGCGCACCATCAATCTTGATGAAGAGGAAAAAAATCCCGAGTACGACTACATGCGCAACCGTTTCGTCGTTGGCGCAATTCTCACCGTGCCGCTGGTACTTATCGCCATGCGGGAGATGCTGCCGGGCGGTCATCTCATCGAAACCCTCGCTGCTCCCAAGGCGCTGGGCTGGCTGGAATTGCTTCTGGCCACGCCGGTGGTGCTGTGGGCCGGCTGGGTCTTTTACGTCCGGGCCGTGCAATCGGTGCTCAATAAAAGCCTCAATATGTTCACCCTGATCGGTCTCGGCGTCTCGGTCGCCTACCTCTACAGCGTGATCGCCGTCCTCTTCCCGGATCTGTTCCCGGCCGCCATGCGCGGGCCGGACGGGGCGGTGGGGGTCTATTTCGAGGCGGCTGCGGTAATCGTCACCCTGATCCTGCTGGGCCAGGTCATGGAACTTGCGGCCCGCAGCCAGACCGGCGCGGCCATCAAGGCGCTCCTGGGGCTGGCGCCGAAAACGGCCCGGAAGATCAATGAAGACGGCAGCGAGATCGATATCCCCCTGGAGCATGTCCAGGTCGGTGATGTGCTCCGGATCCGCCCCGGGGAGAAGGTGCCGGTGGACGGCATGGTGGTGGACGGCAGCAGTTCGGTGGATGAGTCGATGATCTCGGGCGAACCGATCCCGGTTAAAAAACAGCAGGGCGACAAGGTGATCGGCGCCACGGTCAATGCCACCGGCGCACTGACCATGCGGGCCGAAAAGGTGGGCAGCGACACCCTCCTTGCCCAAATCGTAAAGATGGTGGCGGAGGCGCAACGCTCACGGGCGCCGATCCAGAAACTGGCCGATCTGGTGGCGGGCTACTTTGTCCCGGTGGTCATTGCCATTGCCCTGATCGCTTTCATCGTCTGGTATTTGATCGGTCCGGAACCGCGCCTGGCATTTGCCCTGATCGTGGCGGTCTCGGTGCTGATCATCGCCTGTCCCTGCGCCCTGGGACTGGCCACTCCGATGTCGATCATGGTGGCCACCGGCAAGGGCGCCACCATGGGGGTGCTGTTCAAGAACGCCGAGGCCATCGAGACCATGCGCAAGATCGATACCTTGGTGGTCGACAAGACCGGCACCCTGACCCTGGGCAAACCGAAGCTGACCGGGGTAGTGGCGGCGGCCGGCATGGACGAGGAAAAACTCCTGAAATTTGCGGCCAGCCTGGAAAAAGCCAGCGAACATCCCCTGGCCGCGGCCATCGTGGCCGGCGCCGACGAACGCGGGGTCGGGCCTGCTGACGCAGCTGATTTCGAGTCGCACACCGGCAAGGGGGTTTCCGGCATCGTCGAGGGCGTTAAGGTATTGCTCGGCAATCTAAGACTGATGGAAGATTCCGGCGTTTTAACCACGGAGCTTGCGGAGCGCGCCGAGGAAATGCGCAAGGAAGCCCAGACGGTGATGTTCGTTGCCGCCGACGGCAAACTCACCGGGCTGCTGGCGGTTTCCGATCCGATCAAGGAAACTACGCCGGCCGCCATCCGGGCGCTGCATGATGAAGGGCTCTCTGTGGTGATGTTGACCGGCGACAACCGGGCCACCGCCGAGGCCGTGGCCGCCAAACTGGGGATCGACCAGGTGGTGGCCGAAGTACTGCCCGATGAAAAAGCGGCGGCGGTGAAAAAATTCCAGGACGAAGGCCGCATGGTGGCCATGGCCGGTGACGGCATCAACGACGCGCCCGCCCTGGCCCAGGCCCAGGTCGGCATCGCCATGGGCACCGGCACCGATGTGGCCATGGAATCGGCCGGCGTCACCCTGGTCAAGGGAGATCTCACCGGGATCGTCCGGGCCAGGAAACTCTCCCGCGCCACCATGACCAACATCAAACAGAACCTCTTCTTCGCCTTTATCTACAACTCCCTGGGCGTGCCGGTGGCGGCCGGAGTGCTTTATCCCTTTCTGGGCATTCTGCTGTCGCCCATTATCGCGGCGGCGGCGATGAGCCTTTCTTCCGTCTCGGTAGTCGGCAATGCCCTCCGGTTAAGACGTGTAAAGATTACTTGAAATAACCCTGAACCTGTGACGGCTTCGCGGTGAATTTTGCTTTATCCGCTTATTGTTTTGGAAAAAGGACCGTCATGCCCATTCAATGATCGAATTGGAAAAAAATCCGGCCGCCCGGAAAGACCTCATGCACCAGCACATGCGGATGAGAAGGATGGCATGAACATGATGACCATGCCGGACGGCCTATTGCAGCTAAAAATAGTTTTTGTCAGGCAGAACGCTTGCGGTAATTTTAATTGCTAATCATAATCAGTCCTCGGTTTAAAAACGTGCTAAATGTAAACGTAAATGGTTGATAGACATATCTCTCCTTTTCGGTAAGATGGGTATAGGGCATGGCAGGCTCTTACCTGGTTGTGGGTTGGTCGATCTTCTCAGCTATCAGGAATCCTGTCATGTCCTGCTTTTTAGTTCAAGTGGCGCCTCCACTCATATACGATTATAAGATTTATATTTTTCGATACTTACCATGAAAAATTGCCCGTACTGCAACAACGAGATCCGTATCCGGGAACTACCCCATCAAGGACTTTTCAAAAGTTTCAGGATTTGTCCTCACTGCGGAGGGAGTTTCACGGTTGATATCAAGACCAAATACCGGCAGGCCTATTGCCTCTTGTTCGCCGTTATTGCCTTGGTTTTTACAATGCTGCTGTACTACCGGAGCCCTAAATGGTTGATTCCGGCGCTGGTCAGTTATGTCATTGTCGGCTCGATCATCTATCGGGGCGATAAACTGCTGTTTTTCGTGCCTTTTCGACAAGGCGACCGGGACTCAAGCGATGACGCCGGGTAAGCGCGGAGATAAAAAAGCTTCAATCATGGAGGAACAGACATGAACCTTGGCATTGACGGCAAAGTAGTAATCGTAACCGGCGCCAGCCGGGGAATCGGCGCGGCTATCGCTGAATCGCTCGGCCTTCATGGCGCGGCGGTAATCGTCAACTATCATAACAATCAGGAAAAAGCGGAGGCCGTGCTGGGGCGGATCAAGGATAACGGAGGCAGCGGAATAACCTTCCGGGCCGATGTCCGGGATGGCGACGCGGTAAATGCCATGGTGGAGGCCGCTGTCAAAACCTTTGGGAAGGTTGATGTCCTGATCAACAACGCCAATATCAATTTTCCGATCAAACCGTTTATCAAGCTTTCCTGGGAAGAAATCGACGCCAAGATCACCGGCGAGACCAAGGCCCTGTACAACTGCTCGCAGGCCGTTCTCAAGGATATGATCCAGCGAAAAGCCGGAAAGCTGATCTTTATCAGCAGCACTCTTTCGCGGCAGCCGGGTTACGGATTTGCCGCCCACGCCGCCGCCAAATCGGCCACGGACAGCCTGGCCAGGGTGATGGCCACGGAACTCGGGCCTGAAGGAATTACCGTTAACGTAATCGGCCCCGGTCTGGTGAGGACGGATGCCACCGCCGGTTTGCCTGCCGAAGTCCACGAACGGACCGCGGCCTTCACTCCCCTCGGGCGCGTCGGGATGCCCGAAGATGTCGCCGGTGTCGCCCTGTTTCTGGCCTCACCCTTATCGGACTACCTGACCGGCCAATACATCCCGGTATGCGGCGGCAGTTTTATGGTTTAAAAGAGTTTGGAAGACGGACTTGACCAAGGCTACTTAATACTTTTGCTCTTATGAATTGAAGAAGATGCCCCTAATCCCTCTTTCTCTTTGCCCTTGATATTCGATGGCCAAAGGAGATGAAGCGCCTTCTTTATTAAATCATATATTCTTTTTAAAAAGGGCTTCGGATCCTTTACGTCAAGGATGGCGAAGATGTGGGGCTTTAAATATGGCCGGATATACTGCTTGAAACTATAACGTTCTTCCCTGAAGTATTTGACGCTGTGGATGATGTCCCGAAGCTCGTCTATCCAGTAAACACCGTCTTCGGGGTGGTGGTTATAGGTAATTCCCCTGTTGAAAAAATAGGCGTATTCGATCCAGGGAAAGTTTATTCCGCAGCGGACGGCAAGAAGAGTCGAGCGGTTGTGGCGCCCATTTATCTCCATCAACTTATAAACACCGTCCCGGGGGTCTTTTTTGAATTCGGTGCAGGAATAGCCGTGGTAGCCCATCGCCCTGAGAATCCTGCGCCCCGAATCGATTACCTCTGGGACATGTTTTGAGACAACCACGCGGGGCACCCCGATCCCGGGTGGCGAATAGCGAACCTTTTCCGCCGTAAAATCAACCGCGGTTGCATCTCCATGGATATATGAATTGTAATTGACCCCGTTTGCATCGCCGCCGGGAATATATTCCTGGATCATAACCTCAATCCCTGCCTCGGCCGCCTCCCGATACGCATCGATCATTTCTTCCGGGCTGCTGACAATCGTCATCTTTTTCTGGAAAAGCTCATAGTATTTATGACTTTCACAAGGCTTCACAATACAGGGGTACTGGATATCTTTTGAATAGCTATGCACTTCGGCAAGATCATGGGGGACAATGGTTTTCGGGCAAGGCACTCCGATTTTGTCGGCGAGTTCATAGGTGTATTTTTTATCGATATACTTGACCGTTGTCTTCCAGTCAGGACAGGCGACTTTATAATGTTTTGCCAATAGTGCTTTGTTTTTCGAAACCACCGACAATGATGCGTCATCGACGGGCATCAACAGAGATCCCCCCAGTTGATTCCCATATTCAAGAAGAATTTTGATAAACTCGCTTTCGTTCTTTTCCGGATGGGGACAATAGATCGCTTCCCTGACATATTTCGATACGTATCCCATATCGTTCTTGTCATAATAGAAGACATACAAGGGAACTCCCATTATTCCGAGCGAGCGGATAACCCCCAGTCCCATCGTATGACTTGTAATTATAATTGCCGGCATTAACGGGTCGTCTTGTTTAAGCAAATCATCTCCTCTCGGTAATCCATCGCCGGTTTCCCGACTTTAGGCGCTTTTTGCAAATGGTCGTCAGGCTCCACCGGATCATTTCGAAAATGCCTCATCCAGGAATATTCTCTCAAAAAAAGAGGTGCCTTGTCCATCGGAAGAAAGGAGATAAACAGCGGGTTTGGATTTTATTTTTTATGCCGGGATCGTACCGTCCCATATCGCCACGCTCCCGGGATCATCCCCCCCTTGGTCCCGCGAACAAAAAAAGGGCGGCCTGGTCACCGGAGACATCACTTGAATTCAGTCTCCGGGCAGGCCGCCCTGGTTATCGGTATTTCAGCGGGTGATTACTGGAGGTAGCAGTTGCCGTCCTTGACCTCGATGGTCCGGCTTGCATAGCGGCAGGAGTCGGGATTGTGGGTGACCATGATGATGGTCTGGCCCTCGCGGTTCAGCTGCTGGAGAAGCCGCATGATCTCCTCGGAGGTGGCACTGTCAAGGTTGCCGGTCGGCTCGTCGGCCAGGAGGATCGGCGGGTTGTTGACAATCGCCCGGGCGATCGCCACCCTCTCCTGCTCGCCGCCGGAAAGTTGATCGGGCAGCCGGTCTGCCTTGTCGCCCAGACCGACCTTCTCCAGGACCGACATCGCCATCTCATCCTGTTTTCCGGACCTGATTCCGGTAATGGCCATCACCATCTTGATATTCTCCAGGACGGTCAGATAAGTGATCAGCTGGAAGGACTGAAAGATTATGCCGATATACTCGCTTCTGAAATCGGCCCGCTGCTCACTGCTCAATTGGTAGAGGTCGAGGGCATCGACCAGCATCTGCCCCCGGCTCGGGTGATTCAGGCCGCCCATGATCGAAAGCAGGGTCGACTTGCCGGAACCGGACTGGCCCATAATGCCGACGAACTCGCCGTCATCGATATGAAAATCCATAGTGCGGATCGCGTGGACCACGGTGTCGCCGCTCCGGTAATCCTTGCCCAGATCCCGTACCTCAAAGAGGTGGTTTACATTTTCAACTGTTGCGGTAGCCATCTTTTTCTTGCTCCCGATTTTAGAGAAATTCTTGTTTTATAATTATCGTTTGTCACTCTAAATTAACAACCGTTCAGAAGTGGCACAGGTTGCCGAATATCACAAAGCCCGGAGCGCCTCGCTGGGATCGAGCCGGCTTGCCTTCAGGGCCGGATAGAGGCTGGCCAGAAGGCTCAAGGCCACGGCCAGCAGCACGGAGACCCCGCCCAGAGTGGTGTTGATCCCGGCGAAAGCGCCGTCGGTAAGGACCATCGGCATGACCAACCAGGCCACGCCGTTGCCGCCGAGGAAACCGAGGATGCCGCCGACCAGGCCGACCACCATGGCTTCAAGCAGGATGATCTGCATCACGTGGCCGCGCCGGAAACCGATAGCCCGGAAGATCCCGATCTCGCGGGTCCGCTCGTTGACCGAGCCCATCATGGTGATGAAGACCAGGAGCGAGCCGATAAAGACCACCAGGACCGCGATCCCGTAGCTGAACGTTTTAAACATGTCGATCGACTGCATCTTGGACATTACCGCCTGTTTCAGGGCGGTGACCTTGGCTTCCGGGAATTTTTCGGCGATCTGCAGGACCATATCCGAGATCGGACAGCCCCGGCAGAAGGCAGCGATCTCCACCATTGAGACCCGGCCCTCCTTGCCGAGCACCTCCTGGGCCTCCCTCATATTGGCGATAATCACCCCGTCTTCTGCTCCGCCGGTCATCATCAGGATGGAGGCAACCGTAAAATCGCGGCCGTTCAAGGAGATCGACTCGCCGATCTTCAGCCCCAGGGTTTCGGCCGCCGAGGCCCCGAGCATCACCTCGCTCTCGGTCGGAACCTCGCCCATGAACTGCCACCAGGTCTTGAGCTGCAGCTCGTCGTTGAAGTTGGTGCCCATCAGAAGGACCTTGCGTCCTTCCGCTTCGACGCTGCCAAGGACCTTGGGGACCACGGCGCCGAGGTTCTGGCGATTTTCGATCTCCCAGATCCGGTCGATGCTCTCCTCGGCGAAGTCGGCCGATTCGTAGCTGACCCCGCCGACCGTGATCCCTCCATAGCTCAGGGAGAGATTGTCGCTCTTGGGGACCATGACGATATTGGCGCCGAACTGATCGAGCCGGTCTTCAATGTCCCGGGACATCGATTCGGTGATCGACAGGAGGGTAACGATGGTGGCGATGCCGATGAAGAGGCCGAGGACCAGGAAGATCATCTTGCCCTTGCGGCGCCGCAGGTTATTGAAAGATATGTTATGGAGTTTCAAATTCGGCCTCCTTCTCCAGAATATGCACATGCTCACGATGGCCCACCTGATTCAACAGCTCGGCCCTGACTCCGGCCTGGCCGAAAAAGACCTTTAATTTTTCCGGGCTGGTTCCCTGGCGGCCGAAAGTTCCGCCCAACCGTTTGTCATGGTTGTCGGCGACCGCCTTCCTGACCCAGTCAAGGCCTTCGATCCTGGCGACGAACTCCGGTTCCCA
>JAWOIQ010000094.1:0-8892 GCA_046484585.1 Desulfurivibrionaceae bacterium
CTTCCTGATCCTTGACCCAGACGCTTTTGACATTCTTGATTGTCGATGTTGCCCGCTGGATGCCGATTTCAATTGCATCGTCAAAGCTTTTCTCCGAATCGGCACTTAATTCCACAATTTTTGCAACCGAAGTCATTTTTCTCTCCTCACGTTTATTTTTTACTTTTGATGAGTTCCCGAACAGCACGGGATGCCATCGCCTTTCATCCGGAAGGTTCCAATCCTGCCGTCAAGCTCCTGATCAATTCAGTTCAACTACAATAACCGTGCCAGTACCGGCGGCGCCGAGCTCAAGAAAGATCGTTGCCCGCGGTCAAGAGGCGCGGAGCCGCCCTCCGCGATGCGCTTCCGTAAATTCCCCACACCGCCCGGGTCTGCAAAAACTCCCGAAATGTCTTCCCGGAGAGGATTCTTGTCCGGCCATCCGGGAACGGGATCCCTGCCTTTCGGGCATATCACTGTTTATTCAGGAGTTCCCGGAGGATCTCCCGCAATCGGCTCAGGGAATCAGCCGCCTCCCGGAAGCGCTCCTCACCCATCTGCTCCAGGTAGGCCGCGAGAGCCTCATCGGCCTGCCGGATCCGCCGGAGATATTGGGCCGAGGCCACGGGCAGGGCCTCCTCATCCCGAACCCCGGCCCCGGTCTGCTTCAGCAGATTTTCAAGGGCCTCGTCGAGGGTCGAGCCGTAGGTGAGAACGTCGTCATGCATAAGGATAACCAGCCGCAGTTCGGGGTAGGCCGCGGTTTCGGCCTGCAGGTAGATGGGTTCGACATAGAGAATCGTCTCATCGATGGGAATGGCCAGGACATTCCCCCTGATCACGTTTGAACCCCGCTGGTCCCAGAGGGTCAACTGCCCGGAGAGGAAACGGTCCTGATCGATCTTGGTTTCCACCTGCTGGGGGCCCAGGACCCGCTTTTCCTTGGGGAATTTATAGACCAGAAAACGGCCGTAATTATCTCCGTCGCACATCCCGGCGATCCAGCCGATCATCACCTGGCGGTTTTTGGGGGTAAAGGGCAGGATCAGGACGAATTCGAGCTGGTCGGAACCGGGCACTTCCCACATCACGTAATAGGGCTGCAGGGGCTGAACCCGGTTGTAATACTTCTCGGTGGCCCGGACCCACAGATCCTCCTGATTGTAAAAGACCCGGGGATCGGTCATGTGATACTTGGCATAAACCAATCCCTGGACCAGGAGCATATCGGCGGGGTAGCGGACGTGGTCAACAAGGGCCGGCAGCATTTCCTGCCTATCCCTGAACAGTTCCGGGAACACCTTCCGCCAGGCCATCACCAGCGGATCCTCTTCCTCAAAGACATAGAATTTGACCTCGCCGCTGTAGGCGTCGACCACCGCCTTGACCGAGTTGCGGATATAGTTGACGCCGTCCAGGCCCTGACTGGCCAGGCTGGAGACCAGGCGCTCGCCGCCGTTGCGGTACTCGATCCTCTCCCGCGCGTAAAACGGGGCGCTGTAGGGATAGTAATCCGAGGTCGTATAGCCGTCGACGATCCAGTAAAGCCTCCCCCCGGCGAGAACTATGTAGGGATCATCGTCAAAAACCAGGAACGGCGCGGCCCTGGCCAGCCTTTCCCTGATCAGGCGATAAAAGAGGATGCGGCTTTCCGCGGTGGGATAGCCGGAAAACAGCAGCCGGGTGCCGTCGAATTTCCAGCCGAAGAGAAACCTGCGCCAGAGGTTGTCGATCATGACGCCTCCCGTGCCGTCATAGCGGTTGTAGACATTCTCCGAGCCGCTGGGGTAATCGAACTCTTCCTCGCTGCTGTTGGCGATGACATAATCTTCGGTCAATTCGCCGTAATAGATCCGCGCCTGGTCGATGGCCAGATCGGGGTGCGAACTTCTGGGCGGGATATCCTTGATCAGCAGATTGGGCAGGCCTTCCGGGGTGAATTCGCTTACCGGGGTCAGGGTGATCCCGTTGCCGTGGGTATACTTGAACCTGCGATTGACAAAAGTCTGGCTCTGCAACGGCAGGTTGCCGGGCTGCATTTCCCGGGCCGAGACCATCATCTGGCGGTAACCGTCCCCCACAGTGTAGCGGTCGATATCCACATCCACAAATTCATAATAGAGGCGGATTTCCTGAAACTGTTTATAGACGGCATTAAGGGCGCGGTGATCCCAGAGGCGGATATTATCGAACAGCCCGGTATTGGCCTCCACGGTCCGCCGATCGAATTCTCCGGAGGCGGGAAACTCTTTTTCCTCGACCCGGTGCAATCCGAAACCGTGCCGGGTCAAATTGATGTTGTTGGCGATGTATGGTTTTTCCCTGGTTATCTCGTTCGGCTCCACCACCAGCCACTGGACCAGGGCGGGCACTAGGGTAAACAGCACGATCGCAGTGGTGGCCAGCACACCTCCCGTTCCGGCCACAACCAGCAACGGCGCCCGCCGGTTTTGCAGGCGGGGCAGGTTTTCCCCGGGCCAGGGGCGTCCCGAGGCGATCCAGAGCAGCAGGAGCCCTGCCGCCACAACCAGAAATGTCAATACGGCCAGAACCGGCAGGCGGAGATGGATATCGGTCCAGCCCGGCCCGGCCACTGCGCCCCAGGTGGAATAGAGAAGATGATAGCGCCCGAGCCAGCAGCCGGCGGCCAGGGCAAAGAGCAGCAGAGCGGCATTGACATAAAAACGACTTGCCGAGGCCCGGTATTGCTCCTCATCGCCGTGGTTTTTCTCCCGCAGATAGAGCCGGGAATTTTCGGGAACCAGAGTAATGAAATGGGCGCCGATGGTGAAAAGCAGCCCGAGTGCCGCGGTCAGCAGCAACAACAGGAAAAGGGCGTCGAGAAAGGGCAGAGTGAACAGATAAAAAGCGGTGGAAAGTCCCAGGACCGGTTCAGCGAGAGTCGTCTCAACCCGGTTCAGGTATAAGAGGAGCTCCTCCCAGTACCTGATCCCCCAGGAGGCACCGATTACCAGCCCGACCAGGGAGGCGACCGGGGCAAGGCTGCTGCGCCGCCCCACCATCAGGAACATGCCCAGAGCCGAGAAGGCGCCGCCGCCGGCCATAATTCCCGCCTTGGCCAGAATCTCGGTCCAGAATCTTTTCCCGAAACCGAGAGCCTCAAACCAGAGCATCTCCCCCCAGAAACTCAGAAAAAGAAAAAACAGGACGACCAGGGTCCCCCAGCCGATCCCCCCGATCAAAGAGAGCGGCCGCCTGTTGCCGATACCGCTTCTGACCAGAAAAAAGGCCGGAAGCAGCAGGACGATCAATAAGACGATATACATTGTATCTCCTTATATATTCCTGATTCCGTTAAGCGTTCGCGAGATGGCGGCGATGTCGATTATTCTACCGGTACCTCAACGAGTACCCGGCAAGGATTCAGGATATTAGAGGAAAACACCTCCGGCTCGGTTCTGGCGCTCGAAGGCCGGAGATGCATGGATATCCCGAGGCCTGATTCCAAAAAATTGCACAAAATGTGCCATCGACTTGCGGCTCGACAGGGGGAGGAGCGGCCTGCCTTGATACTATTTCAAGGCTGCCCATGGGGGTAGTCTTGGAGCCCGGACGAAACGGAAAATCACGCGCTGATTGTCCTACCGCACAAGACCCTGTCCCATCGGACAGGAATAGCCCAAACTACCGGTGGTCGAAATGAGATTCGCATCCTCAGGGATAACTCGGATCTGGATCTTACGAAGTAGGTCGGCAACGCCTTCAATCCCATGGAAACCGATAAATCCTGCTTTACCCTTTCCCGGCGGGCGGATTATCTTTCCAGGCCTGAAAGCAGGCCGGTGGCGGACCGGCCCCTCTTGATGCAAAGCGATATCGCGGCATGAATATTGCTGGAATAACCGGTAAACCATGAACATCGATGGCGCCGAAGAAGCGTATAAAGACGGCCAATTCGGGCAGGGGCGAATCCGTTACCCGATGAGGAATTTTTGGAGCATAAATTCTGTTAGACATAAGGGTTCAGCCAATGACGATTCCGGGGCACAGATACATCGAAGGCTTGATTGAAAAAAAATCCAACTATTGCATCTCCATTTACCTGCCGGTTCATCGGCAGGGAGATGCCCAGGATCCTCTCCGCTATAAAAATCTGGCGGCCCGGGCCGAAAAAATGCTCGTCGAAAAAGGCATGCGCCCGCCCGTCGCCGCCGAATATCTGGCCCCGGAATATGAACTGGCCCGGGATAGCTCTTATTGGAAAAATCTCGGCAGCGACGGCCTGGCCGTCTTCCTCTGCGACGGGATGCGGGACAGGCTCTCTCTGCCGAGGAGTTTCCTTGAATCGGTGGGCGTGGCCAGGCGATTTATGGTTAAGCCGCTGATTCCCTTGTTCACCGGCGACGGGCGTTTTTTTATCCTGGCACTCGATAAGAACCAAACCAGACTATTTATGGCCAGCCGTTTCACCGCCACCGAGGTCAGCCTGCCCGAGGGGGCGCCGACAAGTCTTGCGGACACGCTCAAATACGACGACCCCCAGAGTCAATTGCAGTATCACACCGGTTCCGCCGGCACCGGCGCCGCCGGCGGCAGAAGGGATGCAATGTACCACGGCCAGGGGGTGGGCATTGACGAAGATCGCCAAAATACCAGCCGATTTTTTCAAGAGCTCGATAAATCTCTTTATCCGGTTTTCTATGAGGAGAATATCCCGGTGGTGGTGGCCGGAGTCGAATCCCTGCCACCCCTTTACCGGGAAGCGGATTCATCCGGACTGCTGATCCCGGAAAGCATTAATACCAATCCCGAAGCTCTGAACCAGAAAGAGCTCCACAAACGAGGCTGGCAGCTGGTGGCGCCGCTCTTTGCCGAAAAGGAAAAAGCGGCCCGGGAAAAGTTTCTGGAACTGCATGGCACCGGCCGGGCCATTACCGATCTTGGCGAAATCGTCGCGGCCGGCGATGATGGCCGGATCGAAACTCTTTTTACCAGCGAGGAAGCCGAAAAATGGGGGGTTTACGATCCCGGCAGCCGCCGGGTGGAGTTCACCGACAAACAGATCCCCGAGGCCGTGGACCTGTTTGATCTCGCCGTGGCCCGGACTCTGAGCAACCGCGGCACGGTTTATGTCATCAAACAGGAGGAAATGGTGGTTGAGGGGAAAATCGCCGCGATTCTGCGTTATTGACCGGCGCCGGCAGAGCCGGAAAGCTCTCTCGTGTTCCTAAATCCGTAAGCGTTCGAGACCGGTGCTGATCCAAGGCGGCAACGATCTCCGCGCAGCCGTCACGGATTCAGGATGTTGAGGGAGCGCTCCCCCTTTGCCGGTTCTTCCCGGCTCGCTGCCGGTAGTCATCGTCTACGGCCGGCATCCTCTTTCCCTGTTTCCCTGCCCAGCCGGGCCACTTCGTCGCGGAGGCCGTTTCTGATTCTGTCCCGGCCGCCCTCCTCCATGCGTCCTTCCCCGAGTTTGTCCCGGGAGAGCGGTTTGCCGAAAACCACGGTTATCTTGCGGAACCTGGGGAATCGGGCTCCCCTGGGCAGGGCTTCATAGGTTCCGTCGATATATACGGGCACCACCTCAACCTCGTGGTGTTCGAGGAGCAGAGCGATACCGGCTTTGAATTCCTGAAGAGTGCCATCGGACGACCGGCCTCCCTCGGGGAACCAGATCAGGTTCTTTTCCCGGTTCAGCACGGCGGAGCCGAAGGCGAGACTGGACGATACGGCATGCTGGTAGTCAATCGGCACCGCCTGGGCGAGACGGCTGACAAACCGGAAAAGAGGATTCCGGAAGGCGATCCCGGTCCAGCCCGCGAAAAAGGTGCGGCTGAGGACGGGATAGGGGATGGCGGCGGTAATGATCAGCGGGTCCAGGAAACTCAGGTGGTTGGGGGCGATAAGATATCGGCCGCTCCCGGGCAGGTTCTCCCTGCCGACAACTTCCAGTCTGAACAGGATTTTGATGAGCAGCCGATTGAGGTAATACATGACGCGCCGCATCAGTGACATGACCGGGCCGAGGGGTTGGAGCCAGCGCTTCTGCTCGTCGTTAAGCACCGCTTCCGGGTCCCGGAGCGGCCGTTCCGGATCCACCCCGTTGCCGGATTGGGCCTGCCGCCCCACCTCCTCCAGCAGATCGCGAACCGTTTCGATGTTGCCGATGGCCTCCTCGCCAAGCTCGATTCCGGTGCGCTGCTGCACTTCCAGGGAAACATCCAGCCATTCCAGGGAGTCGATGCCCAGATCGAATCTCGGACTGCTGTCCGGAGTAAGTCTCCGATCGGTGTATTTCCGGCTGAGCCAGTTCCAGATCTCCTTGGCATTTCTATCCTCCAGGAGAGCCTGGTCCCGGTCCGACATTTCGGCCAGGGGGAGCGCCCCCCCGCCGCCGCCCTCCTCCTCTTTTTCTTTTTTTGCCTGCCGGTAGCGCTCCTCAAGCAGATGCCTCCGAATCTTGCCGAGCCTGGTTCGCGGCAGGGATTGCCTGGTGATCACATATTCGTCCAAAGTCTTGTAACTCGGCAGGTTGCCGGATTTTTCGGCAACGGCCCGACGGACGATCTCTTCGATGCCGCTCTCGCCTTGCTCTGTCATCTTGAGGTCGGGTACGATTATGCCGGTCAGCCTCCCCTTGTTCAGAAAGACGCCGATCTCCCGGATGGCGGGATGCGCCCCATAAATTTCCTCGATTTCATCGGGCTGCAGATTTTCGCCGCTCTCGGTGACCATCAAGGTTTTGGTGCGGCCGCGCAGATATAAAAAACCTTCCTGGTCGAGACGGCCGAGATCGCCGGTGCGGTACCAGCCCTCTTCCGTAAAGGCCTCCCTGGTTTTTTCCGGCAGGTGCAGGTAACCGCCGAAGACATTCGGTCCCCTGACCAGGACTTCTCCGGTTTTTTCAGCGGAACTCCCGGAACCTGACGGGGCTGACGGGGAGTCCGCCGCCTCGGCAATCGAGATCTCCACTCCCTTGATCGCTTTTCCGGCACTTCCCAGTCTGCCGCTGCCCGGCAGGTTGACGGTCAACATCGGCGAGGTTTCGGTGAGCCCGTAACCGACGGCGACCTCCCAGCCCAACCCTTCGAGATTGCGGGCCAGCTGCTCGTCAAGGGCGGAGCCGCCGGAAGCCAGAAGCCGCAGGGATGAGCCGAACTGGTGGTGGATAAATGCAAAGAGGCGTCGTCCGGCCAGGAGCCCGAATCGGCGGCGCAAGAGCTTGGATAAACCCAGGAGTCCCTCGAATGCCAAAGCGGCGATCCGGCCACGCTCGGTAATCCTTGAGCGGATCCCGTCATAAAGGGTCCGGTACAGACGCGGCACGCCGATAATAATTGTCGCTCCGCCTTCCGCCACGGCCCTGATGATCGCCCGGCCGGTCAGCGAATCGGGGAAGATCAGCGGCAGCCCCATGGCCAGGGGAGTCAGCATGCCCACCACAAAAGGATAGACATGGTGCAGGGGCAGGGGCAGCAGAACCCGGTCACCGGCGATGATAAACGCCGTTTGCACAATCGCCTCGGGCTGGCTGACCAGATTGGCATGGCTGAGAGGCACCCCCTTGGGCGCCCCCGTGGTCCCGGATGTATAAAAGAGCACGGCCGTCTGCTCCGGGGTGACTCCGGGGGGATCTTCCGGTTCGGCGGCAGCGGGGGCGTACCAGCCCTCTTCGCCCTCATTGATATCGAGCCGGTAGACCCGGGGCTTTGCCGGCAGGTCCAGAGTGCCGATCTTCTCGGCGGTCTCCCCGTCGGCAAAGACCACCCCCGCACCGCTGTCCCGGAAAATATGTTCAAGAGTCTCCCCGTCCGCCTGCTGATCAACGGGGAGCAGGACGTTGCCCGAATAGATCACGGCCAGGGCGGCAACGACCCAGGCCGGACTGTTGCCGCCGCAGAGAGCGACGGTTGTGCTTTCCTCTTTGTCGGTTTTAACCAGTCCCGAGCCAAGCCTGGCGACGGCCCCGAACAGGTCCTCGTAGGACTTGATCTCGGCATCCTCTTTCTGAAAGGCGACAATCGCCTGCTTTTCACCATATTCAGGCAAGTCCCGAATCAGATCCTGAACTGTCTGGGCATCTTCGATCATGGGGTTTTCCCTCGTTGTTTTAACTGACAAACTCGCAAAAAAGTCTCGGGACGGACAAGCAAAGGCTTCGCCGTTGTTAAGCAGTCTATCACGGCAAAAACACTCCAGCCAATAGCGGAAGGCTCAATATAGTGCCGCCCATCCCCGAGCCGGGGCCGGACCGGCGGCAGTGCCTCTTTTGGGTAATCACTAAATAAAAAGATGATTTTTTTTGAAATAATCGGGAAGATGAAGATAGAACACTGATCTTAGCCGGCCGGTCATCTCGGCCCGACTGAACAGCTGAAAAAAGAGAACGCCATGCCCTGTCGCTATCCCGAATCCACCCGGCTCCTAACATCTGGAGCGCCGAGAAGATATCATGCCTGAGCTTCCCGAAAAGCCATGGACAAAAGAAGTTGAGAGCCTTTTTGATTCCCTGGGGGTCGATCCGGAAAAGGGCCTTTCCTCTCGCGCCGTAAAAGAGCGGCGCGGCCGGTATGGTCCCAATCTGATCAAACAGAAAAGCCGGAAGAGGGTCTGGACCATCCTCCTGAACCAGTTTGAAAGCCTCATCGTCCTGCTGCTGGCAGCGGCGTCCGCGGCCACCTTTGTGGTGGGCCGCTGGGTGGAGGGCCTTGCCATCGGCGTCGTGGTTATTTTCAACGCCCTGATCGGCTTTATCACCGAATTGCGGGCGGTCCGCTCCATGGAGGCCCTTGAAAAACTCAGCCAGTCCATGACCACGGTGCGCCGCGACGGCCGGATCAAGGAGATTCCCTCCCGCCGGCTGGTCCCCGGCGATATTGTGGTCTTCGAGGCGGGGGACACCGTGTCGGCGGATCTGCGGCTTATCGAGTCCGCCGGGATCGAAGTCGA
>JAWOIQ010000155.1:0-3336 GCA_046484585.1 Desulfurivibrionaceae bacterium
GGCGGCACTAACATCATTTGTATACTCATAGTAGACTAATTTATTGACGTTATATTTTTCGGTAAACCCCTTAACGTTTTTTCCCTTATGTTCAGAGATACGACGCTCAAGATCATTGGTCATACCAACATACATGACTTTATTGTCCCAGTTAGTCAGCAAATAGACATAATATGTTCTTTCAACCATAGATATCCCCCTGCCATCTCGAACGGCGGAGCCGGAGAGATCTTTCCGTTGCATTACATTTTTTGCTAACCATCTAACTTGATAAATTCGCAAAAAGCTGTCATTTCGAACGCATGTGAGAAATCTTGATCCTTACACCCACAGGGCATAAGCTGCGTTTGCACCCTAAAGGGCATTAAAAGCAGACAAGCTGCTCAACTCAGCTTTAACCCATCGATACTATTAGGATTTCTCCCTTTGGTCGAAATGACATTTATGTTAAGTGGCTCTTAATGAAACTCAAACGAACAAGATCTCTCCCTGCGGTCGAGATGACAGGGGCAAATCGAGATGACAGGGGGCAAGTCGAAACGAGAGAAAGCAAGCCGGACAACAGGAGGCAAGCTAGAATAATAGAATAAAAAAACTTACCAGACGATCGACTTCCTGCCGTGCTTCAGGAGATAATCATTACATTTGACAAAGACCCCCGAGCCCAAAAAGCCCCGATATGCCGACAGGGGGGACGGATGGCTGGTCTTTAAAATCAGGTGGCGTCGCGGGTCGATCAGGGGCGCCTTTTTTTGGGCGAAGGCGCCCCAGAGCATAAAGACCACATGCTCGTTTCTGGCGGAGATGGTCTCGATAATATTATCGGTCAGCCTGTGCCAGCCGAGACCGGCATGGGAGTTTGATTGTTTGGCCAGGACCGACAGGCTGGCATTCAAAAGCAACACCCCCTGCCTGGCCCAGCGGCTCAGATCGGTGGAAAAACTCCGCTCCTCGCCGCCGTAAATACTGTCCCGGATTTCCCTGAAGACATTTTTCAATGAAGGCGGAGCCGGCAGACCCTCACGGACCGAAAAACTCAGGCCATGGGCTTCGGGGACGCCGTGATGTTCGTTGATATAGGGATCCTGGCCCAGGATAACCACCCGGACCTCTTCGAAGGGCGTGAGGCGCATGGCGTCAAAGGCCAGATCCCTGGGAGGGTAGACTTTCAGCCCCCCGGCCGCCTTTCCGTAAGCCTCGTTGAGCAGCTGTTTGTGATAACCCTGTTTCATCAGGGGAACGGTTTCTTCCCAGAGCGACATCACTTACAGGCCGTCCTGCTTCTCCCAATCGCCCTGGTTGTAAAGATCGCAAATAACCATCGGGCTCTCATACTCCTTGGTCAGCGGCACTTCGACAACGGAATCATTCTCATCAACGGTGATCTTCTTGCCGATCATTACCTTGGTATCCGCCTTGGTGGCACTGCAGGTAACCGCCGTCCAGTTGACGGGGGCGGTAAGCAGATATTCCCCGGCGCCGACATTCCTGAAAGAGAAATTTCCCTTCTCGTCGGCCTCGGTGCGCATCACGTATTTACTATAACGGGAGTCGGGCTCCTGAATCTTTTTACCCCGCAGATAACTAACCTCGTACCACTGCTCACTATAGGAGGTGAGCGGTTCCAGGGTCACTTCGCTGCCGTCCCCTACCTGCCGCTCTTCAAACTGATCGACCAGAAAGACCGTGCCCTTGACGGTCTTATCGCCGCGCAGATCAAGATCCGCGTATTCCGTCTCCGGAAACGGCATTCTCTGGGCGGCGCAACCGGCAATCAGAAAGACAATGAAAACAACGGTCCATTTTTTACACATTTTGACACTCCCATAGACAATTTACGAAACAGTTCGAAATCGAAATACACCTGCCGGCTATTTTGATTATTCCCGATATTCCGGAAGCCGAGCTCAAAGCACCCTTTTTTATTAATGTACTGCGGCAAACAGTCAAGTCAAGATTAGATTGATGGCGTCGCAAAAACTGATTTGCGATGTCATTGCGAGGAGCGTAGCGACGAAGCAATCCAGCATCTTCAATTAGTTACATGTTCCTGGATTGCTTCGCTTCGCTCGCAATGACTGAATTGTGACTTTTTGCGAACTGGTCGAGATTGATGGCAAGCAAAAAAGTTCGAACACACGCCCAGAGAGAATTGCGCTAGTCTAAACAGATTCGGAAATCCCTTGCCCAAAAATATGGCTATTCTAAACGTAAAAATAATTATTCTGAACCGACAAAACAAGCTTCAGCAAAGGCGAGGCAGATTGGGCGGGAGGTGATTCCACACCTGCATTGGCAGCCCTCAATTCATGCCGAAGATGATCCATGGTTCCCCTGGCCGAAACGATGGTGTTTCAACCACTCCCCACCGGCAACTGGATATCAAAGCAGCGATCAGTCCCGGCGATAGCCGCCCTGCGGCGCGCCCTAAAAAAAAAGGAGCGGCCCTGAGGCCGCCCCTTTCGAGAGCAATAAAATCCAGCGGTTAAGTAATGCTAGAAGTTCACGTCTATCCTGTTACCGATAACGATCATATCGTCATCGGCGGTAGAGAATTCATCAACCTGGGCGTAAGCTAAGCCGATGTGGTAGCTAGCGTTCTGAGCCAAGGCGTACCTGGCGGTCAGATCGAACTCCAGCATGGTTGCGTCATCGTTGCCAACTCCGGCTTCCTCAGTTGCCATCAGATAACCGAGCATGGCGCCCAGGGTCAGCTTGTCGTTGACCCTGAAGTCCGCTCCGGCGGTAAGCAGGTAGGTGGAGTCGTCGGTGGACTGGGTGGTAGCACCGAAATCGAAAATCGCGGTCTCATTGCAGGTGCCGATCAGCAGGGTGGGGGCGAAGTCGTTATCGCAGTCCCGACCGCCGGTAGCACCCATGTTGCCGTCGTAGTAAGCAATCAGGCCCTTGACGGTCAGGGCGTCCATGCCCATGGCGGCGCCGAGGAAACCACCGTAATAGTCGTCCCCGGCAGGATTGTCAGCGGCATCGCCGCCGATATAAACCAGCTCACCCATGATGGTGGCTGCACCGACCTTGGTCAGGAAGAAGGGATCGATCAGATAACCGTCTTCTGAATCCGTGGAGGTGGGGTCGTTATAGATATAGTTGGCAAGGACACCCCATTTGGTGCCGCCGGCCTGGCCGATAACAAAGGCGGCGTAGGTATCATTGTCGCCGTCACCCCATACATCGTTGCCTTCCCGACTTTTTTGCAGGTAACCACCGTAGGTCAGGTCGCCGCTCTTATAGACCGCCTTGATCCGGTCAACCTGATTGCCCCAGCCCAGGAACTTATTGCCCCAGCTGGCGTCCTGACGACCGATCAGGTAGGTG
>JAWOIQ010000054.1:0-3273 GCA_046484585.1 Desulfurivibrionaceae bacterium
GGTCATGAACCGTTGGGCCAAGGTCAGGCTGGCGGCCTGATATTCGGAGAGGGCCTTGACCATAGGGGTAAATTCAAGATAAAGCAAGGCCACCCCGGCCAGGATAAGCGCCATGCCCAGGGGCCACCATGAATTTTTTTTCAGCCATTGCAGGTCCAGGTCACGGAAGAAATACCACTCGTAGAGGAAAACAAAGAACGGCAGGGTAATCGTATTCTCCTTGGAGCCGAGCGCCAGCAGAAAGGCCGAAAGCCCTCCGGCCAGGAGGAGCCGGCGCCTGGTCCGGTTGCGGCTCAAACGCGCGTGGATATAAAGGACAAAGGCGAGAAGAGCGAACAGCACCGCCATCGAGTTCATCCGCTGGACGATATAGGATACCGACTGGGTATGGACCGGATTGACGATCCAGATGGTCGCTGCCGCGTAGGACATGAAGCGGTTCAGCTTTTTTTCGGCCAGGCCAGCGAGGGCCGGGGTCCGCAAGGTTGCCTTCAGGAAAAACAGGAGCAGGAAGCCGTTGCCCAGATGGATAAGGACGTTTACCAGCCTGAAACTCTTCGGATCGAGCTGGGTGAAATAATAATTCAGGGCGAAACTGATATTGGCGACCGGCCGGGTCGGGATAGGGCTTTCAAAGGCCGCCTGCCCGAGGGACTGCCAGTCGAGGCTGCTTATCCGGATATGGGGATTGTTCGCGATATTGGGCAGGTCATCGAAGACAAAGGGACCGTCCTTGCTTTTGGCATAGACGTGAAAGACCAGAATAACCAGAAGCAGGAAGAGCAGACACTCCCTGAGCATGATCCAATGGCGATTTTCGGCCCTTGCAAAGCCGGAAATCGCGGCGGGAAACCTTGTTATTTTTGATGGTCGCAAAAGCATGGATAAGTTAAACTAAACTCCTCGATTTAAAACCATCCGACAACAATGTGTGAATTTCAACAAATGCCGACCGCCACCGACCACGGAACATTTAACCGGAAAAATCCGACGATAGCGGCGGTAATCCCCTGCTATCAGGTCAAACACCGGATTATCGATGTCCTCGCCGGCCTGCCGGAACTGATTGACCGTATCTACGTTATCGATGACGGTTGCCCCCGGCAAACCGGCGCCTATGTCGCCCAACACAGCTCGGACCCTAGACTCCGGATCATTTACCACGAAAAAAACCGGGGGGTCGGCGGCGCGGTGGTCAGCGGCTATCGACAGGCCCTCGCGGACGGCTGTGACATCGTGGTCAAGATCGATGGCGACGGCCAGATGGATCCGGAATATCTGCCCTCCCTGCTGGCCCCGATTATAAGCGGCCAAGCCGATTACACCAAGGGAAACCGTTTCTTTCAACTCAGCGATCTCAAGGGGATGCCCTGGCCGCGGATGATCGGCAACTCGTCGCTTTCGCTGATAACCAAGATCAGTTCCGGGTACTGGAATATCATGGACCCGACCAACGGTTACACCGCCATCCACCGCGCCGCCCTGCGCCTCCTGCCCCTGGAAAAACTCGCCAAGCGCTATTTCTTCGAAAGCGACATGCTGTTTCGCCTCAACACGATCCGCGCGGTGGTTCAAGACATCCCGATGGTTGCCAGATATAACGACAACCGGAGCGGTCTCAGCCTGTTTTCGGCCTTGCTGGGTTTTCCCGGCCGCCATCTGAGCCGGGTCTGCAAGCGGATTTTCTATACCTATCTGTTACGCGATTTCTCCGCCGCCACTATTCTCCTGCTCAGCGGCGGTTTCCTGCTGCCGGCGGGCATGCTTTTCGGGGGCTACCACTGGTACCGGAGCATCGTGACCGGAACGCCGGCGACCAGCGGCACCGTAATGATCGCCGCGCTCCTCCTGCTGACCGCCCTCCATTTACTGATCGGCGCCCTTAACCTCGATATAGCCAACTCCCCATCCACCAGCCTCCAACGGCTGATGGCCCATGGCCCGGAGAGGCCGGACTCCCCCGGCGACCGAAAGAGCTGAAAGGGTCCGGATTGGCTTAGGATCTCCGGAGCCCTGTAATCGCTTGCCGGATGGGAGATTGGCCAATTCCGGGTGGCTGCTATCTCCTGATCGGTTCCATATGCTCCGCTATAACGGCAAACAATCAGCGGCGAGCACCAGCCTCCGGGCCAAATGGTCTGTATATCGACGGCTTACGCGGTTCCATCCGATGCCGGATTTCCTGGAGATGCAGCCGGGCCGCCCGGTAATCGGGTTGAATCCGAAGCGCCTCCACGCAATGTTCTTCCGCTTCGATGAACCGCCCAAGGTTGGCCAGGACCAGGGACAGGTTGAAGCTGGCGGCGAGATCATCGGGGTTCAACTCCCGGGCCTGCCGGAAGTTCTCCAAGGCCTCCTCCTCCTTGCCCTGCATGGCCAGGGATTTGCCCACGGTATTATGGGCCATGACCAGCAGATTCAGGGACTCCCCGTCGACCGGCTTCATGGGCAGGATCGCCCTGGCGTGGTGTTCGGCCCGGGGGTAATCGCCCTTTATGAAAAGGGAGTTGGCAAGGTTTATCCGGGGGTGGACATAATCGGGCTGCAGTTTTACCGCCTGTTCCAGATAGCGGATCCCCTTGTCGAACCGGCCTATCTCGCTGTTGGCAATGCCCGCGTTGATATTGGGCCGGGCCTTTTCCGGGGATTTCCTGGCAGCATCCTCCCAGAGGACGGCCTTGTCGGCCCAGACCAGATTGCGCTCATGGGTCCATACCGCGCCGACCGCTATGAATATCAACAAGACGACTCTCCTGATCCAGATATGGGTAACAAACTGATAAAGGAACATGACCAGGATCATGCTGATCAGAATGGAGGGCAGATAGGTGCGATGTTCAAAGACCATGTCAAGCCCCGGCACCGAGGCTTCGATTACGAGGTTCCCCATAAACCACAGAATGCCGAAGGAAAGAAAGCGGTAGCGGCGGGCGATGACCACCGCGGATGCAAGTATGGCGAAGACGGCGAGGACCGACAAGAGGGTCGTCGGCGGGTCGAGCAGGGAGAGGGAGACCGGGAAATGATGGTCCAGATTGAGCCTGGCCGGGTGCGGAAACAGAAAGAGAAAGAGGTAGAAGATGACTATCCGGAACTGGGTCATGAACCGTTGGGCCAAGGTCAGGCTGGCGGCCTGATATTCGGAGAGGGCCTTGACCATAGGGGTAAATTCAAGATAAAGCAAGGCCACCCCGGCCAGGATAAGCGCCATGCCCAGGGGCCACCATGAATTTTTTTTCAGCCATTGCAGGTCCAGGTCACGGAAGAAATACC
>JAWOIQ010000067.1:0-20067 GCA_046484585.1 Desulfurivibrionaceae bacterium
ATTGCGATCACGAATCCGAAGACCCGTTCTCTAACTAGAAAAGAATGAAACTTAAAACTTTACTGCTTTTTGGCCCGTCTAATTTCTCGCTATTCAGTTTTCAAAGATCGGTCAGCCACTACCTAAATAATGGCGCGGCGCGAAGCCGCGGAAGCAATCCTTATACTACTTTCAAGCGGCTATTGTCAACCGCTTTATTTCCTGATCTCCTCCGGAAATCCCTGCCGGCGGCTCTTGCGATCCGCTTTGCCGCCCCCGTGAGGAGCCGCTAATATATAGGCTTTCCAGCTTTTGTCAATCACTTGTTTCCGGTTTATTTAAAATAATTATCGCACTGTGCCAACGCAAATTGCAACCGCTGGTTTAATCATCTTGAAAGAAGGAATAAAGAACCGATTTTCCAAGTAGTTGCCTTCATAAAGCAACTGATCCCTCAAACTCAATAGAAAACCGGCGGTTGCTTTTTATACCGAAAACAAGCGGTGACAAGGGAGAAAAAGCGTCTGACAGAATAATTTAATACCCAAAAAACTCATTACGAGATCTTATATTAGCCGTCAATCCGTAAAGATAGTCAAACCCGGTTGATCGCGGCAGCCATGCAACCGGCCCCAAAGCCGTTGTCGATGTTAACCACCGCCATCCCTGGGGCACAGCTGTTCAACATGCCGAGCAAGGCGGCAATCCCTCCAAGGCCGGTGCCGTAACCGATACTGGTCGGCACCGCGACCACAGGCTTGTCGACCAGGCCGGCGATCACGCTGGGCAGCGCCCCCTCCATGCCGGCCACCACGATAAGCACCGTGGCCCGGTCCAGAATCTCCCGATTTGCAAAAAGCCGATGGATCCCGGCGACTCCGACATCATAGAGTTTTTCCACCTCGTTCCCGAGACTCCGGGCCGTAATCAGGGCCTCCTCCGCCACCGGAATATCTGAGGTGCCGGCCGCCACCACCGCAATGGTCCCGCGCCCGACCGGTTTGCCTTCGCGGAGATTACCTACCAGCATCCCGGCCTCGTCATGGTAGGTCAGCTCCGGCAGCCGGGTCAGCACCGCCGCCGCCTTGGCCGAGTCCACCCGGGTGGCCAAAGCCGCGCTTTCTCCAGCCATGAGCTTTTCCATGATGGCGATAATCTGCCCGGCGCTTTTGTTCGCGCCGAAAACGACTTCCGGGAAGCCGGTTCTGAGCTGGCGATGATGATCCACACAGGCAAATTCAAGCGCTTCGGAAGGCAGATGTTTCAGGCTGCTCAGGGCCTCGTCAACCGCGCAGTCGCCGCTTTGGACCTTTTCGAGTAATTCTCTAAGTTTCCGGTTATCCATCCGTCACCATCATGTCCCGGCTGCCGGAAGAGGCTTTCCGAACCGGGCTTTTATCCTTGCCAGCACCAAGCCGGCGTGCTATTTCTAGCCGATATCTATACAATACAATCAAAGATCGATCGGTTTTTTACAATTAACATATACCATGCGGGACCGGCCAGGCCGATAACAATATCGGCTGAACCAAACGACCGCTTAAACCTTACATTAATATATGGTTACCATGGACGAGAAGATCTGGCAAAAGCTGATTATCAACTGCCCCGCCGCCCTGGAAGAGCTCGTCGCCTCATCCGTCGCCGGGCTGACCGGCCGCGGCGTCGAGCTCGGCAGCGACGGATCCTCACCAGACAACTCCCTGGTGATCGGCTACCTCGCCGGTGACGACCCCGGCTTAGCCGACAAGCTGGCCGAGATCCGCGCCTGCCTCGAAGAAACGGCCCGCCGATTCCCCGCATACCGGAAACCCGTCCTGGAACTTGAGTCCCTCGCCGATCAGGATTGGCATCGGCGCTGGAAAGAGAGCTTTAAACCCTTCCACCTGTCAAAGACCGTTGTCATCAAGCCTTCCTGGAGTGAATGCACTCCGGCCCCCGGCGACAAGATTATCGAGATCGATCCGGGTATGGCCTTCGGCACCGGGCTCCATGCCAGCACCCGCCTGGCCATGGAACTGCTGGAGAAACATCTCGGCGAAGCCCCGACCCCGCCCCAAAGCTGCCTCGATGTGGGCACCGGCACCGGCATCCTGGCCATCGCCGCCGCCCTCTTCGGCTGCGAAAAAGTAACCGCCATCGATAACGATCCGGAGGCGGTTCTCGCCGCCCGGAACAATATCGAAGCTAATGATTTAACGGATAGGATCGAGGTCTCCGCTACCGATCTCAATGAGCTGAACGGTCCCTTCGATCTGATCCTGGCCAATATCATTCACAACACCCTGGTGGAGATGGCTCCTGCCCTGAGCGGACTTCTGGCCGAAAACGGGGTTCTGATCCTGGCCGGAATCCTTCAAGGCGGGCAGAGCGAAAACATTGCCTTTATATATAGTAAACACGGGTTGACCAGACTGGCGGAGCCGAGCTCCGGAGAATGGTCGGCCCTGAGCTTCTCCAGGAATATCTGATGCGCCGCTTCAACGTCTCGCCGAACGATATAGAGGGCTCGGAAGCCACCCTGCGCGGCAGCGAGGCGCACCACCTCCGGGATGTTCTCCGCCTGAAACCCGGCGCCCGAATAACCCTTTTCGACGGGACAGGGGCCACCTACGAGGGGGAAATCGACCGGCTGAGCGGTGACACGGTCACCGTGCGGATCGAGAAAAAAAACGAGGCGGACGACAACCGGCCCCGGCTTCATCTCGGCCAGGCCCTGATCACCGGCAAAAAAATCGATCTGGTCGTCCAAAAGGCCACCGAACTGGGGATCGCCTCCATTACCCCGTTCAGCTCAACCTACTGCTCGGCCCGGCCGCCAGGGCCGAACCGGCGGGAAAGATGGCAGCGGATCGCCCTGGAATCCTGCAAGCAGTGCAGCCGCCCTTCCCCACCGGTGATCGCGGAACCGGCCACCATCCTGCACTGTTTCCAGGAGGCGTCTCGCCATGATCTGAAGATTATTTTCTGGGAGGAGAGCGCCGACTTCACCCTTAAAGACATCGAGAATATCATCCGTCGGGAATCACCCGATTCGGTGTTCTTCATGGTCGGCCCGGAAGGGGGGCTGACCGACGAGGAAGTCGCCGCCGCCAAGGAGTTCGGCTTCCTGTCGGTCACCCTCGGCCGGCAGATTCTGCGGGCCGAAACCGCCTCTATCGCGGCGGGAGCGATTATTCAATATCTTCTGGGAAATCTGGATTGAAAGATCCTGAATCCGTCAACGTTCGAGAACGGTGCAGATGCAAGGCGGCAACGATGTCGATAACACTAATGATATATCAACGAGTTGCCAACACGGCACCCCAAGGGTTCTGTTCAATCCCCCTTGAGGGGGCACTTCCTGCGGGGCGCAGATGCATCGTTATCGGGCGCCCCGCAGGGCGGCGGGGTGAACCATGGCGATCCAGGAAAAAACGATTATTCGATGCAATTACAAACTGATAAAGCTGAGTTGAGCAGCTTGTCTGCTCGTACGAAACTTATGCCCTGTGGGTATAAAGTGAAATTCCCCACGAAGCCGTCACGGATTCAGGAAAGATGAGAGCGGTGGTGCAGAGGGTAAAGGGCTGCAAGGTCACGGTCGGCGGGGAGATCAGCGGGGAAATCGGCACCGGCCTCCTCGTCCTGCTCGGGGTCGGCTCGGGCGACTCGCAAAAGGATGCCGCCTATCTGGCCGACAAGGTTGCCAACCTGCGCGTTTTCCCCGACCAAGACGACAAGATGAACCTGTCGGTCAAGGATATCGGCGGCGAGGTCCTGGTGGTTTCCCAGTTCACCCTTTTCGGGGACTGTCGCAAGGGGCGCCGCCCCTCATACAACGATGCCGCCCCACCGGATAAGGCGGAGCGGCTCTATGAGCATTTCGTGGAAATCCTGACTGGCCAGGGGTTGGCGACCGCCACCGGCCGTTTCCAGGCCATGATGTCGGTCACCCTGACCAACGATGGGCCGGTGACCATCCTGCTGGACTCCGAAAAAAAGTTCTGAGCTATTCCGCCGCTACCCGGAAAAAACAGCCGTCTATTCTTGATGAACTCGCAAGAAGGCAAAAACGGGATGGCTAAGCAGAAAATCGTCAGATCCAAGGTGCGCGAATTTCGAGGAATGAAGCGTACTTCAGTACGTTGCAATGACGAGACAATTTGCAGCAACGCAGGAGCTGGCGATTTATGCCCTTTAGGGTGCTTTTTGCGACGCCATCATTTTTTCCGGCCCAGCAGTTCGTACACTTTAATATCGCCGACCGTCTGGTCCAGTTCGTTCAGTTCAAGAGAACTTTGGGCCGCCCGTCGGGTATTATCGGCGATCACGATGCTGTTGTCCTTGAACTTTGTGATCTCCTGCAGCCTGAAGACATTGTTGACCGCATCACCGACCACGGTGTAATCCATCTTCATATCGAAACCGATATTGCCGACCACCACCTCACCGGTGTATACACTGATCCCGATATTAACCGGTTCGCTGATTATCCCTTTAACATATTCCTCGTTTACCGAGACGATGGCCTGCTGCATCTCAAGGGCGGCGGTCAGGGCGTTCTCCGCATCCATGGGGGTTGAAACCGGAGCTCCGAAAAGGGCCAGAAAGCCGTCGCCCAGATACTTGTCGACGATCCCGCCTTGCTTGAAGATGACCCCCCCCATCACCGAAAAAAAGTGATTAAGAAGAGCAACGCTCTTCTGGGGTCCTATTTCCCTGGTCAGCTTCGAAAACCCCCGGATATCGAGGTTCAGAAGGGTAATGGTCTTGAACTCGTCAACTACCGGCATATCGATCTCGGAGCCGTAAATGATCTTTTCGACAATCACCTTGGGCACGAACTTCTGAAACACCCCCCGGATCCCCCGCTCTTTTTCGGCCATGGACAGGGTTTCCTTGTAGAGCCGGGAGTTTTCCATGGCAATACTCACCGAGGTGGCGATGGACTGGAGAATCCCCTTGTCGCTGTCGGAGAAGTCGCCGTCCCGCTTGTTCAGGACCTCGATAACCCCCACCACCTTGCCCTGGGAGATCATCGGCACGCAGAGAATTGACCGGGTCTTGAAGCCGGTGGATTGATCGATCTGGGCATAGAAATTCAGGGATTGGTTAACATTATTCTCGACAATCGCCTCGCCCCGGGCGGCGACCGCCCCGGCAATGCCCTGGCCGAGCTTGATCTTGAATTTCTGCAGATGGCTCAAATCCATTTCGAAGGCGACGGCGAATTCCAATTCATCTCCTTTGATTAGGGCCATCGAGCCGGCCTCGACATTCATCAGGGTACGGATCATTTCCATGGTGTAATCCAGGACCTGCTGGATATCGAAGGTGGACGAAGCGATCGCGCTGCCGATCTGCTGAATGGCCACGAGCTCCTGCTTTTTTTTCAAAGCCGCGGCGGCCAGGCGACTTTCTTCAAGGGCAAAGGAAACAATGTTGGTGATAAATTCAACTACCACGAAATTTTCCCGAAAGCTCGAAGTCTCCCCGGCATGGAGGGCCAGGACCCCGTTAATCCTGCCCTTGGTGGTTAGTGGGGCGAGGAGACACGCCTTCAGGTCGCTGCTCAGCGAAGGCCGGCCGGGCATTCCCCGATCCAGGGCGTCAATGTTGTCGATCACCTTGACCGTTTCGGACTTGATAGCGGTATCAAGGATGGTCCCTTTATAAGCAAAGTCGTCGCCCACCGCTATATCGACGGGGTTACCGGACTGCAGATGGACAACCTTGAGCTTGTCGTCGCGAAATTCGTCCTCAAGCATTACAACCGCGATTTCAAAGGGGATGAACTCCTGCAGTTCGGACAGGATCGTATTCAACAGCTCACTGTCCCGGAGACTGGAATTAAGGGTCTTGAACATCTTCTTGACCAGACCGATATATTTCTCTTCCAGAGTCAGTTCCTTGAGGAGACGGATATTTTCATAAGTGAAAGCGGCGCTGCTCAATAAAGGAGTCAGGGCCTCGACATCGGACTGGCTGAAAACCTGGTCGTCATCCTGGCGGGAGATGGTCAGCACCCCGATAACATCCTTGATGGTCTTGATCGGCATTATCACAAAGGATTTAGTCCCGTAGTGGACCCGATTGGTTCTGCCGAACCGGTTCTCTTTTTCGATATCGTCGATGATCAAGGGGGTTTTATTGATCACCGCGTATTTGGCGATTGATTCCTCGTAATCGATGGTGTCTTCAATACTGATGTAGTCGCCCAGCCCGATACTGGCCTTGACGACAAAATACTTCTTTTCCTTGTCCTTTCTGAGAATCAGGATCGAGCCCATATCGGCCTTGGCCAACATCAGGGCGCGTTCCAGGGTGACATGGAGAATCTCCCAGGGATCGAGGGTCACATAGCAGAGATCGGACAGCTCCTTGAGGATCGATACCTCCGAGGATTTACGGGCAAGCTGCGTGGTGCTTTGCTTGAATTGACGCTCCAGGGCGTTGAACGAGGCGACGATCTGCTGGATTTCATTCAGGTTACCGTCAATTCCTCCGGCCAGAATCTCCGAGTTGATTTTCTCGGAAAAGGTCTTGGAGATTTGGACTATATTGTCGAAAAGCTTTCTGAGCAGATTGAAGCCGACAAAGATATAGATCAGCCCGATAACCGTAAAGAGTCCGATATGCTGGTCTTGGAGAAATTCATATTTAAGCCCGAAATAAATAAAACCGGTAAAAGGGAAAAGCAGCAGCAGAATAAAAATCAGATTCAGCTTGTAATAGAGATTCTTGTTGGTCATGCCGGCCCCTTTTTCAGATCAGAATGTCAGTAATGCTTACATTAATTATAAAAAAACCAGCTATAAACAACGATCAATCGATCAATTACGCCAATTTAACTGTAATTAACGACAAGGGCAAGGAGATGTTGGTGCTTGATCTGAATTGAAACTTCAAGATGGGCCTGTAGGAAAGGAGTTTACTTTATGCTGAAAGCTCGATTGAGGGGATGGGCGACCCGGTCATCACCCTGAATCCGTGAGCGTTCGAGAACGGTGCAAGATGAAAGGCGGATGTGCCGTTATCGGGCGCCCCGCAGAGCGACGGGGTGAATCATGACGACTCAGTAAAAAAGATTATTTCACTTAACAACAAACGTATAAAGCAAAATTCGCCGCGAAGCCCACACGGATTCAGGATCACTTCCTGCCCTGCCCGATCAGCCAGAGGGTCCGGAAACTCTCTCTGGCCCCTTCATCACCCAGGGATGCGATCAACTTCTCGAATTCGGCAAGCTTCTGCCGATCAGGCTGAACCGGAGGCGGCGGCCCTGGTTCCGGGTCAATCTTCGGTGCCGGCAGGGCGGCTTTCAGATGGGCGACCAGATTAAAGCGGATATCCTCGATCTCCTCGTCTCCCGGAATCCGTTTGTTGATAACCTCACGGAGATGTTCTTTCTGGAGATGAAGCTGCTGCATCCAGATCGAATCGGTGACATCGACCCAAAGCACTTTGCCCCGCACTAGTTTGGGTTGGGCATGGGAGGCGATATCATCCCCCACAGCCTCGTCCCAGAAGTCGAAAATCCGGTTACGGGCCAGATTTTGCCGCCAATTGCGGTTCTCGAAAATCTCACCCAGCAAGGTATCGATTCTGACTATCTTCTTTTTCCCGCCGGTCATCAAGGCAAATAAAGCTCCAACTTTTATGGAATTATGAAAGAATCAAGATATCACTTTCCCCGACATATTTAAACTTGAATCCGAGAAGCGTTCTAGAACGGTGCAGATGACAAGGCGGCAATGATGTTGATAATACTATATGGTATATCAACAAGTTGCCAACGCGGCACCCCAAGGGTTCTGTTCAATCCCCCTTGAGGGGGCACTTCCTGCGGGGCGCAGATGCGCGGTTATCGGGCGCCCCGCAGAGCGGCGGGGTGAATCGAGGCAACTCAGTGAAATACAATTATTTTAACGTAACAACAAACAAATAAAACAAAATCCCCTTAGAGCCGTCACGGATTCAGGTTAAAGATAATGAGTTCCCATAAAGTTAAGTAAAGGCCAAGGGCAATTAAAAATCAGTGCTTGCCCCTTGATAAATAAACCATTATATAGTTGCAGCTTGACTCGGAAAGCTCCGTAGTTACGTGATAACTCTTAACCAACACCACACAGGTTCATATATGGGATTTCGTTGCGGTATCGTCGGCCTGCCCAATGTCGGCAAATCAACTATTTTCAATGCGATGACCTCGGCCGGAATCGAATCGGCCAACTATCCCTTCTGCACCATTGAGCCGAACGTCGGCATGGTGCCGGTCCGGGACCCGCGTCTCGACAAGCTGGCCGCTCTGGCCAAGACCAAAAAAGAGGTCTACGCCCAGATGGAGTTCGTCGATATCGCCGGGCTGGTCAGCGGGGCCAGCAAAGGCGAAGGACTTGGCAACCAGTTCCTCGCCCATATCCGCCAGGTCGATGCCATCGCCCATGTGGTCCGCTGTTTTGAAGATCCCAATATCGTCCACGTCGACGGTCATATCGACCCAATCCGGGACCGGGAAATAATCAATACCGAACTGATCCTGGCCGATATGGATACCGTCGCCCGGAGAATCGACAAAACCGCCGGGCGCGCCCGCTCCGGCGACAAAACCGGGCAGAACCAGCTGGTGGTTCTGGAGAAGCTGGCAAAACTGCTCGACGAGGGCAAGCCGGCCCGCCTCCTCGAAGTAGACGAGGGCAACAAGGGGTTGCTCAAGGAACTCTGCCTCCTAAGCGCCAAGCCGGTTCTCTATGTGGCCAATGTCAAGGAAGAGGATATCGTCTCCGGCAACCATTGGGTCGACCAGCTTAATGAGGCAGTCAGGGAGGAGGACGCCCCGGTGGTGGTGATTTCCGGGGCCATCGAGGAAGAACTCAGTTCCATGACCGAGGAAGAGCGCCGGGAGTTTCTGGCCGAGATGGGCATGGAGGAATCCGGCCTTAACCGCCTGGTCAGGGCCGGCTACCAGCTCCTCGGCCTGATCAACTTTTTTACGGTCGGCGTCCAGGAGACCCGGGCCTGGACCATCAAGAAAGGCGCCACCGCCCCCCAGGCCGCCGGAGTGATCCACACCGATTTCGAACGGGGCTTCATCAGGGCCGAGATCACCGCCTATGAGGATTTTATTGCCTGCGGCGGCGAGGCGGGCGCCAAGGATAAAGGACTCTGGCGCCTGGAGGGCAAGGATTATATCGTCAAGGACGGAGACTGCGTCAACTTCCGCTTCAATGTCTGATCCTTATCATACCTTTGGCCGATCGATAATGGACCAGCCGGTCGGCCCGTAATTTCGCGAAGCGGCCGGTCTTCCCGCCTCAAAATTGACAAACTCGCCAGAAGCTGAAAATACCGGATTGCTGCGAAGCCTTTTCCAATCACGATATTTGTATTATGATTTTTCAGGTCAGCTGAAGATCAAAAGAGAGCCGGGATATCGGCTCACCAAGGGAACCGTATACACATGCTTAAAACCAACAAAGACAAACTGATCCGCCAATCGGTGCTCGGCGAGATCACCTCTCCCCTGGGCGGAGTCAATCCCTACCGGATCAGCCCCGACGGCACCGCCGCCATCTACCCCGGCGTCGGCGGCATCACCTACAACCTGCGGATCGGCGAAATGGCCGGCGGGCTCTTCGCCGACCATGTCGAACCGGGGGTCAGCATCAGCAACTTCACCAAATTCGCCGGACAGGACGGCCCGAACCGGGCTCTGAACCTGTTCTCCTGCGTCGGCAATATCGCCAAGGTCATCTCCGGCGAGGCCCTGGGTAAAACCGGCCGGGTCACCGGCAAGCATGGCGGTATCGAGCATGTCCTGATCGATTTCGAGCCGGAAGTACTTGAAGAGCTGGCCATCAGCGACAAGATCCAGATCAAGGCCTGCGGCTGCGGTCTGCAGATCGAGGGTTCGCCGGTCAAGACCATGAATCTGGACCCTGCTCTCCTGGATGCCATCCCACTCGGGCAACTGGAGGATGGCAGACTGGAAGTGCCGGTCACCCACCGGATTCCGGCCCGGATCATGGGCTCGGGGATCGGTTCCAGCCACAGCCAGAGCGGCGACTACGACATCCAGCTTTTCGACGAGGCAACAATCAGGGAGTTCGGCCTCGATGATCTCCGCCTGGGCGATTTCGTGGCGATTATCGACGCCGACGCCTCTTTCGGGCGGATCTTCAAGACCGGCGGCGTGGTGATCGGCATCGTCGTCCACTCCGACTGCCACACGGCCGGGCACGGTCCCGGCGTGATGGTCGTCATGTCATCGTCGGAGGGGTTGATCGCGCCGAAAATCGATCCCCAGGCCAACCTGAAAGAGTATTTTAAAAAATTATAACGAGGCGGAATATTGAGCGACGACAAGCAGCGACTTAAAGAGATCCTCCTGAAAAAATCCTACCGCAAGGGTAAGTTCAAACTCTCTTCGGGCCTGGAATCGGATTTTTATATCGACGGCAAGCAGACCACCCTCTCGGCCGAGGGCGGCTACCTGTGCGGCAAGGAAATTTTCAAGCTGATCCGGGAAAACCCCGAACCGATCTCCGCCGTCGGCGGCATGACCCTGGGGGCCGACCCCCTGGTCACCGCCGCCTCCCTGGTCAGCTTCCTGGAAAAACAGCCGATCCCGGCCTTTATCGTCAGGAAGGAATCCAAGGGCCACGGCACCGAACAGTATATTGAGGGCTTGAACAACCTGCCCGCGGGCGGCGCCGTCGCCCTGCTCGAAGACGTGGTCACTACCGGCGGCACCCTGCTTAAGGTGATCGAACGGGTTGAGGCCCAAGGCTTCAAGGTCGGGCTGGTAATCACCGTTGTCGACCGTCAGGAAGGCGGCGCCGAAACCCTGGCCGAGGCAGGTTATCCCCTGAAGGCCATCTTTACCCGCAAGGAACTGCTGAGCTGATGATGGAATGCAAGAAATGCAGCGGCAAGCTTGAGGTACTGCGGGCCTGCTGGAAAGTCAGGCTGAAATGCGGTAAATGCAGCACCGAGTTCCATATCCACGAAGTCGCGGACCAGCTGGACCCCGAAACCGAAGCGCTCCTGGAGCGTTACCCCTCGATTATTTATGACTGAGAAGAAAAGAGTGAGGGGTTAGGGGTGAGGGGTGAGGGGTTAGGAGTCAAAAGCCAGAAGAAAAGCCCAAATCCAATTACACCGGGAGTAAGCGGCCACAGGGTGGTGCAGATTGCGGCAAGCGGCCCGGCGATGCGCAGCCCGCTACGTGAGCCGGGCCGATCGCCGCAAGATGGGCCGCACTGTGGCCGCTTACCATTCGAGCCGGAGGAGATCGTCCAGAGGCCCGACCTTGGCGATCTTGACCTTGACTATATCGCCGGGCTCGGCGTCCCCCCCCTGGCTGGGCGGCAGATCCGATTCCATCAAGAGATCGGTCAGCAGGACGCTGACCCGCTTCTTGCCCTTGTCGATGATCATCGCCTCCACCCTCTCGCCGACCAGCGGCTCCAGATACCTGAGCAGCCAGTAACGGAACCGCAGCCTTTTAACCAGATTGGCCCGGCTCTGGGTTTTGGTGATATCGGCCGCGAAACCGTTTAATTCATGGTCCTGGAAGGCGGCGCCCCGACCCCGGGCCAGCGACATGATCTGGGTCTGCATAACCAGATCGAGGAAGCGCCTGATCGGCGAAGTCACCGTGGTGTACTGCATTACCCCGACGCAGCTGTGGGGATTGGCCCGGATGGTGAGTTTGGCCGGACGGAGAAAGCGGCGCTGGCGCAGGTTTAAGAGAAGGTCGCGGTTGAACCCCTCGAACAATCTCTTCTGGGGCTCCTCCTGTCCCCTGAATAGACCGGGAACCTCGCGATCGGCCACGTAGGAGGCGGCCAGGGTATTGGCCAGCACCATAAATTCCGCGATCATCGCCCGGCTCCCGGAATTACCGTCGTCCAGCCGCACATCGACCCTGCCCTCCTCGCCGATATCAATAATCACGTCCGGAAAAGGCATGATCAGCGCCCCGCCCCGAACCCGGTTGGCGTGGAGGGTCTTGCCGAGCTTATCGAGAATCCGCAGCTCCTCGTCGGTATCGCGCAGCCGGTTGGCTTCCGAGTAGGAGAGCTGCCGCCTGACTTTGACAACACTCGGTACAATCCGGCTGTCCACGACTTCGCCGGCCGGGGTCAATTCAACCATGATACTGGTCGCCGGCCGCACTTTGCCTTCAATCAGGCTGCCCACCCCTTCCGAGAGGTGTTCCGGCAGCATCGGAATCTGCCCGTCGGGGAAATAAAGAGAAGTGCAGCGCTTCCGGGCCTCCTCGAAGAGCAGAGTACCCGGTTTGACATATCTTGAAACATCGGTGATGTGGATCCCGACCAGGTAGTTATCGCCTTTTTTTTCGAGGTGCAGGGCATCGTCGTAATCCCTGGTCATCGCCCCGTCGATGGTGAGAAGGGACAGCGCGGTCAGATCACGATATCCCTCCGCCGTCAGTTCGGCCAGATCGGGTTCGATGCAGGCCGAGGCCTCCCGGAGCACCTCCTCGGAAAATTCATTGGGGATTTCGTAGCGCAGCACCGGGATGTTTTGGTCCGGAGCCCAGATGCCGGCTTGAACCAGAAGGTGGTATGGTTCATAGGGGCCGTTCAAGCGGGCGGCCTTCAGAAGTTCGCGGGCCAGGTCGCTTTCCTCGAAATCGTTGCCGAACAGGTAATAGTCCCGAACCAGGGCCAGACACTTCTCTCTTTCCGGCCATTCGCCGGGCTCTTCGCCCCGGCGCAGCCGGGCCAGGGCTTCGGCGCCCCGGTTCAGCAAGGCCTCCTTCTCCCGTTCCTTCTCGGCCTTGCGCTTAAGCTGTTCGACGACCTCGGGCGGGTGGACCTGGATCAGACCTTCTCGATACTTGAAAAACAGACGGTCGGAGAAGATGGTCCGCAGAAAGGCGGCAACCTGCTCCTCCGAGGCATCTTCCCCGAAACAGAGACCGGCCAGGAATTCCGGCTTAAAGGCGTTCTCCTGTTCTTCACTGGCCAGCTCCCAGATCTCGGCCAGATCGACCTGATCGGTCAGTTCCTGCCGGCGTTGATTGACCTCCTGCAAGAAAAGCTGGACATCCTCGCGGCTGGCCCCGCCATTGACCGGCCTATCGGTCTGGTGCAGGACCCGGGCCATGGCCAGCTTGATTTCACGGCCGTTCTGGTTGATCAACCGGAGCCGCTTGGCTTCTTCACCGATCACCAGGCCGCAGATAAATTTGCCGTGCTCGATATATTCAACAATTTTGCCCGAAAAGGACATGAATTCTCCACTATAATCAGAATTTACGGAAAGCCGCGGAGGACGATGGCGGCTTACTCGGAAAAAGGGTTTATCTAACAACAATAAAATTGTTTGTCACCAATTAGCATGGCATCATTACCAAAAAAGGCTATATTGACAGGTTCAACAAGTTAAACCATAAACACAACTGGAAAAGCGGATTATAATGGAAAAACCGGAACAGGTAAAATCGGGGATCGTCGCCCTGGTCGGCCCCCCGAACGTAGGCAAGTCAACCCTGTTGAACTGCCTGCTCGGCCAGAAGATCTCGATCGTCTCCCCCAAGCCGCAGACCACCCGGAACCGGATTCTCGGAATCGTCAACGGCCCCGACCACCAGATCGTGATGCTCGACACCCCCGGCATCCATGAGGCCCACAGCCCCCTGAATATCGAGATGGTCAGGATCGCCCTGGAGAGTCTCGCCGAGGTCGATGTGATTCTCTTCATGATCGACGTGACCATGCCCCTGCCTACCCCGAAAAAAGACCTGACCAGATATCTAACCGGGGCCGGCAAGCCCGCCATTCTCCTGATCAACAAGATCGATCTTGAATCTCGGGAAAAACTGCTGCCGATCCTGAACGCCTATGAAAAGCTCTACCCCTTCGAGGCGATCATCCCGGTTTCGGCAAAAGATGCCGACGGCACCGATATCCTCCTGAAGGAAGTCCTGGCCCGGCTGCCCGTCGGCCCCCGCCTTTACCCGGAAGACATCCCCACCGACTCTTCGGAAAGGTTCATCGTCTCGGAGATCATCAGGGAGAAGATTTTCCTCCAGACCCGCCAGGAGATCCCATATTCAACCGCGGTGACCATCGACCGCTTCCATGAGGAAGAGCACAAAAAACTGGTCACCATCGACGCCACCATCCATGTCGAGCAGAAATCCCAGAAAGGCATCGTTATCGGTAAAAACGGCGCGATGCTCAAGAAAATCGGCACCGCCGCCCGCCACGATATCGCCAATCTGATCGGCCGGAAAATCATGCTGAAACTCTGGGTCAAGGTCGACAAGGACTGGAGCAGGAACCCGCGCTTTTTGAAGGAGCTTGGTTTCTAAGCCGATTTCCGCAAATCATCGCGGGAGAAGCGAAGTAATCCGGAAGTGGCGCCCACTTTACCCGGCCCGGCATGAACGATAAATCAGCAAGTTGCCCCGTCCGCCCCGAGCCTGTAAGTTACCCGCTCATCCTGCTGTCGAAGGAAGAAAGGGTTTTTCGACTTTTGCGACGCCGTCATTGCTTAACAATCAAAAAAAATATATAACGGACAACTTCGAGCGTACGGCTTATCATTCAATTAGTACGGCTATTGAATCAGACTCAGCTAAAAATTCGATTTTCTCCGGTGCTCCATTGATGGGTACCGGATTCCGGCTTACAACATGCCGGAATGACATGCAATACGCCGGAGCCGTCATTCCCGCACGTTTTTAGCGGGAATCCAGACGTTGAAGCTGAGTTTCATATAGAGCCACTTTTTAGTACATGTATCAATAACATCCGCATATACCCACAGGGTAAGTTTCGCGCGAGCAGACAAGCTGCTCGGCTCACTATATATTCACATAAGGAGAGCGACATGTCGGAAGTACGAGTCAGGTTCCCACCCAGTCCGACCGGATACCTGCATATCGGCGGAGCCCGGACCGCCATTTACAACTGGCTTTACGCGAAAAAGCACCACGGCAAGCTGATTTTAAGGATCGAGGACACCGATGCCGACCGGTCCACCCAGGAGTCCATCGACGGGATCATCAAAGGCCTCGAATGGCTGGGGATCGACTGGGACGAAGGCCCCTATTTCCAGACCGAATTCGCCGCCGACCATATCGAAAAGGCCGAGCGCCTCCTCGCCGAAGGCCACGCCTATAAGTGCTTCTGCACCAAAGAAGAGCTCGACGCGAAAAGGGAAGCCGCCATGGCCGCCAAAAATCAATTCGGCTATGACGGCGCCTGCCGCAACCTTACCGACGACGAAGTTGCTGAAAGGGTGGCCGCCGGCGCGCCCCATGTGGTCCGTTTCAAGGTACCGAGAAAGGAAGGGGCCGTCGCCTACGACGACAAGGTGCTCGGCCGGATCGAGCGGAAGTACAGCGAGATCGAGGATTTCGTCATCGTCCGTTCGAACGGCAAACCCCTTTACCTGCTCTGCAATGTGGTCGACGACATCCGCGACCGGATCAGCCATATCATCCGGGGCCAGGATCACATGACCAACACCACCCGGCAGATCCTGATCTACGACGCCCTGGGCGCGAAAATCCCGGACTTCGCCCATATGCCGCTGACCCTAGACCTGAAAAAGGCCAAGATCTCGAAGCGCAGTCACGGCGAGATCGTCGCCGTCCACTTCTACCAGGAGCACGGCTTCCTGCCCTGGGCCCTGGTCAACTTCCTGGTCCTTCTGGGCTGGAACCCCGGCGATGACCGGGAGTTCTTCTCGAAGGAGGAACTGATCGAGGCCTTCACCCTGGAGAGGATCAACAAGTCGGCCTCGATCTTCAACTACCGGAAAGACGATCCGAAGTTTTTCACCGACCCCAAGGCGATCAGCATCAACGCCCATTACCTGCGGACCATGCCGGTCAAGGAGCTTTCCCCGCTGGTCAAGGAGGAGCTGGTGGCGGCAGGACTCTGGGACGAGTCCTACGACAACGAAAATAAGGAATGGTTCGAAAAGACCCTGGAGATGATTCGGGAGCGCTTCCATACCCTGAAAGACTTCTCCGCCGAGGGCCGCGCCTATTTCTCCGACGATTTCGCGATCGACGAAAAGGCCCTGGACAAGAACCTGCGCAAGCATCCGGAACTGAAGGAGCTCCTGCCGCAGCTGGCCGACTGCTTCGAGGCCCTGCCGGAACTGACCGCATCGGAAGCGGAGCGGGTCGCCCGGGAATTCGCCGAGGAGAAGGAGCTTAAGGTAGGCATCCCGATCAACGCCTCCAGGGCGGTGATCACCGGCCAGATCAAGGGACCGAGCATGTTCGAGCTCTTCGAACACTTCGGCAGGGAAAAGGTGGTCGCAAGACTGCGTAACGCCCCGAAATATTTCGAGAACAGTTAGATTAGTCAGCTCCTGGCTTCTGGCTTCTGGCTTCCGACTTCCGGCTTCTGAATTCCGGCTTCTATAAAAAGCTACAGGAAATAAAAATGACCAACGAAAAACCGAAAAAGGATTTCATCCGGACCATCATCGACGCAGACCTGAAAAGCGGCAAGCACGACGAGATTGTCACCCGCTTCCCGCCGGAGCCGAACGGCTACCTCCATATCGGCCACGCCAAATCGATCTGCCTGAACTTCGGGATCGCCAACGAATACCCGGCGGCCCGCTGCCACCTGCGCTTTGACGACACCAACCCTTCGAAGGAGGAGCAGGAGTACGTCGATTCGATCAAGGACAACATCCGCTGGCTCGGCTTCGATTGGGGCGAGCATCTCTACTTCGCCTCTGACTATTTCGACAAACTCTATGAATTCGCCGAACACTTGATCGGCGCGGGCAAGGCTTACGTCTGCGACCTTACCCCGGATGAAATCCGGGAAAGCCGCGGCACCCTGACCGAGCCGGGCAGGAACAGCCCTTACCGGGACCGGAGCCCCGAGGAGAACCTCGATCTCTTCCGCCGGATGCGGGCCGGGGAGTTCCCCGACGGCAGCCGGGTTCTGCGGGCCAGGATCGATATGGCCTCCGGCAATATCAACCTGCGAGACCCGATCCTCTACAGGATCTTGAGGGCTCGCCATCACCGGACCGGCGACAAGTGGTGCATCTACCCGATGTACGACTACACCCACCCGATTTCCGACGCCCTGGAGCAGATCAGCCACTCGCTCTGCACCCTGGAGTTCGAAGATCACCGGCCGCTCTACGACTGGGTCTGCGACAACACCCCGGTCGCCACTCATCCGCGCCAGATCGAGTTCGCCCGCCTGAATCTCTCCTACACCGTGGTCAGCAAGAGAAAGCTCCTGAAACTGGTCGACGGCGGCCATGTGGAAGGCTGGGACGACCCCCGGATGCCGACCCTCTCGGGGATCAGGCGGCGCGGCTACACTCCGGCCGCGATCCGGAATTTCTGCGACAAGATCGGCGTCGCCAAGAAAGATTCGGTGATCGACGTGGCCGTCCTGGAACACTGCCTCCGTGAAGACCTGAACGACAAGGCCCCCCGGGTCCTGGGTGTGCTGAGGCCCTTGAAGGTTATCATCGAAAGCTACCCGGAAAACAAGGTCGAGGAGATGGAGGCCCAGAACCATCCCCAGAACCCGGAGATGGGCACCAGACAAATCCCCTTCTGCCGGGAAATCTATATCGAAAGAAGCGACTTCCTGGAAGAGGCGCCGAACAAGTTCCACCGGCTCGCCCCGGACCGCGAGGTCCGGCTGCGCTACGCCTATTTCATCAAGCTTTCAAAAGTGGTCAAGGACGAAAACGGGGAAGTGACCGAAGTCCACTGCACCTACGACCCGGAAACCAGGGGCGGCAACGCCCCCGACGGCCGCAAGGTCAAGGGCACCATCCACTGGGTCTCGGCCCGCCATGCGGTAGATGCCGAGGTAAGGCTCTACGATCGCCTCTTCAACGTGGCAGCGCCGGAAGCTGACAGGGACAAGGATTTCCTCGATCATATCAATCCGAACTCTCTGGAAATCCTGGAAAACTGCAAACTGGAACCCAGCCTGGCCGATGCCGAACCGGAAGAAAACTGCCAGTTCGAACGGTCCGGCTACTTTTCGCTTGACCCGAAAGCCTCGCAACCCGGCAAACCGGTCTTCAACCGCACCGTCACTCTGCGGGATTCCTGGGCCAAAATGAATAAATGAAGGGCGGGATCACTTATCTCCCGTCTTTTGCGATTTCCGGGTTAAACGAATTCACCCATTACCCACAATAGCGGTGGGATCGTCATTTGGCGCGGCAGTGAAGCCGGTTTCAATGCCACCCCCAATAACCGATCGCTTAAACAATTCCTATAGAAAGCGGCTTTTCATTTTTTTCAGCCATCGGCGGCGATCAGCCGTCCGTTCCAGCGCCAAGCCGGCCATTTGCCTTGAATTCTTCATGGAACATGACCTCACCTTGCGGGAAGCGCCCGTCAAATGAAAGGGCAAAGAAGACCTCCCGGGGAACTCCCTCACAGACGAGCCCTGGCGCATTTTCGAAACCGAAGCGCCTGTAGTACTCCGGATGTCCCACAAGACAGCACCCTCCGGCACCCAACGCTTTCAGGCGTGACAATCCCTCCCGGATCAGGGCACTGCCGATGCCCCGGCGCTGGTACTCAGGCAATACGGAAATCGGCCCAAGCCCATACCAGTTCATGTGCCGTCTGAAATAGTCACGGGAGAAAACCCAATATGCCCCACCACCCGACCATCCACTTCCGCGACCAGCGACAGGGTCAGGGCCTTTGCGGAACGCAGCGCCTCGACAATGAACTGCTCCGTGTGACTGCTGATCTCCAGGGTTTCAAATGCTGCCATAGTCACCTTGGAGATAATAGCAGCATCGGCCTTTGTCTCGTCTCTGATCGTGATTTTTTGTGTCGTCATATCAATCTCATTTCATGAAAATATATCTGGCCCTTTTTACAAACTGATAAATTAAAAGCACCCGCGAAGCCGTCACGGATTCAGGATTATAGCATGGTGTTTGAATGCATAAGTAAGTGAAAATGGGAGCAACCTTGTGGCGGACGGTTCATAATGAACGGTAGGGCCGAATAAATCGCCCAAAGTCAGACCCACAAGGAGGCTCCCATGAGAACATTTTACTACATTGGCCTGGATGTCCACAAGAAGAGCATCGCTTATTGCATCAAAACTGTCGACGGTAAAATCGTCGCCCAGGGCGTGGTCGGCGCCGACCGCGTTTCATTGAGTCACTGGCTCGAAACCATCCCCGGACCTTGGATCGGGGCCATGGAGGCCACTTTATTTAGCGGATGGATCTACGACTTTCTTCTGCCTCACGCGGTCGAACTGAAAGTTGCTCATCCTGAAATGCTCAAAGCAATCGTCGTCGCAAAAAAGAAAAACGATCGCGATGACGCTGAGCGGATAGCCGATCTGCTCCGGGTCAACCTGTTGCCGGAATCATATATGATGCCCACGGAGTTTCGCGAACTGAGGCGCATGCTCCGCTACCGGAACATGATCGTCCGTAGCGCCGTCAAGATGAAAAACAAGATGTCCGGTCTTCTGATGGAGGTTGGGGCGCAGTACAACAAACGCCGGTTGCATGGGAAGCGTTATTTCAAAGATCTCCTGGAAAATGTTGAGGACGTGCCTGATTCGGTCAAAGAGATGTTGCACATGAGCCGCAGCAGTTTTGAGTTGTTTGACGCCATCCAGAAAAAACTGGTCCGCGCCCTGCGGGAAAATCCCGCTATCCGCGACAGGGTAAAAAATTTGATGAGCATTCCGGGCGTTGGTGAAATACTTGCCCTGACCTGGGTAGTTGAGATGGGAGACATTGAACGTTTTGCCAATTCAAGAAAAGCAATCAGCTATTGCGGTTTGTGCAGCGCGCAACGGGAATCGGCGGGGAAGGAACAGCGAGGCCCGCTCTCCAAAAAACGCAATAAACATTTGCAGACCATGCCGGTTGTGAGGCAGCTAATCTGGCGCCAAGGTGGAAAAGTCTTCTCATGAAACAATTGCCAGCTGCGGGCCGAAACTGCGTCGCGAATCGCCTTCTTCACTGGTGATGGACCGTCCTGATAATTCATATTGATCCATTGCGAGCAACATCCCCCTCCCTGGTTATGGCTTTGGTCGCCCTCTTACCATAACTCTTGGAGGATCTTGGCTC
>JAWOIQ010000082.1:0-5250 GCA_046484585.1 Desulfurivibrionaceae bacterium
TAAGCTTCGCACTCTTTTGCCCTTCGCCGCCGCTGATGCTCTCCTTTTCCCGGGCGTGCAAAAGACGGATTACGCTGTTGATGTAGCCGATATGGGTGAAGGCCTGGGGAAAATTTCCCAGGGGCTCCCGCCAGCGGACATCATATTCCTCGGCGAAAAGGCCCAGATGATTGGCGCTCCGCTCCAGCCTGCCCAGAAGATGCTCCGCCTCGCTGAGCCGGCCCAGGCCAATCAGACAATCGACCAGCCAGAAAGTGCACAACAAAAAGGCACCTTCGTCGCCCTCGACCCCATCCGGCGCCCGGTATCTGTACAGCAAGCCCTGCCGGCCGAGGGAGTCGCGGATGGCTTCGATAGTGGTAATTATCCGGGGGTCATCGAAGGGCAGAAAACCGAGGAGGGGCAGGAGCAGATTGCTGGCATCAAGATCCTTGCCGTCATAATGCTGGACAAAAGCCTGCCGCTCCCGGCAATATCCCCTGTCCAGCACCTCCCGGCGGATTTTTTCCCGCTCCCGGCGCCAGCCCGGGAGATCGGCGGGAAAGCCGTAGCGTTCGGCAATGACCAGCCCCCGGTCCAGGGCGACCCAGCACATTACCTTGGAGTAGACATAATGACGCGGCCCTCCCCTGGCTTCCCAGATTCCATAATCGGGCTCCTGCCAGTGCGCGATCACATAATCGCAGATGCCCCGCAAGGCGGGCCACAGTTTGATATCGATTTTACCGACGTAATCGGAAAGCTTTGCCGCCGCCTCCATCAGTTCGCCATAGATGTCCATCTGCCGCTGCCCGGAGGCCGCGTTGCCGATCCGGACCGGGCGGGAGCCCTTATAGCCGTCGAGATGGTCAAGCTCGACTTCGGCAAGATCGGTTTCGGGCCGCAGAGCATACATGATCCGCAATTTATCGGCGCCGTGCCCGGCAATGATCTTTTCGATCCAGCGCAGATAGCCTTCGGTCTCGGAAAGATGCCCCAGGTGAAAGAGGGCGGTAAGGGTAAACGAGGTATCCCGGATCCAGGTAAAGCGATAGTCCCAGTTGCGAAGCCCGCCGATTTCCTCGGGCAGCGAGGTGGTTGCCGCCGCGGCAATCGTTCCGGTCGGATCAAAATAGAGGAGTTTCAGGACCAGGGCGGATCGCTCCACCATCTCCCCAAAGGAGTCCAGGGAAAAGGAACGACCGGTCTCGCTGCGCGCCAGCCAGGCCCGCCAGAAATCCCGTGTTTCATCCAGGGCCCGGCCGCACTCGGCCCGGCTAAGGGCATCCAGATCTTCATCGCGACAGAAACTGCCCTCCTCTGCCCGGCCGCCGCGAGAGGCCAGTTTGAACCATGCTTCATCGCCGGCGCTCATCGGCCAGGCCCCTTTAGCATCGCCTTGATCAATCTCCATTTCAAGGGCAGTGGTCAGGGCCATGCTCCACCGGTCCGCCCTGGCCAAGACCCCGCCGGCAACCGGACTGAGCAACGGCTCCCGGCGGGCATAGTCGAAGCGGGGCTGGAAAAAGAGCTGCAAATCGATTTCTCCCCTTTCCACCAGGACATGCCGGTAAAAGAGAAGGTGGTCCGCCTCTTTTTCTTCGTGACCGGCAGGGGGGATATGCATGAAGTCAGTCAGCCGAAGGATCCCGTTTCGGGTTCGAAAACGGGTGACCAGGACATTTGTTCCCGGTTCGTAACGGGCCGTTGAGTCGAAATCCCCCGCCGGCCGCACCTGGAATCTTCCTCCCTTGCCGTCATCGAGCAAGGCGCCAAAGACAAAGGGCGAGTCAATGAAAGGAAAACAAAGCCAGTCACAAGAGCCGTCCAGGCCGATCAAGGCAATGGTCCGCAGGTTGCCGATTATGCCGTAGTCACTGATTTTTTTATACATCCACCTGTCGGCCCCACATCTTTTATTTACCCTTGAGCGCGGCCCAATCGCCCGTCGGCCGCCCGAAACGATCAGTTTTGAGTTTTTACGAGGTTGATCAAACTTTCAGGAGACAGATGGTGATTTGCCGAGAGTCAGCATGACATCCCGGTCCCGCAGCAGATAGAGGGTAAGGCAGGCCGCCAGCATGGGCCAGGCCGCGAAAAAGAGAATATTCGGGCCGTCAAAGGGGGCCAGATACTGTTTGTAGGATGAAAATGTCGATATGGCATGCAGGACCAGCACCGCCCCGTAGCTGAACCGTTTCATGACCCCGAGCAGAAAGGCGCCGACAATGACAATTTCCACGGCCCCGATGGCATACATGACTGCCGGGCCCAGGCCGCCCAATCGCTAGAAATTTTCATAGATCGTGGCGGCGTGCCCGGGATTGATGAATTTATCAAGATTCCAGACCAGCATTACCAGGGCCACGGTCAGGCGCAAGGAGAAGAGCGACAAGGTGAGGTTGTTGGTTTGGCTTTTCATGATTTCCTCCTGAACTTGTTGAACTGTCGGCGGATGTGGAGGTTCACTTCGCACAGTTCAAGGCGGAAATGCGACCACAACCATCGCATCTGCACTCGCGCCCGGGCTGCCACTAAATCTGTACCTGTACCCTTGCCCAGGCCGGGGTACAGGTCGTTCACGATTTGCGGGATCAGCAGCCTTCGATTTTCCTCCTGGTTTTTTTCTTTGCCTTTTTGTCGACCAGGGTTTTCATATAGGCGACCACATCCTGCATCTCTTCGCCTTCGGTGTCAATGGCGCTTCCTCCCATGGGGTTTTCTATGCAGACGTTGACGACTTCCTCGACACTGTTTTTTTCCATCCCCATGATGGCAGTCTTTTCACGATCGAACAGATCTTTGCCCAGACCTTCCCCGCCCGGGTGACAGGACTTGCAGGTTTTACCGGTGGTGCCGCCGCCAAAGGTGGGGCTTTCAAACAGGGCCTTCCCATTGTCGATGTCCGCCGCATAGGCGAGGGTGAGAGATCCCGCCACTAGCAATGCCGTTGCCAGAATGAACATTTTTTCTTTCATAATGAGCTCCTTTCTTTAATTGAATGGGATTTGGACGAGCGGACCATGAATTTATTCTGTCTCGCTTATCCGGGTGACCGGTTCGGGCACCATTTCCTTGCCTCCATACAATAAACCATCCCATCTTTAGAAAAAAATCGTCAAGCTTTTTTCAGACAGCATAACCAACATCGTCGCCGCCTTGCATCCGACCCGTTCTCGAACGCTCACGGATTCAGGAATTTGTTTGACCTGGTGTTTCCACTTATCGTTAAATAAAGCATGATATCTTCTTCCAGCAAGGCAGACTCATGGTGAGGCGAAATTTTTCGTACACCCTGATATTACTCGTGGCCCTGACCGGCTGTTTGGGGCAAATTCCCTATGAGCCCGCCCAGCTCGAGAGGTTTCGTGAACGGCCCGAAAACATCCAGCTCGAATTTACCACCGCCAATGGCCGCCAGGTTGCATTTTACATCCCGCCCGCTCGAGAACCGGAGAGACCACCCGCCCAAATCGCTATTCTTTATCCGGGGATAAAGTCCGTTGCCCTGGGATGGCTGCGTTTTATTAAACCGGAGGATTGCCGGGAAACCGGCTATCTGTTGATCGATTATCCCGGCCAGGGGCTTTCCGAGGGCTCCATGCATCCGAAAGAGAGTTATCTTAGCAGCGAAGGCGCGCTGCAGGCCCTGGCCGAGCATTTCGAGGTAAATAAACTGGAAGCGGAATACCACCTCATGGGTCATTCTTTCGGGACCGGAGCCGCCCTGCAGTTCGCAGGCCGTAATCAAGTAAAAAGAATCGTCCTGATCGCCCCCTTCACAACTCTCCGCAGCGCGGTCGCCGAAAAGTTTTTTCTCCTGTCGGTGCTGCTTCCCACCCAGATGGATAACCGGGCAATTATCCGGCAACTCCTCCTGAGGGAGCAGCCGCCTCAAATAACCATTATGCACGGCGGCAAAGACGCTTTGCTGCCGGTCGCCATGGGCCGTGAACTGGCCGCGCTCGATCCCGCCAGGATCACCTACCTCGAGTTCCCCGGGGACGACCATGTCTCCATCCTGACTACCTGCCGCGATTTGATTTTTAGAATATTAACCGACGGCTGATCTACTGAAAAAGGGCCGGCGCTAGCCCAATGCGATTTCCAGACCCCGCCCTCAGTAGGCGTTGTAGATCAGATGGATGCCGAGCAGGGTCAGCAGGAAGATGAAGATCTCCTTTAAGAGCCGCTCGTTGATCCGGGTGGTGATGCGGGGACCGATCTGGCCGCCGAGGATAACTCCGGGAAGCGCCCAGAGGATCACCGCCGGCTCGGCCCGGCCGCCCATGAGCAGATGGGCGGCCGAACCGCCGATGCAGGTGGCGAAGATGATCATGACACTGGTCCCGATGGCGCTGCTCATCCTCATTCCCAGGCGGCCCCGCATGATCGGGACCAGCCATTCGCCCATGCTGACACTGAGCATGCCGCTGCCCATAGCCATCAGCGCCACCAGCCAGGAATAGCGGAATGATTTCGCCAACTCGATTCGCGTCGCGCCCTGCTCGGCATATTTCTGGTTCGAGGAGACAAACCAGAGGGCCGTGGCCATCACCAGCAGACCGAGGATCAGGCGCATTTGCGCCGGGCTCAGGTGATGGGCGAACCTGGCGCCGATCACCAGGCCGGGCAGGGCAATGATCATAAAGAAAAAAGCCAGTTTCGGGTCAACGCTTTTTTGGCGGGCGTAGGCGTAACTGCTTGACCCCATCCCGGCGGTCTGGATCAGCAGGGAGGTGACCACTGCGGTGCCGGGCTCCATTTTCATCAGGATCAGGAAGAGGGGCATCCAGAGAACGCCGCCGCCCAGGCCGATGGCGGAAACTACCGTGGCGATGATTATACCGGCCGGCAGAGCTGTCCACGGTTCGAAAATCATCGGTCGCTGGAATAGAAGTGGAAACAGTTAACCAGACCGTCAAGGGTGGCGAGTTCTCGGCTCAAGAGGTCAAGTTCCCGGCGGATTTCGGCCCGCTCTTCGGGGGCGAGCTCTTCCCGGGCCAGAATCGCCATGGTTTTTGCGATGGAATCGTTGCCGATCGCACAGACGTTTTTGGCCAGCAGGGTGGTTTCCTGGAGGTTGCTGGACAACTCGTTGATGACATTGCCCAGTTCACCGAGTTCGTTGCCGGAATGAACCTCGATGGTCTGCCGCAGATCACCGGTCGCCAGCTTTCTGGCTTTCTCGATCATGTGCTGCAAAGGCTCGGTAATGTTCTTGGTAAACATGGTGAGGACGATGATCATCACGAACATGATGATGGCGAT
>JAWOIQ010000109.1:0-33083 GCA_046484585.1 Desulfurivibrionaceae bacterium
GCGACGATGCAGGCGAAGATGTGGCACCTGATCTTGCTGTCGGTCCAATGGCGGACCGGCATCAGGTTGACGAGATCGTCATCCTTGCTTTGCCGGAAGCTGTTTTCAACCGCGTATCGAAAAACTAGGGACACTCCCCAATTTATTAAGTATCAGGCACTACGAGAACCCAAACTACCGTAATATGTTTCGAGGATTTTATATGCCCGCTCGACATCCGTTTCCGCCACCTTCAGATTTATAGGGATAAAAGGCCCCAGGAAATACAATAGATGGCGATGATAAAAACCTTGAAGATGGAATCTGATATTTTCCGATTCCAGATGGTTCTTAATCATCCTGGCGTAATAGACATCGTGAAATTCGGCGATCTTGTGCAGTTTCAGATCGCCGAACTTTTCCCAGAGATCGATCCGCGAAAAAATATCCAGGCAGACCACGCCTACGATAAAGACCGACTCCCCGCCCAGGTAGTAAGGCATATTAAAAGAGTCTATGAGGATGAAGGGCGCGACGGCCATTACGCACAGGACCAGGGTCCACGGCAGGCTGACGATGTAAAATTTCCTCTCCAGGGTCTTGAGCGTATCACCCTCGTTTACAAGATCCCAGCCCCAGCTTCGCATTTCCGCAAATCTTTTATTGGGACTAAAAAATAACCAGCCGAAGAGCAGACTCAAAAAGATGATCGTTATGATCAACAAAATAAAATATTTGATCGATCCGTGAGGGAACAACTGAATAGCCCAATCGTTTAGATCAAGAAACATCAACAAGGTTAAAGGAAACATCATGAGCGTGATTGCATACCCGATGGCCTCTTTTCCGGAAGTACAGAGATTGATCTGGAAAAAATCCCGGCTTACATCCGAGAGCTTGTGTTTGAATTTCAGCGGATAATTGCTTTTGATTAAAACCAAGGGAATGAAAATGAACAGAAACAGCATGATCGAAGAAAATACGATCTCGTGAAAAACGTTATTGGCGGTTAAAGTAAACTGATGATAAACAACTTTGATCCGCTGCATCGACCCCATTGCCATACCGGACAGGAACAATAAGGATATTCCATTGCCTATTCCGTAAATGGTGATCAACTCCGTCATGAATATTAGGGCGAACATGCTTAATACGAGAATCGCCGCCAGTATTGAAAATTTGATCCAATTCAATTCGCCCAAAACCGGCCCGACCGATGGAATTTCAACAGTTTGCAGGCCGTAAATCATGAATATGGCCTGAATAATTCCGATAATCAAAGTGAGCAAGAAGGCGTATCCCTTCAAAACCCCCCGGCCCCGATAACCCCCCGGCGATATTTTTTCAGGAATGGAATGATAACCGAACCCAATTCGACAATCAGGTATGCGGAAATGAAAGGCATAATGCCCAAGGAGAATATCGAAAACATCCCGCTGATTTCCCTGTCACCACCAACCAATCCTAAAAATTCGGACACAACTAGTTTATCGGTATTGAAAAATGGAAGCTGGATGCGCGAAATCGCAAAGTAGAGGGTCAAGAGGCCGACCGTGACCAGCATTTCCCCGGCGAAGCGGCTATTCAGGAATTTTGTTTTTGGCATCGCGGATTCCCTTGCCTAATTCATTAGAAACCAGGGACATTCCCCATATTGGTAAATCCAGCTTGATTTCACACATAAAGGACTCGAACCCTGTTGGCGATTGCCCGGCGGAAGGGGGCCATCGGCCGATCCACCATCTCGGAATTCAGCGATTATTGAACTTATACTCCCGGGTAATCTTGAAGACCACCGGGCTCAAGAGGAGCAGGCCGATCAGGTTGGGGATCGCCATCAGGGCGTTCAGGGTATCGGCCAGCAGCCAGACGAAACTGAGCTTTAAGACGGTGCCGGTAAATACCGCGATTACCCAGACAATCCGGTAGGCGGTGATTACCCCGGTGCCGAGCAGGTATTCCAGGCATTTCTCGCCGTAGAAGGCCCAGCCGAGCATGGTGGTGAAGGCGAACAGGGTCAGGCCGATCGAGACCCCGTGGCTGCCGATGCCTGGCAGACCCATCTCGAAGGCCTGGGAGGTCAGGGCGGCGCCGTTAGGTCCGGTGCTCCAGAGGCCGCTGATCACGATGACCAGTCCGGTAATGGTGCAGACGATGATGGTATCGATAAAGGTGCCGAGCATGGCGATGGCGCCCTGCCGGACCGGATCGGTGGTCCGGGCTGCCGCGTGGGCGATGGGGGCGCTGCCCAGACCCGCCTCGTTCGAGAAGACCCCGCGGGCCACCCCCTTGATGACCATGCCTAGAAAGCCGCCGGCCGCCGCCGTGCCGGTGAAGGCCTGGGCGAAGATCTCCCCGAAGGCGCCGGGCACCTTATCGAGATTCAGGAAGATGATCACAAGACCACAGGCCACATAGAAGATGGCCATGAAGGGCACCAGCCCCCCGGCGACGTTGGCGATCCGCTTGATCCCGCCGAGGATCACCGCCCCGACCAGCACCGCCAGGACCAGGCCGGTGGCGATTTTCGGGATCTGGTAACTGTCGTAAAGGGCGCCGGCGATGGAATTGGACTGGACCATGTTGCCGATCCCGAAAGCGGCGACGGTACCGAACAGGGCGAAGAGAAAGCCGAGCCAGGCCCACTTCGGGCCGAGGCCGTTTTTGATGAAGTACATCGGCCCGCCGACATGATCGCCCCGGTCGTCGACCTCGCGGAACTTGACGGCGCAGACCGCCTCGGCGTACTTGGTGGCCAGGCCGACCACCGCCGTGACCCACATCCAGAAGATCGCCCCGGGGCCGCCCACCGAAACGGCGGTCGCCACCCCGGCGATATTGCCGGTGCCGATGGTCGCCGACAGGGCGGTCATCAGGGCATTGAAGGGAGTGATCTCGCCTTCCTCGCCGGTCACCGCCCGGCCCTTGAACAGCATCCGGAAGCCGTAGCCGAGTTTGCGAAGCGGCATCAGGCCCAGGCCGAGCATCAGGTAGGCGCCGACCCCGACGATCAGGACCAGCATCGGTACGCCCCAGACAATACCGTTGATATAATTGATAATATCGGTCAGAGTTGCCATTTTTTTCCTCCGCGCGGGAATAAGATATTTTCAAGTGAGATGCGACTGGTCAAGCATTATAACAGAGAAAACACTTATCGCCAGAATTTAGCGGGACTTAATCTCACCCGCCGGCAACCGCTTCCGAAAGACCGGCGCAGGCAGGGCTTGCCGGGCCGGCGCTTTGCCGGTATCCTCGTTGACGAGTTCGCGAAAGACAAAAATTAAGTCATTGTGAGCGTAGCGAAGCAATCCATAAACATGTAACTAGTTGAAAATACTGGATTGCTTCGTCGCTTCGCTCCTCGCAATGACGCGGCGAATCAGTTGTTGCGGATTCAGGCAATACTCAAGCGCAAATAATCCCGGAACAGGCAGGATGGCCATCGATATAGACTATTTCATCACGGTCCTGGAGAAGGAGATCGTTGACTATCAGGTGCCTGTGGTCGACCTGATCGCCGTCCAGACTAACGACCCCTACCGTATTCTGGCGGCGACCATCCTTTCGGCCCGGACTCGGGACGAGGTGACTGCCAAGGCCGCCGACCGGTTGTTCGGGGCGGCGCCCGATTCGGCCGCTCTGGCCCGCTTGGGCCGGGAACGGATCGAGCGGTTGATCCGGCCGGTCGGCTTTTTCAGAAACAAGGCCGGTTATCTGGCCGACCTTCCCGGCGTGTTACAGCGGGATTTCAGCGGGCGGATTCCCGAGACGGTGGAGGAACTCTGCCGCCTGCCGGGAGTGGGCCGCAAGACCGCCAACCTGGTAGTGGCGGTGGCTTTCAGGAAACCGGCGATCTGCGTCGACACCCACGTCCACCGGATCATGAACATCTGGGGCTATGTGAAAACCGCCAATCCCACAGCCACCGAAACGGCCCTGCGCCGGAAACTCCCCAGAAAATACTGGCTGAAGGTCAACTCGATCCTGGTCGCCTTCGGCCAGGGTACCTGCAAGCCCCGGCGCCCCCATTGCGACCGCTGCGTGCTGGGAGACCGTTGCCCGAAAATCGGGGTGACGCCCCGCAAGGTGCCGGACCTTAAGCCGAGCGGCAAGGCAAGTTAGCCGTATAAGATGAAAGGGCTTCCGGGGAGTTTTGCAGATAATCCTTGCCGGTTCCGATTAACGATCGGGAGAGGGAATCCCTGCCACGATATCGGCGGCGGCGCGGCCGGCCAGCCAGCCGGTCGAGAAGGCGGCCTGGAGGTTGTAGCCGCCGGTGTCCCCCTGGATATCGAGAACTTCGCCGGCCAGAAAGAGTTTTCCGGTCAGGCGGGATTCCATGGTGCGGGGATCGACCTCGGCGGTATCGACGCCGCCGGCGGTGACGATTGCTTCGGCGAGGGGCCTGTAGCCGACGACCTCCAGGCGGAAATCCTTGAGCCAGACCTTCAGGCTCCGCCGCTCCTTGGCGCTGACCGAATGCACTTTACGTTCGGCGGGGATTCCGGTCTGCTCTAGACAGACCGGCACCATCTCCCGGGGCAATAAACCTCTCAGGAAAACGGCGAACTCCTCCTTGCCCCGACTGGCGAAATCGCGCAGCAGCCGGGCTTCGAGCTTGTTTTCGTCGAGGGCCGGCTTAAGATCGATTGACATGGTAACCTTCCTGCCCTTTTGCAGGGCATCGACCGCGCTGCCGCTCAGCGTCAGGATGACCGGACCGCTGAGTCCGAAATCGCTGAAAACCAGCTCCCCGAAGGCTTCCTGCTGTTTCTTGTTGTCGACAAGCATCCGCACCTTGACGTTGCGCAGATTGAGATCTTGCAGCCGTTCGGCGATCTTGCCGGCCGTAATCAGCGGGACCAGGGCGGGCCGGATCGGCACGATCCGGTGCCCGGCCGCGGCGGCCAACCGGTATCCGTCGCCGGTGGAGCCGGTAAGGGGATAGGAGGCGCCGCCGGTGGCGAGGATCACCGCGGCACCCTCGATTTTCCCGGCGCCGCAGACGACGCCGGTGACGCGGCCCTCCTTGATCAACAATTCCTCGACCGGTGCCGCGGTTCTGATCTCCACCCCACTTTGCCGCACCCATTCCAGGAGAACAGCCAGTACCTCCGGGGCTTTGCCGCCGGCGGGGAAAACCCGGCCGCCCCTCTCGGTGACCAGGTCCAGGCCGAGATTTTCAAAAAAGTCGATCAGGTCAAGGTTAAAAAAGCGGGCGAAGGCCTGATGGAGAAAGCGTCCGCTTTGTCCGAAATGGCGGATAAATTCGGGCAGTTCGGCGGTATTGGTGATATTACAGCGGCCCTTGCCGGTAATGCGGATCTTGCGGCCCGGCTGCGGCATTTTTTCGAGCAGCAGGGTTTCGGCTCCGGCCCGGGCCGCCCGGCCGGCCGCCATCAGTCCGGCCGCGCCGCCGCCGATCACGATAACTTTACGGCTGTGCATTTTTTCCCTTTTCCTTTAAGTCCTGAAAACCGGCGGTTCTTATTTCCCGAAAATTATTTTTATAACCTTCCGCGTCGCCGTATTCCAGATAATATTTGTAGCGGGAGTGGAGGTTGGCCACCCGCCTGGCGTGTTTGATCGGACACCAGTACTGCTCGGTCCGGGCCGCGATTTCCCGCACGTAGGCGAGCAGGCCGTTGAAATAACCGCAGTAGACGCAGTTAACCTTCTCGATCAGGTTCAGATAGGCGAAGGAGTGGCGGTCGATGACGATATAATCGCTGCGCCGCACCCGGGGGATTTCGTAGATCGGAAAACAGACCCTCTGGAAGATCGAGACACTAAGGTCCATGAGCAGGGCCGGCGGCAAGCAAATCCAGATAAAAGGGATGGTCAGAATGTTGCGGAACCTGGCGTGGATCAGGTAGACGGGAACATGGGTCATCAGGGCCTTGTGACGACGGCGGGCCGCCGCTTCGAAGCGGACCTTTCTTCCCTGGATGTTATAGTAGAATTCTTCCTGCTTTCTCTGGAGTTCCTCGTAGAGTTCCTTCTCGAGTTTTTTGATCTGGCCGATGATATCCTGGAGGTTTTTCATGAAGTCCTTTTGCGGGTGGCCAAGATTATTGGGTGGGCAATGGGGTCCATCCTACTCTGCCGGGAATGGAAACAACAGATAAAATTACCGGTAACCGGGGCCTTGACGGCGATTAAGTCGGGGTTCCCGGAGTGGGATTTCGCTTTAGAGGGGGAGGCAGAGTTCACGCCTTAGCTTGTGTCTGTCCAGAAATGAGGATTTTTGTCCGAGAACGAGAAGCAAGGATGTCGGAAAAGCACCCTAAAGGGTATAAACTTCGCGTACTCGGGTACGTGAGCACTTTCCGACTCTGCGGTGACGAAGTTATCGGGCAAAAAGACCATTTATGGACAGGCACTAGCTTGAAAGTTGCGGCAAGGTGCGTAATAATCAATAGACCAGCGGTGGCGCCTGTCGAGGGAGGGGCTTTTCGGCTTTTTTGCGGATTTAGCGAAGGATTAAGGGAGAACCATGAATATTCTGCTCCATGTCTGTTGCGGGCCCTGTACCACCTATCCCCTGCGGATCTTGCGGGAGGAAGGCCACCAGGTCCGCGGTTATTTTTATAACCCCAATATCCATCCCTTCAGAGAATTCAAAAGAAGGATCGAGGCCCTGGAGGAGCTTTGCCGCCGGGAACATGTCGTTGTCGATTATCAGCGGGAGTATGGACTCAAGGAGTATCTGCGACGGGTCGTCCATAACGAGGAGCGCCGCTGCCTGCTCTGTTACGAGATGCGGCTGGTGGAGACGGTCCGGAAGGCCAAGGAGCTCGGGGTCGATGCCTTTTCCACCACCCTGCTCTACAGCCGCTACCAGCAGCATGAGACGATCAGGAAGCTGGCCGAACAGCTGGCGGCGGACTATGGTATCGCCTTTTATTACCGGGACTTCCGGGAAGGCTGGCAGGAGGGGATCGATCTGGCGGTGGAGCTGGGGATTTACCGGCAGCCCTACTGCGGCTGCATCTACAGTGAACAGGAACGCTACGACAAGAAATTTCGGAAGAAGAAAAGCAAGTAGCGCCGAGCGCCGCTTTTACCCATCGAAGCCATATCCCGACTCTTCGAGTTCTTCGACTATCTCCTCGGCCTTGACCGCCGCCGGCGAGTCGGGGAAGTTGCTCAACAGATATTCCACCCTGCCTCTGGCCTGATCAAACTTATTGGTCCGCATATAAAAATTGGCCACATAGAGCTCATGTTCGGCCAGGAAATGATTGGCCTTCTGGATAAGGGCCCTGGCCTCGGCGGTGTAGGGTGAGTCCGGAAATGTCCGGAGCAGCCTCGAGAAGGCCTGGATCGACTGGTGGGCGCCGGTGGTGTCCCGGTCAATGGTATCCATGGTCCGGTAATGGCTCCGGCCGATCTGGAAAATCACGTAGGGGACCGCCTCGTTGGTCGGATGGTTGGTTTCAAAGGATTTGTATAATTCCAGGGCCTCGCCGTAGTCGCCCATATAGAACTTGCTGTCGGCTGATTTAAGCTCGGCCAAGAGAGAAAAGCGGCTGAAGGGGAAGCGCTCCTTGATGATGTCGAATGTCTCAACCGCCAGGAAGTACTTGCCCTTATCGAACTGGTCGAGACCTCTCTTGGCCAGCTCCTCGGCCGACATCTCTTCCCGATCCTTTAGGCTGAGGCCGCCGCAGCCGCTTATGAGGAACAGGGTGAGCAGGATAGATAAAATCCGGGCTGCCGTTGGTTTGTATGTTTTAGTCATGATCCTTAAATCCGTGCAGGCTATTGGGCAGTTTACCCTTATCGGCCTGTAATTGCTGGTTTGGTACCGGCGTGATCGGGTGGGGAAAGCGCCCCATCTCCCGTGAGAGTCGTTTGCAGACGGCCTATCTGCTCTGCTGGTAACGGGTTGATTTACTATAAGGATGGATCAACGTCGTCGCCTCCTCGCTTCCGACCCTTGCTCGAAGGCTCATTTACTAATGATAATCCTTTCAGTCCAGTCCGGCAAGATAGTGTTCCACCGACATGGCGGCCACCGCCCCTTCGCCGGCGCCGTTGATCACCTGTCTGATCCTTTTATTGATGATATCCCCCGCCGCCATCACTCCGGGCAGATTGGTCCGCATCTCCAGATCCGTCTTGACGAAGCCTTCCGGCATTTCAAGCTGATCGGCCGGCAGCATCTCATTGTTGGGGATGGTGCCGATCAGGACAAAGACGCCATGGACCGGCAGTTTTGATTCCCGGCCGTCACTGTTGAGCAGGGTTAAGCTTTCCACCCCCTGGGCGCCGCCTTCTATCCTGGTGACGGTTGAGTTCCAGGCAAATTCGATCTTGGGGTTGGCGAAGGCCATTTCCTGCACGACTTTGGTGGCCCGTAACTCGGCACGCCGGTGGATGACCGTGACTTTTTCGGCGAATTTGGTCAGGTAGACGGCCTCCTGGATTGCGGTATTGCCGCCGCCGACCACCGCAATCTCGGTATTCAGGAAAAAGGGTCCGTCGCAGGTGGCGCAATAGGAAACCCCCTTGCCAACGAACTCCGCTTCGCCGGGAACGTCGAGCTTGTTCGGCCTGGCCCCGGCAGCCAGAATAACCGCCTGGCTGGTCAGGACGGTATCGTCGGCCAGGACGACTTTCTTTTCGGAACCTTGCAGGTCCATGGAGACCACTTCACTGTTGCTCCTGGTTTCGAGATCGAAGCGGGCGGCCTGGGCGATCATTTTCTCAGCCAGCTCGAAGCCGGAAATGCCTTCGGGAAAGCCGGGATAATTATCAATCCAGTCGGTCATCATCACCTGGCCGCCCGCTGCGCCTTTTTCAAGAAGCACGGTTTTAAGACGGGCCCGGGCCGCATAGAGACCGGCGGTTAAACCGGCCGGCCCGCCGCCTACAATGATCAACTGATAATCAGCCATCGTCACTCTCGAAATAAAAAAAGCCCTCCGCACCAAAGATCGGCCGGTAAGGCTTTGTTAAACTGCAGATCTCCAACTAGATGGCCTTGTCGAGCATGGCAACAAGCTGGGATTTGCCGACTGCGCCGGTAACCTGATCGACCACTTCGCCGTTTTTGAAAAGGATCAAGGTGGGAATGGCGCGAATCCCGAATTTTCCGGGGGTTGCCGGGTTGTCGTCCACGTTCATCTTGGCGATAGTCGCCTTGCCGGCATACTCGTTCGACAGCTCTTCGACCACGGGGCCTATTGCCTTGCAGGGTCCGCACCAGGGGGCCCAGAAGTCGACGAGGCAGGGAGTGTCGGAAGCGATGGTTGCGTCGAAATCGGCATCGGTCAATTGTTTCAGATTATCACCAGCCATTATTAATCTCCTTTCATTAATTTATCAATCATTAGAAAATGTCACTATTGTTCACATAAAAGTTATCTTATCTATCCATACCGGGCAAGTCAATTGTGATGGCGTCGCAAAAAGCACCCTGAAGGGCATAAATCGCCAGCTCCGGCGTTGCTGCAAATTGTCTCGTCATTGCAGCGTACTGAAGTACGCTGCATTCCTCGAAATTTACGCGCCTTGGATCTGACGATTTTTGCTTAGCCATCCCCAACGCGACTGATTGGCGTCGCAAAAAGTCGCCAAGCTCCCGCGTTGCTGCAAATTATCTCGTCATTGCAGCGTACTGAAGTATGCTGCACTCCTCGAAATTCGCGCGCCTTGGATCTGACGATTTCAACCGGCAACTGCCGGCCGGGCCTTACTCTAGAAGCTTTGGCGGGAGGGCCGCCCGCTGATCCAGGGATTTAATCAAGCGGTCCAGGCCGGGAAAATAGGGCACCTCGTCCCGGTATTCATGGAGAATCCGGGTGGCCCGGGCCGCCATATTCTCAGCTCCTGCCTGATTGGATTCTGATAGGTGTAGGTAGTAGCCGGCCGCCCTGATCATGGCCTGGATGATCATTTTTCTGGTGCCGGACTCCTCTTTCCAGAGGGGTTCCAAAGCCGCGTGGGTTTCGAAAAAAAGTTCGTGGTCCCAGAGGACCAGAGCCTGCTGGAAAGGGTCGCTGATCTTCCCGGTGTTGATCGTTGATTTGGCAGCCGCGTACCGATGTTGCCGGTCCCTGATGTAATGTGCGTAGATCTCTTGAGGATGTTTGAGCAACAGTTGCTCGGCCAGTTCGGCGACGGGGCCGAGATCAAAACCGGGGTCCAGGCATTTCACCAGGGTCTCGGCCAGTCGGTTGCGGATCTCCCGGGCCGCGTGATCGTTGCGGGGGTCGAAAGACGTCGGATTGTTCATGGGTTCCACTCCGGCCCTGTGTTTATCGTTGCCATGGTTGCAAAGTTGGCCGAAGCCGGTAAGTTAATGGCATTATGGTGATGATGAGCTGTCACTTTGCATCCGTGGTGGCAAATAGAAGTCTCTGCTTATAATCCAGATGAGTGAAAATAATGACTGTATTTAGCGACGAGGAAATGCTGGCCGTGATCAGCGATTTTCTGGAGAAGGGATTGGCCGAGAACATCGTTGCCATGTACAAGAAGGATCCAAGTCTGCACCGGCTCACCGGCGGGCTTCTTCGGGATGAACGGTTCATGGTCCGAATGGGGGCGGCGATCCTTTATGAAGAGCTGGCGGCGGCCCGGCCTGACGAGACCGCCCTGGCCGTGCCGGCCCTGGAACCCCTCCTCGCCGATGAAACCGCTTATGTCAGGGGCGAGGCCTGCAATATCCTCGGCCTGATCGGCACCGACGAGGCTCGGACCCTGCTTGCCGGGATGGCCGACGATCCCGATCCGCAGGTCCGGGAGATCGTCGCTGATTATCTCTCTTAAGTCTCTTCCCAGTCCGGCCGCAGGGAGAGTTCGGTCAGCTGTTTGCGGGCCACCGGGGCCGGCGCCTCGGTCATCGGGCAGCTTGCCTTCTGGGTCTTCGGGAAGGCGATAACGTCGCGGATCGAATCCCGGCCGCTGATGATCATCATCAAACGGTCCAGGCCGAAGGCGATGCCGCCGTGGGGCGGGGCGCCGAGCTCCAGGGCCTGGAGGAGAAAGTCGAATTTATCCGTTGCCTCTTCCCTGGAAATACCCATAACCTGGAAAACCTTTTCCTGAACATCCTGCTGGTGGATTCTGATACTGCCGCCGCCGATTTCGGTGCCGTTCAGGACCAGGTCGTAGGCGCGGCTTCTGATCCTGCCGGGATCGCTGTCCAGCAGGGCCATATCCTCCTCCGCCGGCGAGGTGAAGGGGTGATGGACGGCGACATGCCGTTTTTCATTGTGATCGTACTCCAGCAGCGGAAAATCGGTGATCCACAGGAAGTTGAAGCTGCCTTCTTCCAGCAGATCCAGGCGGCGGGCCAGCTCGAGCCGCAGCTCGGCCAGGGCGCTATGGACCACGGCCGGTTTATCGGCGACGAAGAAGAGCAGGTCGCCCGTTTCGGCTTTGAGCGCCGCGGCCATTTCGGCCCGCTCCTCGTCGGTGAAGAACTTGGCGATCGGCGACTGCCATTCCCCGTCCTCCTTGATCTTGACCCAGGCGAGGCCCTTGGCCCCGAAGTTGCCGGCGTACTCGGTCAGGTCGTCGAGATCCTTGCGGGAGAAAGCGGCGCAGCCCTTGGCGTTGATGCTCTTGACCATGCCGCCGCCCTCGACCACGTCGCGGAAGACCTTGAAACCGCAATTTTCGACGATCCCGGTCAGGTCGGTGAGCTCCAGGCCGAACCTGACGTCGGGCCGGTCGGTGCCGAAGCGCGCCAGCGCCTCGTCATAGGTCATCCGCTTAAAGGGAGTGGTAAGTTCCAGGCCCTTGGTTTCCTTGAACAGCCGGTGGATCATGCCTTCGGCCACCCGGTAGATGTCTTCCTCGTCGATGAAGGAGAGCTCCATGTCGATCTGGGTGAATTCCGGCTGGCGGTCGGCCCGGAGGTCCTCGTCGCGGAAGCATCTGACGATCTGGTAGTAGCGGTCGATGCCGCCGATCATCAGGAGCTGCTTGAAGAGCTGAGGCGATTGGGGCAGGGCGTAAAAGCGGCCCGGATTGACCCGGCTCGGGACCAGGTAGTCCCGCGCCCCTTCCGGGGTGGAGCGGGTCAGGATCGGGGTTTCGACCTCCAGGAAATTCTCCTCGTTCAAATATGCGCGCATGGCCTGGCACGCCTTGTGGCGCAGGACCAGGGCCTCGGCCATCTGGGGGCGGCGCATGTCGATGTAGCGGTACTTCAGGCGCAGGTTGTCGGAAACCTCGATATCTTCGTCCAGGGGGAACGGCGGGGTCTTGCTCTTGTTCAGGATGCGGAGCTCATCGACCATGATCTCGATCTCGCCGGTCTTGAGCTTGGCGTTGACCATGCCCTCGGGCCGCGGTGCGACCCGGCCTCTTACCGCCAGCACCCATTCGCTTCTGAGGGCATGGGCCTTGGCGTGGACTTCGCTGTTCAGCTCCGGGTTAAAGACCACCTGGGTGATGCCGTAACGGTCGCGCAGGTCGATAAAGATTACGCCGCCGTGGTCGCGGCGCCGCAGGACCCAGCCCATCAGGGTCACTTCCTCGCCGACCTCGGCCTGGCCCAGATCGTTGCAGAAATGGGTTCTTTTCATTGCTCCCATTGATTCCATCGGGATTTATTCTCCTGGGTGCGGCTGCCGAAAATGTCGGAACAACCTGTTGTTTTTTTAAAAAACCTTGATTCGAAAAAATTAGTGGCTCTAAATTAGTGGCTCTATATGAAACTGGAGCTTCAACTTCTGGATTCCCGCTAAAAACGTGCGGGAATGACGGCCCCGGCGGATTAAATGTCATTCCGGCATGTTGTAAGCCGGAATCCAGTACCCATCAACGGAGCACCGGGGGAAATCGAGTCTGATTCATAGCCGTAAAAAAAATTATCGGTTGATTATCTGTACTATCTTGTCGCGCCAGCCGGCGGGCTCCCCGGCCAGAGGAATCTCCTGCTGCTCCTTGCTGGCCATATCGCGGAGAATCGCGGCTTTTTGGGCCAGCTCCTCCTCGCCGACAATTAGAGTGAAGCGGGCCCCGCTCTTGCCGGCCTGTTTCATCTGGTTTTTAAGGCTGCGGCCGGCCGGGTCCATCGCCGTTTTGAGCCCGCTTTGCCGGCAGAGCTGCATCAGGCGGAAGGCCTGCTTGCGGGCCTCGTCGCCCAAGGCGGCGATGAAAAGATCGAGGCTCGGCTCCCCAACCACGCTCCCGGCCTGTTCCAGGAGCAGAACCAGCCGCTCCATGCCGATGGCGAAACCGATCCCCTCCATCTTTTTCGGACCGCCCAGCTGGCCGACCAGGCCGTCGTAACGGCCGCCGGCCCCGACCGCGCTCTGGGCGCCGAGATCGGCGGTAGTCAGTTCGAAGGTGGTCCGGGTGTAGTAATCGAGGCCCCGGACCATGAAGGGGTTGACCCGGTAGGGAATCTCCAGGAGAGCGAGGAGGCCTTTTACTTCCTCAAAATGGGCGGCGCAGGCGGGACAGAGGTGATCGGGCAGTTCCGGGATCCCCTGGTACTGTTCCCGGCAGGCTTCGTTCTTGCAGTCCAGGACCCGTAAAGGATTGGTGGTCCGGCGGCGTTGGCAGTCCTCGCAGAGCTTCTCGTTCCGTGCGCCGATGAAACCGAGCAGGGCCTGGTTGTAGGCGGGGCGGCACTCCGGGCAGCCCAGGGAGTTGATTTCCAGGCTGACTGTCAGGCCCAGTTCGTCGAGGAGCTGCCAGGCCATCGCCATCAGTTCGGCATCGACCATCGGCTGGTCGGCGCCCAGCACCTCGACGCTCATCTGGTGGAATTGGCGGAGCCGCCCTTTCTGGGGGCGTTCGTGGCGGAACATCGGGCCGATCGTGTAAAGCCGCTGGATCGGCTGGAGAAGCTGGAGGTTGTGTTGGATAAAGGCCCGCAGTACCGGGGCGGTCCCTTCCGGCCGCATGGTGATCGAGGCGCCGTTACGGTCTTCGAAGGTATACATCTCCTTCTCGACGATATCGGTGGCCTCGCCGATGGAACGGACGAACAGCTCGGTTTTTTCGAGGATCGGCACCCTGATCTCGGTAAACTCGTAGCGGTGAAAGAGCGCGCGGGCGGCGGCCTCGATCCGCTGCCAGGTGGCGACCTCGGCGGGGAGTATGTCCTTGAAGCCTTTGAGTCCCTTTACGCTCAATTTACAACCTCGATCGGATAAAAATTTTGTAAGCGATTACAGGGTACCGAATCCGCCGTGTTATCGGCCTGCTCATATACATCAGTAAAGATCGCAGGGTGATGCCTTGCATCTCCGGCATCCTGTAATCGCTTACCGGTTGGGAGATTGACCAATCCTGGGCGGCTTATCCCGTGATCGACATGATTTTCACAGCCGGACTTTGACGGCGCCATTGCCGCAACGTTCTTCCCATGGAACTTCAGATAATTAGCCTGGAAGGGGAAAGCGGGTGAATTTAGCTAAAATAACCTTAAAAGTCAAGAAGCGTGAAGAGTTCGCTTCAGAACGGCCGGAGGTGTTAAAGCTGCCGCGGCTCTCTTTGAACCCGGCTCAGGCCAGATTAAGGTGGTCTTTTTTCAGGCAGCGGTCCATGACCACGGTCAGTCCCGCTTCTTCGGCGATGGCCGCACCCTCCCGGTTAACGATGCCCTCCTGCATCCAGACGACCTTGGCCCCGATCCTGACGGCCTCGCGAACGATGGGCACCACGTCTTCCGGTCTGCGGAAGATATCGACGATCTCGATCGGTTCGGGGATCGATTCGAGATTCGGATAGCACTTTCTGCCCATGATCCGGTCATGGCCGGGGTTGACCGGTACGATATTGTAGCCGGCCTCGATCAGGTAGGCGGCCACCTGGTGGCTGGGCCGTGTGCTTTTTGGGGAGAGGCCGACGACGGCGATGTTCCGGTAATCCTTGAGAATTCTGCTGATTTCGAGATTTTCCATGTGGTCCTCACGGCAAAGTTTCTTCTGCGGCGGCAATTTTTTTGCTATGCTCTGAATATATTTTTAATTAATGGCTACACGAAAGGCGACAAATAATTGATTGATGGCGTCGCAAAAACTCCGATCTACTGCGTCGCACCCCAAGGGTTCAGTCCAATCCTCCCTTGAGGAGGGCACTTCCTGCGGGGCGTATATCGAAGTTTTTGCTTAGCCGTCCCGAGACTTTTTGCGAATTGATAATTTTAATTAGGTGAAAAAATGTGCCAGATGAGTGTTATGCTGGAAAAGAAAGACCAGCCCGAAGAGCTCCTTACCGAGAACGCCAGCACCCTGGAGGTCAAGGAGGACGGAGTGAAAATCAGCTCCCTGTTCGATCCGCCGCTGGTGGTGACGGGGGTAAGGGTGGTCAGGATCGATTTTATGAACAACAAGGTGTTTTTGGCCAACCGTTGATCACCAGGCAGGGCCGGATATCTGCCACATTGACAGAGAGAGGAAAATTTTAGATGAACGAGAAAACGGGAGTTGAGAAATTGCGGATTCTGCTGCCGCACTGGATAGATCACAATAACAACCACATTGCCGAGTTTATCAAATGGCGGCAGGTCGTGGCGGATGAGGAGGCCGACCGCGAAGTCGTCGAGCTGTTGGGCGAGGCGGTGGCGACTATGGAGAAATCCGGCAAGATCCTTGCTGAAGCGCTCGGGAAACTGGGCGGCTCTTCGGAAGAAGGACATCACCACCACCATCATTGATGGCGTCGCAAAAAGTCGGGATTGCCATAATGTCATTTCGACCAACGGGAGAAATCTTAATATTCCAGGAGTTAAAGAACAAGATTTCTCACATGCGTTCGAAATGACAACTTTTTTCCTTATCCCGAACTAATCACTATTGATGGCGTCGCGAAAAATCGAAAAAAACCTTCCTTCGACAGGCCCGGGATCAGCGGAATAAACTTATTCCTGAATCCGTGAGCGTTCGAGAACGGCGCAGAAAGACAGAGCCGCCAAGTCCTTTATGGATCAATCCCGCCTGAAAATGGGCAGGTTGCTGATTTCCATAAAGCTGCTGACATGGTAGTCGGCCGCCAGCTCCGGATTTTTGAAGGCGATCAGCCGCATGCCGACCGCGGCGGCGTGCTCAAAGTCGACCATCGAGTCGCCGATAAAGATGCTCTCCTCCGCCGTCATTGAGAAATGGTCCAGGATTTTGTGCAGGGCATCGGGGTGGGGTTTGGAATTTTCCACATCCATGGCGGTGACCACCAGGCCGAAATGTCTGCGGAGGTCGAAAAGGTCGAGGAGGGTGGACATTGTTGTGGTCCGATTGGTGCTGATCGCCGTCCGGTAATTCGGGGTGATCAGTTCAAGAAACTCGACCAGATCCGGCTCAATGGTCATGTGCTTGATGAAATCCTTGTAGTCGAGACTTTTCCGGAGTTCGTGCGCTTTTTCCAGATCCTCGGGCCAGTGCCGGAAGATATGGCTGACCGAGTCGGTCACGTGGTGCATGTGGACGTATTCCAGTTCCGCCTCATCCATCGGCGGATGGCCCAGGCTGGTGCGGAGCCGGTTGTAAAAATGGCGATTGGCGTTTTTGGAGTCGAACATCACCCCGTCGCAATCGAAGATTATCAGTTTAAGTTTTGACATATTTGTCCGTATAAAAGTCAGGTTCCGGGATGCCGAAGCTTTTTTAAGCTCTCGTAAAAAAAGCCGGGCCGGGTATATTCCTTAATCCGTGACGGCTTCGTGGTGATTTTTACTTTATTGGTTTGTAATTGTAGCAAATAATCGTTTTTCCCCGGGTCGTCATGAACACCCGCCGCCCTGCGGGGCGCCCGATAACGGTGCATCTGCGGCGTTGGCAACTCGTTGATATACCATTAGTATTATCAACGTCGTTGCCGCCTTGCATCTGCACCGTTCTCGAACGCTCACGGATTCAGGATACTGGTAAAAAGGTGAAGCGGCGCATTCAGGCAGGCGCCTGCTCCCTGAAAAAGATAAACGCTATATTATTAAAAGCAAGCCCAATGGCAATGGATATTTCAGAATGAACAACACCACCGATTTTCTGGTCATCGGCAGCGGCATCGCCGGCCTCTCCTTTGCCCTCAAGGCTGCCCGGCTAGGGCAGGTCACCCTGATTACCAAGAAGGATAAGGTCAATACCGCCACCAACCTTGCCCAGGGCGGCATCGCCGCGGTGCTGTCCGGCGAGGACTCCTTCGAGCTGCACATCCGGGACACCCTGACTTCCGGGGCCGGTCTCTGTCATGATGATGTGGTCCGGATGGTGGTCGAGAAGGGGCCGGAGCGGATCAGGGAGTTGCTCGAACTGGGGGTTGCCTTCAGCCGTGACGAAAAAGAACCTGACCGCCTCGATCTGGCCCGGGAGGGGGGCCATTCGGCCCGGCGGATCGCCCATTCCTACGACCGCTCGGGTCAGGAGATCGAGCGGGCCCTTTTGCAGGCCGTGACCGATAATCCCCGGATTACCGTGCTGGAGGATCATCTGGCCGTCGATCTGCTGCTTCATTCCAAGACCGGTTTTCCGCCCGAAAACCGGCAGTCTGAAGACGATCGCTGCCTGGGCGCTTATGTTCTGGGGCCGGACGGGGTGGTCGCCACCTGGCAGGCCAAAGTGACGGTGCTCTGCACCGGCGGGGCCGGCAAGGTCTACCTCTACACGACCAATCCCGATATCGCCACCGGCGACGGCATTGCCATGGCCTACCGGGCCGGGGCCAGGGTCGCCAATCTGGAGTTTGTCCAGTTCCACCCCACCTGCCTGTTCCATCCCCTGGCCAAAAACTTTCTGATCTCGGAGGCGGTGCGGGGCGAGGGCGGCCGGTTGATCGACAAGGAAGGCCGCCATTTCATGGACAGCTATGATCCCCGCGGCGACCTGGCCACCCGCGATATGGTGGCCCGGGCCATCGATGCGGAGATGAAGGCCAGCGGCGATGACTGCGTCTTTCTCGATATCACCCACCTGTCGGCGGATTTTGTCCGCAGGCGCTTCCCTAATATTTACGAGACCTGCCTCGGCTTCGGGATCGATATCACCAAAGAGCCGATCCCGGTGGTGCCGGCGGCCCACTACATGTGCGGCGGGGTGCTGACCGACAAGATGGGAAGGACTAATATCGAAAATCTCTACGCCTTTGGAGAAACGGCCTGCACCGGCCTGCACGGCGGTAATCGACTGGCCAGCAATTCCCTGCTGGAGGCGGTGGTTTTTGCCCATCAGGCCTTCGTGCAGTGCGAGGCGGACTGGCCGAAGAACAGCGGCTTGCAGTTCCTGGAGATCAGGGATTGGCGGGTCGGCCGGGCCGAACGGATCGAGGAGTGCGTTTTGATCACCCATAACTGGGATCAGATTCGCCGCCTGATGTGGAACTACGTGGGCATCGTCCGCTCCGACAAACGGCTGGCTCTGGTCAAGAGCAGGCTGGCCCCGCTCCTGGCCGAGATCGACCAGCATTACCGGGACTACCTGCTCACTCCCGATCTGGTCGAGCTCCGCAATATCTCCCAGCTGGCCGATCTGATCGTGCGCTGCGCCATGATCCGCAAAGAGTCCCGGGGGCTGCACTATAACGTTGATCACCCGGCAGCCGATGACGTTAATTGGTTGAAGGATACGGTGCTGGTCCGCTGCTAGCCTCTAGATCTTGCCCGGGTAATCAATGAACCGGGGACCATCCCGGCGGGGCGTCTTTAAAGCGCGCACGAACGCGGAAGGGCTAAAGGGAAGGTTTTTTGCTTAAAATTGAAGAATTCGCGAAAATTGTTTTGCCACGCCATTGCAAAAGCGACCAGGCAATCCGGTATTTCAACTAGCTGCATCTTTCTTGATTGCTTCGCTACGCTCGCAATGACTTGATTTTTGACTTTTCGCGAACTTGTGTCAAACTTGACAAGTTCTTAAAAAGTCAAAAACGGGATGGCTAAGCAAAAAATCGTCAGATCCAAGGCGCGCGAATTTCGAGGAATGAAGCGTACTTCAGTACGCTGCAATGACGAGACAATTTGCAGCAACGCAGGAGCTGGCGATTTTTTGCTTAGCCATCAAAATTTGTTGCCACTCATCATATATGGGATGATAAGGGAGAAATCTTAATGAGGAGGCCGAAACCATGATGAATAAAACCGACTTGAAGGAAACCAGGATATTTGCCGAGAAGGCCATGAAGAAGTTTTTGATCCATGATTCCGCCTGGTTCCGGATCATCAACTTTAACCTTCCCGCCGGGGTTACCTTCCCGGTTCATTCCCACGAGTTGGAGGGCCAGCTGTCGATCCAGGTTCTCGAGGGTGAGGGTTTCTTCCTCGGCAAGGATAATGCCGAAATCCCCGCCACCCAGGGCGAAATCCTGGTCTGCGATATCATCGAGCCGCACGGGGTCAGGGCTACCACCGACATGCGGATTCTGGTAACCATCGCCCCGCCCATCTAGTTAGTGCCTGTCCCATAAATGGTCTTTTTGCCCGATAACTTCGTCGCCGCAGAGTCGGAAAGTGCTCACGTACCCGAGTACGCTGCGCTTTTCCGACATCCTTGCTTCTCGTTCTCGGACAAAAATCCTCATTTCTGGACAGACACTAGTTAACTGGCCGGCAGCAGCGCATCTGCGGCGTCATCGGCCTGCTCATGTGCACCAGCACACTTCGCAGGCCTCTTCCAGGATCTGCGCCATTGCGGTAGTTGCCTTTATGGGGGTTTTAACATCAAGCTGGATTATTGCGGAAAAGGGAGGTAGACGACTACCGCGCCGCTCCGGTGTTTTTCCCCTTTTTCCCAGACGTAGGCGAAGATCTGGTTTTCGGTCTGCAATCCTTTCAGCAGGGTTTCGACCACATCGGGGAGGACGGCGGGGCCGTCGGAATGAAGCCCTTTGCCGGTGATGATCCGGACGGTCCGGAAGTTCAGCGCGACGGCCTGGCGGAGAAAATTCATGGTCTTTCTTTCTGCCTCGCTGCCGGTATGGCCATGCAGATCGAGTTCTTCCTGGGGAGGCGGGTACGATTTCAGTTTTTCCCGGTCGGAGAGGGGTTTTTCCTCTCCGCCTTTTTCCCTGAGAATCGCTTTTATATCCTTGCGGGCCAGATTCTTTTCCAGTTCTTCGGAAAAGCCCGGGCTTTTTTCAGGCTCGGCCCCGAAGGCGGTATAGAGGTTTTCCCGGTCGAGCCTGGGGACGGTTTTCTTTTTTCTGGCCACTATCATATCCCGAAAATTGATTATAATTCGGGTTATAATAAACCTATATTTACTGATATGGCAAAAAAAAGGCGGTTAAAACTCCTGAAATGGAGTCTTAACCGCCTGCCTGGTCTGGGAACCACCCACCGGTCCCCTTGGCGGGAAGGATTAGCTGGTGTCTGTAATATAGGGTTACAGGGTATTAGCAGCCTTCAATTGCTTTTCTAGCTTTCTTGACATGGCAATCGCTGCATTTGGTCGGGCCTTTTTTGCCGTTGACACCCTCTTGATGGCACTCCCGGCAGTTGGCGTGGAAAATGGTTTTCCGGTCCCGCAACTCCGGATTGGCGAAATCCTCGTTATGGCAGGTGGCGCACTGCAGGGCTTCGCTGTCCGACAGGGCGGCAATGTTCTCGGCGGTGCGGGGGTTGTGCTCCCCGTCATGATGGCATTCGGCGCAGTCAAGGCCCAGTTCTTGATGGACGGCATGGTCGAACGTTACCGGTTTTTTGCCGTCGATCGTGATTGGTTCGGTCGGGGCCTTGAGCGGATCATCGGCCTGGACCGCGGTGATTCCCAGGGCAAGACCTACAACTGTGGTGATAATCGCGGCGATGCTTGCTTTGCTCTTCATTTTTTCTCCTCCGTGCATGGATGGTTAAAAGGGGATTTTCCCCTTCTGTTGTCTTCATGGTAGGCTTAAAAAGAGATCCTAAAAAGGTGACATCGGGTGATGTCTACCCGACATGTTAATGATTTCAACCGGTTGGCCGTTTGACAATTTTGGCACGAGCTGGTTTTTTCCAGGCGCAGGCTGGATTTTCTGTTGCCATTCCGGCCTAATTATTATTAGGATTTGCAATCGGATGGGATGAAACACAGGGGATCGGCTGATGAACGACGGCGAGCACTATAACAGAATAATGGTCCGGATCGACGGGGCCAGGGTCAAGGAGCTTCGCGAACGGCAAGGCTTGACCCAGCTCTATATGGCCACCGCCGTCGGGGTGACCACCGACACCATCTCCCGCTGGGAAAACCGCCGATATCCCTCGATCATGCGGGAAAACGCCGAAAAGCTGGCCGCGGCCCTTGAGGTGGAGCTTGCCGAAATTCTCGATTCCGAAGTGGAGGTGGAAAGCGGGGCCGGTACGGATGAATCCGCTTCTCCCGGCCCGCCGGACAATCCGGCCCTGCCTCCCCTCTCTCCCCGCTTGAAGCGCCATCTTTCGGTGATTCTCCTGGTTGCCTTGGTTCTGGTGATTCTGCAGGTGGTCCGTTATTATTCAAGTTCCTCCCCGCCTCCGGCAAAGGTTAACGCAATCCGCATCCTGCCGCCCCACGTCCCTGCCGGCCAGCCTTTTCCGGTCCTGATCCGGGTCGAAGCGTCCGAGCCGGTCTCCTTCTCCCTGCTCCTCAAGGAAAATCTGCCTGCCGGCTCCGAGCTGCTTGCGGCGGTGCCCGACTTCACCTCCGTCGACAAATCCCAAGGGCAGGTCAAATGGGTTTCCCGGCTGGAGGGAGATAAGCAGTTTTTTGCCTATCTGGTCGAGGCCCCGCTGGCCTCGGAAAAAGGCGAACTGGTGTTCTCCGGCCGAATCCTGGCCGGACCGATGACCGGCTCCTCGCCCGATCTCGGTGGTGATAACCGCTTGCGGGTCGATGAATTTCACTGGGCCGATCGCAACCGGGACCAGCGCATTGACGACGAGGAAATTCTGATGGTCTACGATCTTTTCAGCGGAGTCGCGGGCTTCGATTTTAACCGGGATCTGATTGATGAGATCTGGGCGGCGGAAGGCTATGTCTGGAATGGCGAGGCGGGGCGTTACGAGGTAATGCCGTGAATTCTACAGGAGAGGAGACTATGGATTTTTATCGATTGCTGTTGGCGTTTTTGCTTACGGGGGTTCTGCTTGGCCCTTCCCCGGCCGGGGCGGAAGAATTGGTTTCCGGCCGCTACCTGCAAGGTGCTGGGGAGAGGATAGAAATAGAACTTGAGATCGGCTCCCCGCCGCCATCGCTGGTGATCGTTATCCAGAACCTGCCCCAAGGGGTCAAGATGATCGATTCGAAGCCGAAGTTGAAAACATACGATCCGGCCGGCGGAGTGGCGAAATGGCTGCTTAACAAACCGAACCCCGGCAAGATGACCATTTCTTTTGCGCTCGGCCGGCCGCTGGCCAAAGGCGAGGTCGAGGGTGAACTCAGGTTTCGTGACGATGCCGGCCGCATGGTCAGTGTCGCCTTGAAAAACTGAATTTTTACAGGGTTCAACAAGCGCTGATTTTCTGAATAGGAAATAAGGACGCCGGCCTCTCAACCGGTAACGCTGCCTATTCTGGATTACTCACGATTAGTGGTTGGCGGCGATGGAAAAGAGATCGTTTTTCTTCTAAATATCACCGATCAGCGTTTTTATGTAGGAAATCGCAGGACCGACACGGTTTTTTCCGCCTTCGGAAGAATTGGTCGGTGAGAATATTGAATTCACCAAATGACTAAGCAGTTTTATATACCCGGAACTTGACCCCGACATTGACCCCCTTGACACTTGATAAGTCAATAAATCAAGAACTTTCCCTCGGTCCTCCATTGACGTCTGGTGGTACAGTAATTTGCTATATTTTTTCTTTAAGATTTAATCCTGGATATAATTTCTCAGCACATTCAGGGCAGATTCCATGACTGAAATTTGCTTCTGAATGCTCCTTAATGTAAGCTTCGATTTGGTTCCAGTAACCTTTGTCATCTCTTATTTTTTTGCATGAGGCGCAGATAGGCAGGAATCCTTTCAGGACCTTTATGTTTTTTAATGCCTCTCTTAATTCAATTAATGCCAGATCTTTTTCCTTGTCTATATTTCTATAAATCCTGAAGATCAATAACATTGCTACCATGTAGGCAAGCAGTCGTGTCCCATGCCATAACCACCAATTAATGCACCATAAATTGGAAATTTCAAATATTAGTGCAGATACTCCAAATAATAGGCAGTGATTTGCAAATAAAATATACTGGCTATTGGATTTGTAGTAATAGTTTCTGTAAAACCAGGCCGCCGCGAATGTAAATCCAAGGCCGCCGAATAAATGTAGAGCTTTTGCGGATGAAGTAAATTGCCCTCCCTGTAGCATTGTCGGTGTATTTCCCGGGGAAAAAAGTGCAATGAAAACAAGGCTTAAGGAAATCGCCAAGCTGATGATCGGAAGTATGGTGGGGTGGAAAACCACCTTTGGAGAGAGCCAAACCAACGAAAAAAATACCCCTCCTAATAAGGTAGCGGAAGAATGAAACCATACGAAATTCTGGCTTGGGCTCACAGAAGAATGAAATAAATCTAAAATTCCCATGCCCAATAAGGCTGAAGATACGGCAACTTTATAAAATTCCTGAGGATGGTTTTCTGTTGTGGACAGGAGAATTATAGACAGAATTATTGCTATAATGGCACCGGTTGATTCAACTGTGGAATGGACAGGTATATTATCCCAAGTGTAATGCGAGAGGTTGGTGAAAGAAAAAAAGACGGCAAAAATAAATATGATAATGGTCGGTAGAGAATAAATGAAGATTTTTCTTCCAGCATGGCCCATAGTCGGCATTGAGAACCTCCATTTTCCAATTCATTTAGTAAATAGGCAAGGGAATTAAGTATTATGTCCCCGGAACTCATTTTATATTGGTCATGGGCAGGCGATTAGCAAATCGGTTTTAGAAACAAAATTGGTCCAGTTTGTTGTACAGGCCACGCAATCCCTCTTGGATTCCTGGTTAACGCTCAACTCTTGTAAATTTTTCTTTGAAATCTGCTGGTGACAAAGAATAAGGTTCAGGTAATATCCAGAAGCCATCTTCGGCAAACTGAATTTCAATTTTATCAATGTCTTTTAAGTTCCACCATGGAGTAGCTAGAACAAACAAAATAACCTTGTCTTTGTTTGTTTTGTTCATAACAAAGTACGATTCATTTTCTGAAGCGTCCATATTGAAATCGCTGCCATCTGAAAAGACAGATTGTATTGAATAAGGTTCGATAATAGTTTTGATTTTATGGGCATCAAAAACATAGTAAAAATGGCCATAAATTTGTTCGTGTTTATTAAGTTGTTTTTCCGTCAACTTCGTTATTGTTTTTAAATATTTGACTGTTTCCTCTTTATCAGATTTGAAAGTGCCTGATAAACGTGAGTCAACTGGCCAAAAGCAGATAATGACCGCTACAATTCCCAGAGTAAATATAGCTGGAATTGCCAATAGTATTATTTTTAATAAGGCCATAATTGATGGCATAACACTAGCATTGATTGTCAGGTGTTTTTGCCTTGATAATGTGATAGTCAAGGGTTTGTCAGTCAAAAATAAATCTGTCCCGGTTTTTCTCGTGTGACGAACCAGATATATTGACCTATAGTCAATGCGATTTGCTTTTTTTCACAACTACCTCACATTCTTCAGCTCTAATTTTATCAATTGGTAATTTGTTTTTCTCATTAATCAAATCGACATGCATAATTCTTTGGGATTTGGGTTTTTTAGTAAAATACTTATGCTTTGCTAGCACAATAGACATTAAGCTTTTTAGTTTTGGAGTATCATCATCGCCTAAATATCCATGTTCAAGTTCAAATTGTATAGCCCTATGAATATCCCCTAATAAAAATGAATTTCTGTGTAGAAGATTTACAAAGCCGTAAAGTGTTTTATGCCATCCATCCGGCTTTTCACTAATAAGAAATCTGCTAATAAGTAATTTTTGGAATGGTGTAACATCTGAATTAAGAATGTCAAAAATCAATGGTCCAATTTTTTTAGAGGATAAATTATCCTTTAATTGCAAAACAACATTATACGGATTTGCTAAATAAATTGCTTTAAGCTTTTCTTGTGTTGAGTTTCCATTAAAATCACATTCAAGTAAAGTAACACCCAAGCCTTCACAAAAAGCCCGTCCTTCTTTGGCCAATGTAGGAGATATTAAAAAAATCACTTTTGATATTTGCTCCCATCCTTCGAGAATATATTTTATCATCTTCCTTCTAAGTCCAGCGTCAACAAAGTTACTATTTCTCAAAGCACGAGAAGAAGCCGTAATTGCTTGAAGCAGGCTTAAAACAGAATAATCTTCGAAAAACTGGTTAATGTCTTGGTTATATGGAGCTTCAGAATTGTATGAAAGGTCTGAATGCTGATCTTTAATGGAATTAGGCAATTTAGATTCTTTAACTTTTTCAGAAATATCTTTCCGGATAGATTCAATTGCCTCAGGCGATGGACTCCATACAAAATTCTCGAGTGGGTTAAATTTACCGGTTATTCCTATATTGTTACAAACAGCAGTAATTATCTCATCTAGATCATTGGTTAATGTTACAATCGCGTCTTCTCTGTTGCTGTCTTGCCCGGTATAGAATTCAATTATTTCAGGGTAATTTACGTAATTCTTGTTTTCTAGTATATATGATTTAAAATTATCATCTTGCATCATGTAACTAGATGCAAAATAATAAAGCCAAAATGTATGTTTGAACTCTAAGGTATCGTTGATATTTATAAGAATATTATTTGATTCTAGGATATCGATAAGAAGACTAACATCGACACTAAATAATTTATCTTTGCAATAGATATTTAACTTTTTGTAAATATCTATTCTTGCGAAATACCTATTTCGTTTTTCAATAAGTTCCTTGCAAAATCTACCAAGGATATATTCGCATTCACTAACATCAGGCTTAGATGATGAGTATGTAAACGAATCAGAATCTGTGAACAAAATAAACAAAACAGCTTTAATCATTTTTGTTCTATTAACAATGTTACTATTGAAATCCCTTTCAAATACCTTAAGGAGTGTAATGCAATTAAGAGGAGTTCTGTGAATATTAAGAGCTTCAAGGTCTTTGACAACCTTTGACACTACAAGGTCATCATTGGCAATATCTTGTTTTTGATTATAAGACTCAACGAGTTCTCGAACCTTACTTTTTTCTAGTGCTTGTAAATGCAAAAAAATATATTTTGTATTTAATTTGTTAAAATCAAAAATGTTTTTAAAATTTTGCTCTGAATAATTCGACATTACCAAAACTGGTATGTTTTCATATTCTGAATCTATTTTTGTTAACATGTTTTTATGATCAATGTACGAGTCATCCCAAGAATCAATTATAATACACTTAATGTCTTTAATACTTTTTTCAAATTGATTTAATTGTGAATCTATTTCATCATTGATTTTCTTTGTTTTAACGTATTTGGCATCAATATATATCCAGAAATTATCGTTTTTGAATGCCTCTAATCTCATATGGTGGGACAAGCAAGTTAAACCAAATTGCGGCTGGGCGACTATAACAGATGAAGTAGGGTTGGCTATAATACCATCTAATAAATTATCTTTTTTATTAAACTCTCTTGTTTCAGAAAGTTTTGGTTTTACAAAATAACCAGATTGCCCTTTAAAATATGCTAGTGCAATTTCAAGATTTTTGGTTAAGAGATCAAGCGATTTCGAATAAATATTTTTTATATTGATAATCCCTTCGTTATTGCCAGTAAATGCCTGCCCATTCAAGAATTTGCCATCGACATATTGCTTATAAATTATTTTTTCAACAACACTATTGTTTATGCATATTATGGAATAGCCTAACTTGTCAGTTTTTGCAGTAAACAAACCAGGGGCAGAGCAACATAATGATTTATTAGATATTTTATTATAGAATACATTTTGCTCATGGACGTGTCCACTCAGGCATAAATCGAAATTATTTTCAATGATACTGGTTAGTTCGTCTTTGCACCATTTAGATAAAAAATATAATGGATGATGCATTAATAAAATGTTGAATTTCGTATCTGATTTTTCAAGCCAATCCACCACTCCTCTCGTGTAGACAGCTAAGTTGCTTCTGTCATCAATTTTATTATATCCTCCGAAAGAGGCTAGAGCAGAATTAATGCAATATACACCGATATCATCATTAAATTTCCATCCACTTCCTAAGTGGTTAAAATTTAACCCATACGATGCATATTCAGATTCAAAAATCATATAGTTTTCGAATAGTCTTGCATCTATAGATTCTGCATAACTATTAAACGATGGTTCATCTTTAATTGCAGATGATATTGTATGATGTATTGTTTTGTAATTTTTTTCAATCTCATTTCTGTCAAGGTCATGGTTTCCTGGAACAATAATTCTTTTATTTTTGTGAATAGTTAATTTGTTTAGCTTGTTGTTGTATTTTATTAAAAAATCGGTGTAACACTCTATTTCTTGCCCACGATAAACAATATCACCAGATATTGATAATATCAATTCATAGTCTTTTAGATGTTCTTTTTCGTTTGTTACATCATTTATGAATTCATTAAATATTTTTGCTGCTCCCTCAGGTTCTTCTCTTTTATAGTGAATGTCAGCTATGTGTATGATTGCATATTTCATTTGTGCGACCCCCATTTTACAAGGTTATATTTTCAAAAATAGACTCCCCCTCCGATTTCATATATACCCATTAAGTACCTTTTAAAGTCAACCTGAAATGGGAAGAGTTGGGAAGAGTTCCGAGTGACAAACGGGACATCCTATACTCCCCCTGTCAACAGATAAAAAAATATCTTTTAAATCAATAGCTTATAGATTTGGGGCTTTCGCGGACGAACCACGCCTCCGTCCTTTCATTGAAGGATTGGTTCAGACCGGCAAGCCCCTCACCTACGGCGAACTCTACACCTGATCGTTACATTTATTCGGCATACCGCGTAACAGTCGCCCATCATCCCTTATCCAGGTTGTGAGTTCAGTGAGAGCCCCAGATTGTCCCCTCCGAGGTCCGATGCGGCCTCAACGTTCTTGCACGGGATTTTCTCGCCGAAAAAATTGTCTAATAAATTTTATGGAAGGACTAACTGATTAAATGTTCGCCCTGAAATACTCCTCCCTTCTTCAGTAAAGTCCAGGCAATGATCAACATCTTGGCGGCAACTTTCACCCGCATCCTGGTCTTGATTCCCCGTTCTTTTTCCCGGCCCTTCAGCAACTTGGTAAAGTAATCGATAAAAGCCTGGTTCCTGGTAGTGGCTACTAGCGCCGACTGATATAGGGCATATCTGAGCGGCGCTTTGCCCTTTTTTGATAATTTGGGCGTGACGCTTGCCGCATTCTTGCCGCTACGGCTGGCCGACAAGTCCAAGCCTGCCAGTTTTAGTACCTGCTTGCCATTGGTGAATCGATGCGGATCGCCGATGGCGGCCAGCACCGCGGCAGACACTGCCGGCCCGATGCCCGGAATACTGATGACGCTTTCATAGCCCGGGAGCCGGCGACTCGTTTCCGCTATCTTGGCATCGGTTTCAGCAATAGACTCCCGGATCCTGGCCAGGTTGCCAACCAGCAAATGCGCCTCAAATGCCACGGACTCGTTGACCTCGCAGCCGATTGAATTATCGGCCGCTTCCTGAATGGCCTGCAGGCGCTGCTTCTGGCCGATACCTCGGTCGCGGCTGGTGACCTTCAAATAAAACTCCTTGAAATCCATCTCCGCAATCTGCCGGGGATTCAGGCACCATTTGATGATGGCGTTGATTTCCTGCTCATTGTGTCCGATGAACTTATCCAATTCCGGGAAAAACTGACTCACCAGGTGGTTTCTGATCCGCATTTTGGTGCTGTGCTCATACGCCTTCAGCTTTTTCTTCAAGGACAATAAATTGCGCAAGTTCCGGACCGGCGGAGAGGGCAGATCGTAGTAAAGGAATTTGCCTTGGGATAGCAGGTCGGCCACATTGGCGCTATCCTTGGTGTCGTTCTTGTCCCAACGGCCATCCAGGGTCTTCCGGTTCTCTTTCGCCGCTTCGTTCGAGACCAGGACCACGGGGAGCCCGTTGTTGATCAGAAATTCGGCCAAGGGCTTATGGTAGTCGGCGGTCGGTTCCAGGCCGAAGAGCAGCTTCTCGAACCCTTCCTGGCCCATGAAGGCCTGGGTGCGGTGCAACAGGGTCTCAAACCCTTCTCTGCTGTTATAAAAGATCAACCGCCGCAACAGCGTCTTGCCAGTAGCAGTGCCAAAAAAAGCATAGTGCTTCTCCTTGGCGACGTCTATTCCGATAATGAGATGTTTATCCGAGCCCCGAATTTCTTTCTTGAGTTGACGAAATTCGCCCAATCTTGTTAAACTGCGACCTTTCATACAAACCTCCTGTTTTGAAATTTTGGTTGGCGCCGAATTTTTAACAGGGGGTTTCTTTTTTGGGTAGCTTATGATTAAAATTTATTCTCTTTACAATGTCACAGCTTAACCTTTTGTTATTGCGTATATATAACGTTCTTCATGGCGTAGAACTCCACCATGTCGAGATACTTTTCCTTACCCTCGGCGATCAGCTCCGCCTTGCGCTCCTCGAACTTGTCGCTGACGAACTTGAGGAAGATCAGGCTCAAGACCACATGCTTGTACTCGGAGGATTCAACACTCCCCCGCAGCCTATCGGCGGTCTCCCAGAGGGTCTGCGCGAAATTCTTCTGTTTCTTTTTGCTGGCCGCTTTTTCTGCCATGGCCTTTGGGTCCTTTTATTTCAAAATATTCTAGGGATACGAGTTGGGGGCACGGAGACCAAGCAGCGGAGTTCCGGTTACATCATATTTAATCGCTGCTTATTCGGTTCTGGCTTTTGCCTCCAAGAACACAGGCGGCCGGCTCTTCCATCATTCCCACAAAATCAACACCACCCGGTAGGCATCCGGAAATGGAAACACGGCAGAAGGAATACGTCGTGCACTGGATGCTTTCACTGATTCCGCCTAACGCCCCGGTAGTTAAGCAGCATCGGGCACCGGTTGACAAGTAATATTTCCTATATATGACCACTTGTCCAACAAACGATCCAGATTGTGGTTCGCTTCGCTCTCACAATCTAACCTTATTCGTTAGCGAGTGCTTTCCAAAGCTGCAAGTTACTCTGTCCATATCTTGTTAACGGCCGATATAGTCACTGCCAAAAGCACAATCAGAAATGAGGCGGCCGCGAATGCAGCCAGCCCAGTAAACCAATCAACCCAGCAGGGATACGTTGTTTGCAGCAACGGCCTGAAGACTAGGTCGGCCAATCCGGCCGCTCCCACTATCCCAAACACCGCAGTCAGCCATCGGTCCATCCGGGACCGTCGATTTTCGGCCTTATAACGTCGCTCATCCAAGTACCATCTAGCCTGCTCTTTGCCTGACGTGATGAGTCCTGTTGTTCCGGCAGCAGTCATCAAATACTCAAGCGCATCAGTAATCTCTCCAGCTTGGCTTGATTTGTGAATGACAGAATCGGCATTGGCCAACGTTTCGTAGGCGTACACAAGTTGTTCATCAGATGGGGGACCTTCTGCTATGGCACATGCACGCGCAATGCGAATGTTGTGGTACTCGAAGTGTTCCGCCCTAGCCTGGTTACCTAACAAATGAGCCCTTGTGTTTGGATCATCCCAAGCATTGTCAGATGCGCCGCATGGCCGCAGCCACGTCCAGAGCAAAATTGCTCGATTACCGTGTAAACAATAGTCATTAAATGGACGAAGGTCAGGAGGAAGCTGCGGAGGATCATTCATTCCAGCGGAGCGCAACAGGATACGGGACATCGACTGACCGTACATGTCAAATAACTGGTCCTTGGATTTAGGCTGGCCGGCGAATCGCATTAAGGAAATCGAGGGCCGACCTTGCCACAACTGTACTCCTGCTACTCTGCCATTCTTTCTGTAGTTTGTTGAGACTACTTGTGATGCTACGGCATTTGCGTAGATGGATCTGCAAAGGTCAATCGTCCCCTCCCACTCCGCTTGGTCCTCCGATCCCGCGATTTGGTGCAGGAGCCATGACTCCCCATGCAAATCAAAACGTCGTCCTTCCTTACTGAGGGAGTTATCGAGTGCAGTTCTTGCGGTTAGTCGCATCTTCTTGACGAGCTTACGGGTCCTTCGGTCAACTACACCTTGCCCGCCGATGGAGATTTCACCCTCGAATGCATCAGGCAAGAGCTGCTCACCATCTATTCTTTGAATTGCCGCTTCTACCCAAACAGATTTAAAGTAGCGCTGGAACAAGTTGACGACGTCGCTGATAAAATCTTCCTCGCTCAGATCATCCCATGTCGTATCGAGTTGGAAGCAAATGCACATGAGTCCGTCAGCATGAAGCTTTAGCCATGGGTAGACTGGCAGAGTCAAGTCGTCATTCTCTAGTACTACTGGAGGTAGTGCGGCTCGCAAATGCGGAGGCACTTGCCCCGCCTCGTCGCCTTCGATGCGCCGCTCGTGGAACGCCAACTCCAAGCAGAAAATGAGGTCCTCGGCGGTATACTCTGGCAAAGAGTCGCTAAACCCGACCGTCCAACTATTATCCCACCGACGTCCCTGCGGGCGAAGCCATTCGAGCTGGACCTCACCATGTTCGTCAAGGTATACGGCCTTCAGATCCGAGAAACAAACGGTCCTTACTGAGCCCGACTTTAGAAGTGCCTTGGCCGTTTTTAGGAGATCGACTTGGGTGACATCAAGGCCAATTGCGTAATTGTAGAAGCAGTTCACCTGCTGTACCCGCAGGTTTCTCGATTGGGCCGTCATAGCTAGCTCCTCAAACTGTGGATGTGGGGCCTATTTACATAACCGAGCGACTGTGCGTTAACGATACGGTAACCGGCGCCGACGCAAAGCGTTCCTGCTAGCCCCAAACCTTCCCCGCGTCCGGTTCACCGTTTTGTTAAGTTTCTGAAACTAAACTCAGGAATATCATCTAACTCAGATTGACGCACGGGAATTGAGAATTCATATCGTTTCAAAACTCCACGAACTGAGTCCAGCAGGTACGCCGGCGACTCGGGAGCCACGTAAATTTCATCAACCAGCTCACCTAGCTCCGTCTCAACGAGCATCCCTGTGCGTTCTGGTGGTTCAGCCATGTGTATCGCTCTTCCCTTCGACCCATCTTCTCGGCGAGTCGGCGTAGTAGGAAGGAGCATTCTTATCACACGTATTTCCTGCTCAAATGCGAAAGCTTGCCGTTTATAACAAAGAGGACCGCACAAATCATTTAAGAAAGGGTGTTCTGTTTTGTAGTCTATATACTGAACTGCACAGACTTCCTGGGAAAACAAATTACTATCGTGACTTTCCGACCTTGGGGAAAATGCTTTAGACAGCTTGCCCATGGAAGTTTTCAGCGCGACGCCACCACATTCCTCTCCGTAGATACTCCAAAGAGCCATTGACTCGTGCTCCGCTGCGTGCCAGCAACTAACATATGAGTGAGTAGGGATCCAGCACGCCAGTTTGATTAAGTCTTCAGGAACCTCTACTCCCATTAGTTTCGCCTGCTCCCGAACACTCCCTTCATTGAACGCACCTTCCCACCTATCAGAAAACGTGTCTGCACGATTGAAGTAGAGCTTGGCCGAATGAAGAAGCGATAGAAACTTTGGCAAGCTCACAAACCGCCAGAGCGGGGTTGTATCGGGAGGAAGGAATTCGTAAGGCTGCTTTTTTTCCATTGTGAAGCCCCTAGAAACTTAACAAGTTATTATCAGGACGAAATCCGTCCTGTCAACACCAGAAATAGCGGTGTCAATAAAGGAAATCCCTGGGGACAGTTTTTTAATTCAGCTTCATGGGGGCGGGAGTGAAAACGATCCGGTGGCGGAAGAAAATGGGGCAAAAAAACACATGTCAGGCGGTTAGCGCCCTGCCAACCTTTTCAATTCGCGGCTGAAGCCGCTCCTACAAGCATCTCCGAAGGAAGTGCCCCGGCCAGCCACTTCAATCTTCAGCGGCCCCGCTTAATCCGGACCCTCCTGACCAATAACCGGCCGTAGATGGCCAGATTGATCACCACGACCAGGGTTCCCAGGACGACCTGCACCTCCCGGGTCAGTTCACCCGTATAGAGCAGGGGCAGCAGATAGTGCTCGATGAAACCGCCCGTGTATCCCTCCTGCCCCGCCGCCCGGCGCAGATAATTCTCC
>JAWOIQ010000157.1:0-11988 GCA_046484585.1 Desulfurivibrionaceae bacterium
GATATAACCGGCCGGGAGCTCCTCGGTGCCTATCTCAAAAAGAAGTTCATCCTGCATGATGTTTGCGCTCTCTGTTTTTAAAGCTGAGTTAAGCAGCTCGTCTGCTCAAACGAAACTTATGCCCTGTTGAGTCTAAAACTGAGTTAAGCAGCTCGTCTGCTCAAACAAAACTTATGCCCTGTGGGTATAAAAAGTTGTAGCGAAATTTATAGCTATCCACCCGAAGTCCGTGACGGCTAGGGATCCTTCCGACCGTATTCAACTGAAGTTAATTTACTGGGTTGCGTATGTCCAGAATTGGTTTTTGGGCCGCTGACTTCGTTGCTTCAGAGTCGAAAAATGCTGCTGGACAGTTACGTGAAATAAACTTCAGGGACCTTCCAGGGTCGCAAAGGTGTTGAAGCCCGCGGCCAGGTTTTTGACGGTGACCGTGAAACTGCTGATATCGCTGTTTTCCGCCAGCTTCACCCCGATTGCCTTGGTCATGCTTTCCACCGAAAGGGATTTCCCGGTCGGCGCGCACGCCGCATCGGACCAATCTAAATTATGCAGGGTTACTTCCTCAATCATTTTTATCAGATCCTCGATCCAGATAAAATGTCTGAAGGAGAGGCTGACCTCGGCAATCCCCCAGCGCCCCAGGAATCTCGGCAGACTGTCGTCGGCCTGGCTGGTCAGGGGTGGGTAGATGGGAACCTGGATGTTCATGATGAATTCGTCGGTCTGGCCGAGGGAGCCGTGCATTCGACAGGTATATTTATTGATGCCGACCAGATCCCGGCCTGGCTCGTTCTTCAGAAAGTAGGGGAACTCCATTTCTATATGGGCTTCCTTGGCCTGGAGCCGTTCCTTCATCTCCTCCAGAATGGCATGAAAGCTCTTCAGGTCGATATTGCCGTGGAAACTGTTAAGAATCTCCACGAAACGGCTCATGTGGGTGCCTTTGAAATGGTGAGGCAGGTCGACGTACATATTGACCGTGGCCACGGAACTCTGATGTTGCCGGGTCTTGTCGAGGACTTTAATCGGATATGAAATGTCTTTGACCCCCACCTTTTTGATATTGATGCGGCGGTAGTCGGGCTGGCTCTGGATGTCTTTCATGATCGGAACTGTGCGGCCTGGATAGTTGTTTGTTTATGTCAGTTTCCGCGGAAAAGGCGCCCTGCGGAGTAAAGACCGGTGCAGTAACGATAGGGAGCTCGTTCCGATCGGACGGAGGCGGAGCAGGGCGAGGTCAATCGCGGATATGACGTAATACCGACTCGATGAGCTGGCTCATGTCGGCCGATTTAACAATAAAATCGTCCGAGGCCCATGACGACAGGTCCTGTTTGAATTCCTGATAGGCGGAGCTCAGGATGACCGGCATGCCGGCATCCATTTCCTTGATTTTCCGCAGCACATCGATGCCGTTCATCCCCGGCATGTTTATGTCGAGAATGACGAGGTTCGGACGCAGGGTGGGCAGGATATTCAAGGCCTCTTCACCGGACATGGTCGAGTGCACCTCGAAACCAAGTTCTTCCAGTTCTTCCCGATAGAGGAGGTGGATGCTTTCTTCGTCATCTACGAGCAGGATCTTTTTCAACGGGATAACCCTCTTTGATTTGTTGGCGAAATTATCTTGCTTTCGGGAGAACCTGGTTCTATCCGGAAAGTGTCTTTCAAATCTCCGCCTCTTTCAGAAACTTGGCGGCCTCCTCGGGCGGGACGGGATTTATGTAGAATCCCGAGCCCCATTCGAAACCGGCTATGGAAGTCAGTTTGGGCATTATCTCGAAATGCCAGTGATAGTAATTCAGGGTCTCGGACCTGAGCGGAGCGGTGTGCAGGACAAAGTTGTACGGAACGTTCGGGATGCAGGCGTCCAGACGGAGCATGACCTCGGAGAATATCGCCGTCAAGGATTCCATCATCTTCTCGGTAGTCGAGACGTAAGAGCAGTGGTGGTTGATGGGCAGCACCCAGGTCTCGAAGGGTGAACGGGGCGCATAAGGTTCGATGGCGATGAAGTGCTCGTTGCGGCTGACGACCCGGACGTCTTTTCGGGTTTCCTGGTGAATGATATCGCAGAATATGCAGCGATCCTTATAGCCGTAATAGCTCTTGCTGCCCTCCAGCTCGGAAACGATCATTCTCGGCAGGACGGGCAGGGCCACCAGCTGAGAATGGGAGTGTTCCAGAGAGGCGCCGGCTGCCCGGCCGTAATTCTTGAAGATCATGGCGTAGAGGAACCGGGAATCTTTTTCCAGGTCGATAATGCGGTCCCGGAAGGCCCAGAAGATCTGGATCATCTGAGCGGCGGGCAGATGGGAAAAAGAGGCGCCGTGGTCCGGGGTTTCGATAATCACCTCGTGGGCGCCGATCCCGTTCATCTTGTCGTAAATGCCCTCGCCTTCCTTGTTGAGATCACCTTCAATGACCAGGGCGGGGTATTTGTTGGGCACGACCCGCAGGGACCAGCCGGGGGTATCGGGAGCCGGGTTTTTCCGGCCGTAGCTCAAGACCTCTTTCGGAGTAGTGGCCTCGTTGCCCGGACAAAGGGGGCAGAATCCTCCCTTTGTCTGATTCTCTTCGATGATGAAATCGGTAGGCCGTTTGCCCCGTTCCGTGGAAATAATAATCCAGCGTCCGAGGATCGGGTCTTTACGAAGTTCCGGCATCTTGTCAGGCCTTGGTCTTTTCTTCTTGTTCCTGGCGTGTTTTACATTCAATACAGTAGGTCGTTACCGGACGCGCCTCGAGCCGCTCCGGGGCAATGGGGTCTCCACAATCCTCGCAGGTCCCATAGCTGCCGTTATCAATTCGCTCGATCGCCTCCTCGATTTTCCCGAGAAGTTTTCTTTCCCGATCCCGGATCCGCAGTTCAAAGCTCCGGTCAGATTCGGCCGCGGCCCGATCGGTCGGATCCGGATAATTGTCGCTGTGGTCCGTCATTTCGGAAATGGTCCTGTCGGCTCCAGACAATATACTGTCGCTGATTGCCTCAAGCTTTTTTTTGAAGTGAGCCAATTGCTTCTCATCCATCTTTAGGTTCTCCCGATAATTGCTATTCTGGTAGTCTGGTGTCCAGGTCAAGGCTCAACCAAGGCATATCGCTTGTGATTTTATATGCCCGCATGCGTTGCGACTTCAGTTGCACGGCACCTTGCCATGCAGCGTCAGCCGTTATTGCAGGCACGCAAGACAGCTTTGCCATCCCGCGTCATATCTGTTCTTGACTGTACACCGGTCCTTTGTAATCACCGCTTTTACCGCCGGTCTTTTCGAGAAGCCGTATCCTGCCTATGGTCATTCCCTTGTCGACCGCCTTGCACATATCGTATATGGTGAGCGCCGCCACCGAAACACTGGCCAGTGCTTCCATTTCGACTCCGGTCTGTCCAATGGTACTCACTCTGGCTACTATTTCTATAGTACATTTTTTGGGCTTTTTAAAAAAGTCAATTTCCACCTTGCCGATCATGATCGGATGGGCCAAGGGAATCAGCTCTGGGGTTTTTTTGGCCGCCATGATCCCGGCCAGTCTGGCGATTCCCAGTACATCACCCTTGGCAATTCCGCCCTCGTCGATCATTTCGTAAGTCTCGGCCGACATCCGGATCTCGCCGCCGGCAATCGCCACCCGTTTGGTGTCGGGCTTTGCGCTGACATCCACCATTCGGGCACGGCCTGCTTCATCGAAATGGCTCAGGCCATTTTTGTTTGTGGAACAATCCGTCAATTAAGTCGCTCGCTTACAATAATGTGTGTATCAGGTAATTCGCAAGTTCGTGCCGTTAAACGGTTGCGCCGCGCGCAACGAGGGCTCAAGCGCTTTTACGGAAAAGCTTTTTGAAAAAACCATCCTCCGTGCGTTCACCGGTCTCGCGCTCGATCTCGGCGAATTCCTCCATCAGCTCTTTCTGCCTGTCGGTGAGTTCGTTGGGCACTGTTACTTCGGCAATGACGAACATGTCGCCGTAACCGCTGCCTCGCAGGCTTTTAACCCCCTGCGATTTCAAGATGAACTGTTGATCGGGCTGGGTGCCGGCCGGGATGGTCAAGGACTCTTCCCCGTGAATCGTGGGAATTGTCGGGGTGCAGCCCAAGGATGCCTGGGCGATGGAGATCGGCAGCCTTAAAATGATGTTGCTGCCTTCCCTTTCAAAGTATTCGTGTTCCTCGACGTTCAGGAATATGTAGAGATCGCCGGCCGGGCCATTGCGGCGCCCTCCTTCTCCCTCGCCGGTGACCCGCATCCGTGAACCGTTGTCCACTCCTGCCGGGATCTTCAGGGGAATCGATTTCTTTTTGTTGACCAGGCCATTGCCGTCGCAGTCAGCACATGGTTCCTTTACCACCCGTCCTTCGCCTCGACAGACGCGGCAGGTGGTGCTGACACTGAAAAAACCTTGGCTGCGAATGGTCTGGCCGCGGCCGTTGCAATTGGGGCAGATTTCAGGTTTGTATCCCGGTCTGCTCCCGGTACCATCACAGGTCCAACAGGTTTCAGGCTTGGTTATCTCAATTTCTTTCTCGACGCCATGGACTGCCTCCATGAACGAAATGGTTAGATCATAACGGAGGTCGGCGCCTTGAATCGGGGCGTTTGCCGCCCTTTCCCGCTGTTGTCCGAAACCGAAGAGGTCGCCGAAGTGGGAGAATATATCGTTAATGTCACTCGGTCCCCCTCCGAAACCGCTGCTGCTCAGACCCTCTATGCCGAAGCGATCGTATATTTTCCGTTTTTCCAGATTGCCGAGAACTTCATAAGCTTCGGCGGCCGCCTTGAATTTATCTTCGGCCTTTTTATTGCCCTGGTTGCGGTCGGGATGATTTTTCATGGCTATCTTGCGATATGCCTTCTTGATCTCATCGGCTGACGCGGACTCGGAAACTCCGAGAATATCGTAATAATTTTCCGGCATGGGTATTTATCTACTCTACTGAATTTGCGACAGGCGCGGTGTCTGCCTCGGGAGTTTTCGGTTCGTTTTTTTCCTTTCCAAGTTCTTCGATGTTTTCGAAGGAGACCTGCCCCGCCGCGATTTCCCGGAGGGTCATGACGCTCTCCTTGTTTTTGCCTTTGGTCAGAAAGGGTTTCCCCTTGCGGTGCTGTTTCACTCTGGCAACGGCAAGATGGATAAGGGCAAACCGATTCTCATTGCCGACTTTGGAAAGACAATCTTCAACAGTGATTCTGGCCATGGCTGGCTTCTCCTCATGGGTAATGCTTAATTGATCCTTGTCAGAAAGATAAACTCGTAAAAGTGATTGTTCTGGTACGGCTTATACCCACTGGGCATAAGTTTCGCTTGAGCAGACGAGCTGCTCAACTCAGCTCTAATTTATTATGTTGTCACGAGCCCATCAAATAAAGGTGAACAATGAATTCTACTCCATAATGTTTTTTTGACAATCGATTTTTTAAATTGGGGCTGTTTGCCTGCGTCAAATGTTTAATATGTATTATGGGGCAGGGGAAGGGTGGAATCAATATAATTATTTCATGGGGCTGGCAGCCGGGAGGGGAGGGGATTGGGGTCGTTGTCCGGGCTGAATTGATTGTTCCCGCGGGCTCGCCGCTTCAGCGGTCAAGGACTTCCCGTACTTTGCGGGAAAGTCCCTCCAGGGACATCGGTTTTTTCAGTAAGTCGAGATTCTTCACCATTTGCGCCAATTTCTGGTCGACGGGCAGCTCGTCATAACCGGACATGAAAATCACCTTGATTCCGGGATGGACTTTCCTGGTTTTCACGGCCAGTTCCATGCCGTTCATACCCGGCATGATTATGTCGGTAAGAAGCAGGTCGATTGGGTAATTTGCCTGATTCATTATCTTGACGGCCTCGCTGCCGCTGCTGGCCGTAAGGACTTTATATCCGCAATATTCCAGGGTTTCGCAGACAAAGTCCCGGGCCGTATCATTGTCGTCGACCAGCAGAATTGTTTCCCGGCCCCGGCAGATTGCCTGGACTGAAGAGGCCGGTTCAGCCTCTTCGCTCTGCTGTTCATTGTCAATCGCCGGTAGATATAAATTAAAGGTGGTTCCCTGCCCGACCGCGCTTTCCACGCTTATATGGCCGTTGTGCTGTTTGATAATTCCGAAAACGGTGGCCAGGCCCAATCCGCTTTCCCGGCTGTTTGCCTTAGTGGTATAGAACGGTTCGAATATTTTTTTCTGGACCTCTTCCGGCATGCCGCGGCCGTTGTCCGTGATCGAGATCAGGACGAAATTGCCCGGATCGACTCCGACAAGCTGGTCGACGGCCGGACCGTCGAGAATGGCGGTCGAGGTTCTGACGGTAAGCTTGCCGCCCCCCGGCATGGCGTCCTTGGCGTTGACCGCCAGGTTCAGCAGGACATGCTCGATATGGGCAGGGTCGGCCATCACGGCCGGCAGGTCAGGGGCGGGGTCAAGTTCCAGGACAATATCCTCGCCAATCATCCGGTCCAGCATCTTCATCAGGTTGGTGACCAGCATATTCAGGTTGATCACCCTTTTGGCCGTTTCCTGTTTGTGGCTGAAGACCAGCAATTGTCTGGTCATTTCAACGGCTTTCTGACCTGAGTCGGCTATGGTCTCCAGGTATTTCTTCACCGGGTGGTTGTCATCCAGCCTGGCCATGGCCAACTCGGTATAGCCGGTTATTCCGGTCAGAACGTTATTGAAATCATGGGCGATTCCCCCGGCCAGGATGCCGATCGATTCCAGTCTCTGGGCCTGCATAAGCTGAAATTCCAGCTCCTTTTTTTCCTGCTGGGAAAACTCTCGTTCGGCGATCTCCTCCTTGAGGTTCTCGGCGAGATCCTTGGTGAACAGATAAAGTTCGTGGAGTTCGTCGTTGGTGTCTTTTTCGGCGGGGTAGTCGTAATGACCGGTTTTTATGGAGTTAATGGCTTTTTTCTGGTTTTTCATGAACCGGGCCAGGCGGCTCGAGGTCAGCAACCAGAACAGCAGAGTCAAGGCGATAGAGCCGGTCCCCAATAACATGATGAGGGTGCGCACTTCCTGTTCGTCTTGCTTGCCGCCGCTGACTACGTCTTCAAGGAGGTCTTTGGCAGTGATACGGAATCTCTGCGTCGTTTCAGCCAGGTCTTCCCGGGTGGCAATTATTTCAAGACGGTTTCGATAGGTCCGTTCACTGTTGGCGACAAATATTTCCGCCAAACCCAGAAGTTCGGGATTCGGATCAAGATCCCTGAGAAACTCGAACCGACTCTTCATCTCTTCGATGACCGCGAAGTCGTTGGACTCTTCGAATTCATGCTTCAGCATTTCCAATTGGTGGATGGTTGTGCTTATTTGACTGTGGTCAACCTTTCCGGGCCGAGGTTCCGCCTCCAGCATCTTTCTGTAGATAAAGTGGTTCTGGTTAATGAGGCGGAGGGTTGACAGTGTTTTTTCATAATGCTCGATAGCGGCTTGGGGATAGAAGTCCATCGCTTCCAGCATGATTGCCTGACATGAACCGGCTCCGTCAGGATTCGGGCCGGATTCGCAGTAATCCGAGTGGAGAATCTCATTCGCTACCTGCCTGGTTCGGTCAAGATTCTCCCGGAAGTCCTCGTAGGACTTGGCGGATATAAAGGCAACATTGCTTTGGGAGTTGGCGGCAGCTTCCAGGGTGTTGACTCTTAATTCGAATTCCTGGAGAAGGGCCAGGTTCCGCTGGCCGCGAGTGATCTCGTTAATGGTCGTGAAGGTCGTGACGCCAAGCAGAATGGTAAGCAGGGAGAGCAGGGAAAAGCCCGCGAAAAGCTTATGGGAAAAAGAAAATCTCATCATATATTTGTGGGCCTGATACTGCGGGAAGCTGCCTCTTGGAATGATTCTGAGTCGGTGACGGTTAATGGGCCGTTTACCCCTAGCAACCTCTAATCCGTGACGGCTTTATGGGGAATTTCACTTTATACCCACAGGGCATGAGTTTCGTCCGAGAGGCAAGGTGCTTTAACTCAACTTTATCAGTTTGTCATTGGATTGGATAATCGTTTTTCTCTGGATTGCCATGGTTCACCCCGCCGCCCTGCGGGGCGTCGATAACGGTGCATCTGCGCCCCGCAGGAAGTGCCCTCCTCAAGGGAGGATTGAACAGAACCCTTGGGGTGGCGTGGGCAACTTGTTGATATACCAATAGTATTATCAACATCGTTACCTTTGTTGCTCACGACCTATTTTTCGAATGGATTCCGGAGCAGTATGGTCTCTTCCCGGCCGGGACCGACCGAGAGCAGCGTGGTCGGGGTTTCGGTGAGTTCCTCGATTCTTTTGATATAATCCCGGGTCTTGCCCGGCAGGTCGTCGATGTTTCTCGCCTTACTGATATCTTCCTGCCAACCCGGCATTTCTTCATAAACCGGTTTCAGTCTGGCGGTGGTTCTGATATTGCCGGGCATCGCCTCGTATCTTTCGCCGTCGACTTCGTAGGAAACCGCGGTTTTAAGGCTTTTCTCGCCACTTAGAACATCGAGCTTGGTTATGGCCAGGCCGGTTATGCCATTCAGGCGGACTGCTTCGTTGGCCACTACCGCGTCCAGCCAGCCGCAACGTCTCTTGCGGCCGGTGGTGGCGCCGAACTCGCCGCCCTTTTTCTGGAGGGCTTCGCCGGTTTCATCAAAAAGTTCGCTGGGAAAAGGCCCTTCGCCGACCCTTGTGGTGTAGGCCTTGAGGATGCCGATTACCTCGTCGATATGGCTCGGTCCGAATCCGCTGCCGGTGCAGGCGTTGCCGGAGACGGTGTTTGACGAGGTCACGAAGGGATAGGTGCCGTGATCGACATCGAGTTGAGTGCCCTGGGCCCCTTCAAAGAGGATGTGTTTGCCGGCCTTGCGGGCCCGGTCGAGTTCCACGGAGACGTTGCCGATATAGGGGGCCAGTTTTTCGGCGTGGTCTAGATATGCAGCCAGAATTTCATCAAAAGAGATCGGCTTGGCGCCATACTTGTTGGTAAGCAGGAAATTTTTTTCATCGATGTTCTCCCTGAGTTTCTCCCGGAACAGGCTCTCGTCGAGAATATCTCCGGCCTTGATGCCGCTTCGCAGAATTTTGTCGCCGTAGCAGGGGCCGATTCCGCGGCCGGTGGTACCGATCTTGGTGCCGTCTTTTTTGGCGCTTTCGCTGGCGCCGTCCAACAGCTTGTGATAGGGCATGATCAGGTGGGCGTTCTGGCTGATGGTGAGCCGATCCGGCGAGACGGGCAGACCGGCTTCGGTCAGCTCATTCATTTCGTTCAGGAGAATGGCCGGGTCGATTACCACGCCGTTACCGATCATGCATTTCTTGTTTTCGTAAAGGATGCCGGAGGGGATCAGGTGAAAAATGTACTGCTTGCCTTCAACAACCAGGGTATGGCCGGCATTGTTGCCCCCCTGGAACCTGACCACATAATCAGCGTAATTGGTGAGCAGGTCGACAACCTTGCCTTTGCCCTCGTCACCCCACTGGGTGCCGACGATAACCACGTTAGCCATTAAAAATCTCCTTAATTTATATCTGCATGCGCCAGAGGCGATAAAATTGTCGGTCGCGCAGGAAAAAGCCGCGAGACGGACGGACAGAGCCGGTTAATTCAGTTAATTTATTGATTCAGGATTGATGGCGTCGCAAAAAAAAGTAGCCAGCTCCTGTGTTGCTGCAAATTGTTTTGTCATTGCAACGTACTGAAGTACGCTGCATTCCTCGAAATTCGCGCTCTTTTATCTGACGGTTTTTTCTTAGCCATCCCCGGACTTTTCGCGAATTTATCAAATATTGGCGGATTGACGGAAAAATCGTGTCCCACACCAACAGACCAACATAGCCAAAGACCGTGGAAAAGTCAATTGTCACCAAGGTGATCCTGTACGGTTCAGCGCCGGCCGCTCCCGCTTGACACCGTCGGGTAAATGCCGTATTTTTTAGGCAGTGTTCGTCGTCGGCGGACGACCCATCCAGCTGTCTCGGATTCGCGCCTTACCGGAATACTGTTGCAGGCACTGCGTCTTCGTCGTTGCCGGCCTTCTCGGACAGACGGATAGCACTCCGGCCGCTACTCGGATCTTCGGCCCCCTGCAAAGAGTGCTAAAGATGGTAGCCCCTGGCCCATGATCGTTACATACCACATAAACACAAGCTGGTGAAAAATGTTTGGCATTGGACTTCCCGAACTTATTCTGATCATGGCGGTGGCCTTAATTGTTGTCGGACCGGAGAAATTGCCGGAACTCGCCAGGGGACTCGCCAAACAACTTGTTGAATTAAAGAAAGCCGCCAATGTCCTGAAGGACAGTCTTCAGGAGGAGGAACTGGAGCAGAAATCTCCGGATCATGATTTGCCGGTTGGCTTCTCCCGTCCGGAGGAGCTTGCCGCGGCAGGGCGCAAGGCGGCCGGGATTGAATCCGGCCACCAAGGAGAAGCTTCGGAGCCAGCCGAACCAGCCGAGCCAGCCGAGCCAGCCGAGCCAGCCGAGCCAGCCGAGGCCGATCCCGCTTCCCCTGATGATCGGTCCGGCAGGGAACCGGTGGAGCAGGCCGAGGATGGAGCTGCCGGGGAAGAAAAATAGATGGATGTAGAAAATCCTCTGCCCGATTTTCTGGGCGACCATTTAAGGGAGCTGCGCCGCCGGGTGGTGGTCTTTTTTGTCTCGGTGCTATGTTTTACAGCCCTGGCCTATTATTTTTCCCGGCCCATTGCCGCTTATCTGATTCAGCCGATCCTTGCCGCCTCCCCTGAGGTTGAAGGCTTGATCTACACCGGCCTTACCGAGGCCTTTGTCGGCTATCTGAAGGTGGCGGTGCTGGTCGGGGTGGCGGCCAGTTTTCCGGTCGGATGTTACGAATTGTGGATGTTCGTGGCGCCGGGGCTGCGGGGGCGCGAAAAAAATGTTGCCCTGACCGTAAGTTTCTGGGCCACTTTCCTTTTTGTGGCCGGGATAATTTTCGCTTATTTTGTCGCCCTGCCGGAAATCCTCACCTTTCTGATGAATACCGCCGGTCCCCAGTTGCAAGCCAAACCCCGGCTTGATTCCTATCTTACTTTCACGGCCCGGACCGTTTTCGCTTTCGGACTCGCCTTCGAGATTCCCTTTCTGATGGTTGCCGCGGGGCGAACCAGTCTGGTCTCCCGCAGATATTTCATCGATAAGCGCTGGATAAGCTACGGGGCTATTTTGATTCTGGCCTTTCTGCTGGCCGCCGGCGACCTGTTCGGCGCGGTTCTTCTGGCCCTGCCGCTCATCATTCTCTATGAGATCGGAGTCCTGCTGATGGTCTTGTTCTCTCCCCGGTCGGACCCTGATTAAATGTTTTCCAAAATAGCCGCGATCGTTTATTATCAACCTTCGGACTATTTTCCAGCGAGGAGGTGACAGAATATGGCAGAATGGGCGATTTTATCCAAGAACCGCGTGATCAAGCGGTTTAACATCGAAGAAGGTCAATGTCTGGCGATCGGCCGCGGCGACAACGCCAATGTCATCGTGAACAATTCCTCGGTATCCCGCAAGCATGTCTCTCTGGAGCTTAACAAGGGTTTCTATTACCTGAGCGATCTTCACAGCATGAACGGGACCAGGGTCAATGGCGAGAAGATCAATTCCGAGCGGCAGATTTTTGAATCGGACAACATCTCTATCGGCAAGTTTAATCTCAAAATAAGCAAACTCCTGACGGATGACGAAGTCGAGGCCGGTTCAGTTGCCGCCGACGGGATGAATATGGAAAGTCACAACCAGACTCTTTACGTGACCGGCATCCACAAATCCGAAAAAAAGGAAACCACCGCGCCCAAGAACCGCCTGTCGGTACTGCAGGGCCATGGGACTCCGGCCAAGCTCATCTTGAGGGGCAAAACGATCACAGTCGGCAAGGATCCTTCAGCCAATCTGATCCTTACCGGCGCCTTGACGGCGAAATGCGCCTTTACCATCGAGTACCGCCCCAACGACGGTTACTTTGTCGTTGCCGGGCAGGGTTTGTTCAACAAAGTCATGGTGAATGGCAGTAAGGTCGATAAGGAAAAA
>JAWOIQ010000001.1:0-5331 GCA_046484585.1 Desulfurivibrionaceae bacterium
GCCTTCGCCCAAAAAAAGGCGCCCCTGATCGACCCGCGACGCCACCTGATTTTAAAGACCAGCCATCCGTCCCCCCTGTCGGCATATCGGGGCTTTTTGGGCTCGGGGGTCTTTGTCAAATGTAATGATTATCTCCTGAAGCACGGCGGGAAGCCGATCGTCTGGTAGGGGGCTGCCGACGCTCTCCTGCCGGTATTCATTCATTCCCGCCGAAGTCAGCCCGCCAGTTCAAACCTCGTCCCGATAAGGGAAATTCGGATCATCAAGCAGTTTGCCGATTCGCTGTTTTTTGGCGGGGGACTGGTTGTGGTATTCGACGACCTCGCCGATTACCTTTAAGACCTGTTCCTCGTCGGCCCCGCGCATCACCCTTTTTCCCGCCTTCGGCTGGCTGCCGCCCTTGCCGCCAAGGTAAATGTCGAAGCCCTGCCGGGTGGCGATAATGCCGATATCGGTCATCACCGGGTTCGAGCAGGCGGCCGGGCAGGCGGCGACGGCGATCTTGAACTTCGGCTTCACCCCGGTCATTGCCCCGAAGCGGGCCAGGATCTTTTCGGAAAAAGCCATAGTATCGATCTGGCCCAGGTTGCAGCTGCGTTTGCCGATGCAGATTCTCGGTACCGGAAACAGACCGGGACCCTTCAGCTTGAGGCCGAGACCGGTCAATTCCTCCTTGATCGCAGGCAGAGCGGACTCTTCAATATTATAGAGGCGCAGGTTCTGGGCGGTTGAAAGGTAGAGGTTGAAATTGAATTTCGAACCCAGTTCGTCAATTTTCCGCAGGACCTCGAACGGCAGGGAACCGCCGGGCAACAGGATGGTTAGCGTTTTCGGGCCTGGTTGTTGTGTGTCGCCGTGCATAAATTCACCAAAAGTACTATAGGATGGGTGTGGAGGGGCTTGTTGGTCATGCTTTATCCCCGCATCAAAAAAGTCGGTTATTATAATCGATTTTCAAAAAAAGGGTGGAGGAATCGCTCAACTCCGTTTATTAAGGTGTTTTGAATTTTCTTATGTAATTTTTTTTGCGTCACGCGTCGGGGGTTTTAGGGTAAACTTTAGAATCGTTCCGGCTAAAAAACATTGGAGGGCCACCATGGGGAGCCATCATAATCCGTACCGGGCCGATGCCGCGGCCAGTAATTCCATCGATCGCAAGCGGGAGCAGGAAAGGCGTTTCATGCTTTCTTCCGCTTTCAAAAACAGCGATGAATTATCGGCAAAGCTGGTTCAGAAGTTGCTGGATAAACATATTATCGAGACCAACTCGGTCGACGCGATTCGTGAGGCCCTGAGCGTTCAGCTGAAGCATATTTCTGAGCTGGAGGAACACGAATTCAATTTCAAGATCGCGCCGATCAGGCAGCTGGTACCCAATGCCAATATTTTGAGTTTGTATATGACCCAGTACATCATCGAGGATCTGATCAATCATCGCGATATTGAGGATATCTTCGGTGACGAGAATGATATCTATGAGGCGGTTGATTCCGTACTGGGCTCTCTTCGTCCCCAGAGCTGATGGCATCGCAAAAAGTCGCCAGCTCCTGCGCAAGTCGTTGTCAATGCATTCTGTAAGTTCTTGAAAGGACCGAATTCCCTCCTGCGCTGAATGACGGCCAAGGGTGGCCCCGAACTTTTCGAGACCTCATCATTCCCGACCGGCCTCGGTTTGCTTTATGACAAAAGACCTTCATCCCGACGAACAGCCCGTTCTTTTATACGCCGACGCGAAGGGGGAGATCCGCGATCTGCCCGATCTGGCCATGGCCGGCCGCAGCGGCCGGGACTTTATCGCCCCCCGACTTACGGATTTGATTCCCTTGCCCGAAGGCAGCGAGTTATTTGTTCTGGACGACCGGCAGCCGGTCGGGACCGACCCGGTCACCGGAGAATTCCTCAAGCTTGAAGATGATCCGGTTCAACCCGGCAGGCCGGTGCGCGCGGTGGCCGCCTTTATGGCCCCGGCCCACACTGCCATCCTCTCGGCCGCCTTTGAAAAGAAATCAGGCGAGGTCGAACCTTTGCCCCTGTTCGCCTACACGGCGGTCGGTTGGTTTGACGGGCGGTTCTGGGTCAGCGCTTTTCGCAGTGATTCCGATCCGCGTCAGGAGCCGGGCCGTTTCCAGCCGGCAAAAATCAGAAAGGCTACCAACAAGCGCCTTCGGGAAAATTCCGACAACCGCCTGATTCAGCATCTGGGCAAATGCAGCCTCACCTACGGCTGTCCGGCGGCGGTCAATTATTTTATGGACAGCTGGGAAGCGCCCTTGCCGACTTCTCCGGTCTGTAACGCCCGTTGCCTCGGCTGTATCTCTCTGCAACCCTCCGGATGCTGCCCGGCCACCCAGGACCGGATCGATTTCACTCCCACTCCGGAAGAAATCGCCGAAGTGGCGGCGCCCCATCTGGAAAGGGTGGAGAGGGGAGTGGTCAGTTTCGGCCAGGGCTGCGAGGGCGAGCCCTTAATGCAGGCCGAAATTATCGAAAAGAGTATCGGCATGATCAGGGCAAGGACCTGGCGGGGTACCATCAATCTGAACAGTAATTCGGGAATGCCGGAAGCCGTCGGAAGATTGGCGGCGGCCGGTCTCGATTCCCTCCGGGTCAGCATGAACAGCGCCCGTCTCGATTATCACCGCCGTTATTACCGCCCGAAGGGTTTCGACCTTGATGATGTCAGGGAATCGATCCGGTTCATGAAAAGGGCTGATAAATTTGTCTCTCTGAACTATTTCGTCCTGCCCGGCTTTACCGATGATCCGGCAGAAGCCGCGGCCCTGGATGATTTAATCGAAGATTGCCGACCGGACTTTATTCAGCTGCGCAATCTCAATATGGATCCGGACTGGTATCTGGACGAGATCGATTTTGTCCCTTCGGGACCCGCGCTCGGAATCAGTACCTGGCTCGGGAATTTGCGGAAAAAGTTTCCCCGTCTTCGCTTCGGGTACTTTAATCCGCCCTTGAAATGAAAAATTGTCATTTCGAACGCAGGTGAGAAATCTCTTTCTTTAACCATTTGATACAATTAAGATTTCTCCCGTTGGTCGAAATGACATTGGGGTGAACCCAACTTTTTGCAACGCCATCAAAACCAGATATTTGATGGCGTTGCATAAACTGATTTGTCATGTCATTGCGAGGAGCGAAGTGACGAAGCAATCCAGTTTTTTCAAGTAGTAGATGTTTCTGGATTGCTTCGCTGTGCTCGCAATGACTGAATTTGTGACTTTTTGCGAATTCATCATATTTGAGGAGGTATAAGATGTCCGAAGAGATAATGGATGTGGTGATCATCGGGACTGGTCCGGCGGGATTGCAGGCGGCGGTGCACGCGGTTCGGAAAAAGATTTCGGTAATCGTCCTTGGTCGCGCCGAAAACAGCAGTATCCATGCGGCCCATGTCGAAAATTATCTCGGCGTTGAAGGGGTGGTTGACGGCAGCGAGCTGCTCAGAATCGGTCTTGCCCAGGTAAAGAAATTCGGCGCGGAAATTCTGGCCGAGGACGTCTTGCACATCGAAGAGGCCCAGGGCCTTTTCCGGGTGAAGACTGAAAGCCGGGTTATTGACGCCAGGGCGGTTGTGATTGCCATGGGTACCGCCCGCAAGAAGCTCAAAGTCAAAGGAGAGAAGGAGCTGACTGGACGCGGGGTCAGCTACTGTGTGGATTGCGACGCCAATTTTTTCAGGAACGCCAAGGTGGCGGTGGTCGGAGACGGCAGCGCCGCGGTGGACGGCGCCTTGACCCTGACCGGTTATGCCTCGGAGGTCTATCTGGTCAGCCGGAAGGTCGACGTTTCCGGGGGGCTGGCCGAGAAGCTTGCCGCCAGCACGGTAAAGGTGATGGAGAATATCTGGGTCAAGGAGATCAGCGGCGATAACGCGGTTACCGGCCTGCTTCTTGAAGACGATACCGTGCTTGAGGTCGAGGGGGTCTTTGTCGAACTTGGCGCCAAGGGGGCCATGGAGCTGGCGGTTAATCTGGGCGTAATGCTGGACTCCGAATCCTTCACCCATATCGAGACCGACAAGAAACAGGCGACCAATATCGCCGGGGTTTACGCGGCCGGTGATATTGCCGGCCAGCCCTACCAGATGGCCAAGGCGGTCGGCGAGGGATGTGTCGCCGGCTGGGAAGCGGCCAACTATGCCCGGAAGCGGAAAAGCGGCGAAAAGGCCTGAGCTTGCGGCTTGGGGATGGAAGCAGACGAGACCTATATGCGGATGGCTCTGGCCGAGGCTCACCAGGTGGCTGCCCGGGGCGAAGTGCCGGTCGGGGCCGTGGTTGTCGATCCGATCGGCCGGGTACTGGGCGGCAGCGGCAACCGGCCCATCGAATTGCACGATCCTTCCGGCCATGCCGAGATGCTGGCCATGCGACAGGCCGCCGCCGCCCTCGGCAATTACCGGCTGACCGGCTGCACCCTTTACGTAACCCTGGAACCCTGCCCGATGTGTGCCGGCGCCATGGTCCATGCCCGGCTGAAACGGGTGGTCTACGGGGCCGATGATCCCAAGGGCGGCGGGCTGGTCAGCCGTTACCGGATCGGCAGTGACGGTCTTCTTAACCATAACCTGCTGATCGAGGGCGGGACGCTGGCCGCGGAGGCGACCGCTTTGTTACGGGACTTTTTCCAGGAGAAGCGGCGGAAGAACAATAATGGAAACGTCCCCGGTTAGTCTCCCGGCCAGCCGGTTCGGCCAGGGTTTTATCTCTTTGACCAACGGGAGAAATTTTAATAGTACTCCCGAAATAATCTTCCTTAGACAGGCTCGGGATGAGCGGGGTTACTGAACGGCTCAGGCCAGGCGGATTCCCGGGTCTGCTTATTGACGGGCAGGGCGGTATTCTGCGATTTCAGCAAGGGTTGGCCCAGGGGATAAATTTTTCCTACCATTTTCTTCAAAAACCGCTATATTAGCTCTCTTCAATTTAAGATCGAGCAAGTGGAGAGGTGACCGAGTGGCTTAAGGTGCACGCCTGGAACGCGTGTGTGCGGCAACGTACCGTGGGTTCGAATCCCACCTTCTCCGCCATGATTTACAGTGATCCCCCGGCCCGGCGAGAAAATATGATCGCTGGGCCGATAAGAGTTTGGCAGTCGGGTCCTGCGCAACAAAGGGTCGTAAACTCCGCCAGGTCCGGAAGGAAGCAACGGTAGCGATTTACTTTGTGTGTTGTGGGCCGCCCGGCTGCCATTTTTTTGTAAGCGTCCGCGGACCACCGAATCTGCTTCGTTATCGGCCTGTTCGCATACTGATGTATGGCTCGCAGGCCGATGCCTCGCATCTCCGGCGGTTCGCGAACGCTTACGGCTTGGTTTGGA
>JAWOIQ010000062.1:0-17580 GCA_046484585.1 Desulfurivibrionaceae bacterium
AACCATGGATAACGGGTCAGTGCATCCCAAAGAATTAATCCTCACACGACATGGAGAACGTCATGAAAAAATTGCAAAAATGAACACCCAGCTTGACAAGACTTATACCTCTCTTGATATGATTTTAAGGCAGGGACAATACTGACCGCCCTGAATGAGATAAGGCGGAATTAAGGCGAGACCAAATAAACATGAAATGACAAACGCCTTTACCAAAATCAGGTGAAGGTAAATTACAAAAAAACCAAAAGGAGAGCGCATCGTGGAAAAACTACCTCGCATTTTCAGCTTGCTGATAATCATCGGCCTGACAATCACCTTCCTGGGGTGTTCCGCCACCTCAAAAAGACAAAGCACCGGTCAATATGTCGATGACTCGGTAATCACCACCAAGGTAAAAACGGCTATCTTTGATGAGCCGGGACTGAAAACCATGCAAATCGAAGTCAAGACCTACAATGGGGTAGTTCAGTTAAGCGGTTTTGTTGATAATCCTCAGAGCGTTACCAGGGCAGGACAAGTCGCCGCCGGGGTTGATGGTGTAATATCGGTGGAAAATGACCTGATTGTAAAATAGCTTTTGGAGCTCAGTGAGACGGGATGATCAGCTCCGGCGGCTCATTCAGCCTCGGGCAGAGTTTTTAACAAGATACTGAAACGACGGGAAAACCTCACAGGCGACCGTCGTTTTAAAGGAGGACATTATGCTGTGGACAATCTTTGTGATCCTGATCGTGCTGTGGCTGCTGGGTTTGGTGACTGCAAACACCATGGGTGGTCTGATCCATGTTCTGCTTGTAATCGCCGTAATCGTGGTGGTGGTTCGCCTCATTCAAGGGCGGAAGGTCCTGTAAGCAGGTTTCCGACAGGACCATTAGCGCCGATACCCTGGTCTTAGCCGGGCAGTAGTTGGGTAGAGCAGAAAACTGAATCGGTCCAAGTGGGCCGGGGCTTCGATTGACGTCTCGCCCACGCCGGCTAATTCAGTGATGCGAAATAACAAGATGCTTTCTCCTTGACGACAATCGCTCTCGCGTGCAAGGATTTCATAGGAAATGGTTCGTTTTTCGTTTACAGGGCCGACGAAGCACACCGGTCAAGGCAATTTATCTCTCAAGAGGCACATTTATGAAACCGAGAATTCCGTCCATCGTATGTTCCACCGTATTGCTTCTCTGCGTAATCACGTACCTGCCCGGCTGCGCGACAACCGGCATGGAGAGGGCCACAAAAACCACCGAGACCACCCAGAAGGTGGAAACGGATTACCGGGAAACCAGTTTACAGATCGTTGCCACCAACGCATCGTTGAGGAAACTCGTCCTGGCACCCCAGACCGATATCAAGGAAGCCTACGACGACTATGCCAAAGATGTCAATAAGATGGAGAAACTGAGCGAACGATTGAACAAGCATACCGAAAAAATGCAAAGCCAGCGCGAAGAATATTTTGCGGAGTGGGATAGTTCGTATACAAACCCCAGGATCCAGACGCTCAGCGAACAACGACGCAACGAGTTACGGCAGACCTACGCAAAAATCCCCGAAGCCAGCATAGGTGTAAAAGGTACTCTTAATTCCTATTTAACGGATATCAGAGATATCCAAACCTACCTTTCCAACGACCTTAGCCCCCAAGGGATCGAGTCCATCAAACCGATCGTCCGGAAGGCAATATACGATGGCGAAAGGGTGCAGGAATCAATCGAGCCCCTACTGGAAGCCTTTGACCAGGTCAAAGCCGTGATTTCTCCGGAATGATAAATATTGGGATAATGTAGACGCTGGTTCCGGCAAGAAAGTTGCCTGCCTGGACCCCGGCCGCTTTGCACACATTCTTGGCGGAAGTGTAAAGTTGCGCTTTACCTGATCAGCGTCACGGCAAGACCAAGAAGCTTGGCGGACTTGGCCAATTGCTGGTCGGCGGTGAGCAGCCTGGCCGACTCGCCGGCGGCGACGGCCAGATGGAGTCCATCAAGGGTCCGTAACGGGGTGGAGAAAGCCGCCACCCACTGAAAGGCCTTTTCGTAATGATGGTGTTCAATAGGCAGCCAATGGTAGAGGCCGTGGCCGATGTGGGCCTGGAATTGATTGACGATACGGTTGGCGATTTCTCTGGTTATCTCCTTTTCCCGGACCTTTCGGCCCAGAGCCGAAACCAGTTCCACCTGGGTCAGGGAGCTGATGGCCGGTTGCTCCGCCGCCAGGATTGCGGCTTCAGCCTTGTCGCTGAGCGCTTCTGGACAGTAGTAGGCCGCCAGAACGCTGGTATCCACGTAGAGCATCAGAATCGCTCTTCGGCCCGCTGTTTGTTGATCGTTTCCCTTAAGGGCTCACCGGCAACCTTGATCCGTTCACGGAATTCCTTGAGACTGGGCAAGCGGCCGGAGGAGCCGGGGGGAACCAGGCAGGCCACCTTCTTACCGTATCGGGTCACCACCACCTCTTCTCCGTGATTGACCTTGTTCAAAAGCAGACTTAATTTACTGCGCGCTTCTTTGACATTGACCTCGATCATGGCTAAACCCTTATGCTTAAATTAGCGTACACCTTTTTTGTACACATTCTTTGCGGCTTTGTCAAGTTGCGTCAACGCTAAACTGATTCAGGTTCTTGACAAGAACTATCAGTCGGCGCCGACCGACCAGCTAAAATACAAATCATCGGTTAGATAATATTATTCAAAGCCGGTCACTCTTTTAGCCAATACTATCCAAATATCCTTTCTTGCGAAAATCCCACCAACCAGGCTCCTCCCGGATAAACATCGAAATTCCCGATAGATAAAAATGATTTAAACATATAGTTAAATTCCGGTATTTAAATTGCATATTTATCCTACCCAAAATAGAGAGACAGGAGGTGGGATATGCCAATTATACCCGCAGGGCATAAGTTTAGTACGAGCAGACAAGCTGCTCAAATCCGCTTTAAAGCGAAGAAGCTGTTAATGACCGCGGCGATATTGTCCGTCGCGGCACTCCTCAGCGGCTGCCATGGCCCCTGGTTTCACGGTCGCGGCCATGGCAGAGGCCATGGCTACTACAATGGCCATCACGATTCACCGCGATATCAACACGGTTCACGACGCTATCGCGATTCTGATGACATCCACATATACTGGAGGAGATAACCATGCTGGTCAGAGGATTCGGCGGCTGGGGGTATGGCGGCTACTGTAACTGGGGTCCCTTCGAGGGGGGAGGCTGGTTTTTCGGCTGGATCATGCCCCTGTTGTTCTGGGGAGTGCTAATTTTTATAGTTGTCCAGTTGATCAGGCTGCTGATCAGAAAGGACGGCGATCATACCGGCGGAGAAAGCCCCCTGGATATCGCCAAAAAAAGATATGCCGCCGGCGAGATCAACCCGCAGGAGTTCGACGAGATGAGAGCAAAACTCTCCTGATTGCTCCGCCGGGCCGATTTCCCAAACAGTCGCCCCAAACATCCCCCTCCCGAACAGAACGGCCGGGTTAAATCGCAGTCTGTCGCGCCAGGCGCCTGGATTATTGCCGATTCAGCCCGGTCCTCCCCTTTTTATTTTTCCACCCGGAGCAGAATTGCCTTTTCCAGACCCCCAACTTATATTAAGTTTGGTGTCGTCGCAAAAATGCCCAAAAAGGGGCATGCAATCCGATCTCCCGCGGCGTGGCGCGTTTTTGCTCCTTCGGCATACCGTATGTATGGCCTCGGCCGCAAAAACACCCCGCTCCCGAATATCGATTTTTTTGCTTAGCCGTCCGGAACTTTTTGCGAGTTTGTCAGTTAAAGAACAAGATTTCTCACGTTCGTTCGAAATGACAGTTCTTTTGTCCTTTTTGCGAAAGCATTGAGGATGGCTAAGCAAAAATCGTCAGATCCAAGGCGCGCGGATTTCGAGGAATGAAGCGTACTTCAGTACGCTGCAATGACGAGACAATTTGCAGCAAAGCGGGAGCTGGCGACTTTTTGCGACGCCATCAAGATTGGAGCCGGTACATAACCTAATCAACCATCTTAAGAAGGAAGGGGAAAATGATAAACAAAGCGATCCTGATCGGCAACCTCGGCGCGGACCCGGAAGTCCGTTACACCCAGAGCGGCACGGCCGTGGCCAACTTCAATCTGGCCACCACCGAGACCTGGACCAAGGACGGCAACAAGGAAGAGAAGACCGAGTGGCATCGAATCGTCGCCTTCGGCCGCCTCGGCGAGGTCTGCGGCGAATACCTCTCCAAGGGCTCCAAGGCCTATATCGAAGGGCGCATCCAGACCAGGCAGTGGGAAGACAAGGACGGCAACAAACGCTATACCACCGAGATCGTTGCCCGGGAGATGAAGATTCTCACTCCCAAGGGAGCCGCCCAAGGCAATATCGGTCCCGACGATGAACCGCCGCTGCCGGAACCTTCAATGGGCGACGACGTCCCCTTTTAGTGGCGCTGTCCGTCTGTCTCGTGGCAATTAATAGACCGACAGAAACAGCTGGGATCGAACCGCTGACAGGTCGGATTTCTAAAATCATTTGATGGACATGCCCGGACCCCTTATGGTTTGATTTATAAGGCGCGTGAATCAAATCAACCAATAATAAATCAGAATAAACACTATGGATTACTACGAAATTTTAGGCGTCGACCGTAATGCCGACCAGGCCGTCATTAAAAAGGCCTACCGCAAACTGGCACTGAAATATCATCCCGACAAGACCAAGGGTGATAAGGAATCCGAAGAAAAATTCAAACAAATCAGCGAGGCCTACGCGGTCCTGTCCGATGAACAGAAACGTAAGCAGTATGACACTTACGGCTCGGAAGGATTTCAGCAGCGCTACAGCCAGGAGGATATATTCCGGAACTTCGACCTGGGCGATATCTTCAAGGAATTCGGGATCAATTTCGGCGGTGGCGGCGGCAGGACCACCTTCAGATCGACTGGCGGAGGCGGCGGCTTCGAATCCTTTTTTCAGCAGGCCGGCGGAGGCGATTTCGGCAGGCAGGGCCCAACCATGCAGCGCCCCAAGGGCGAAGACTTTCTTCTGGAATTATCCATTACCTTAAACGAGGTATTAAACGGCGCCCAGAAAACCATCTCCCTGCGGCGGACCGACAAACCCGAAAAAGTCTCAATTAAAATACCGGCGGGAATAGATTCCGGCAAAAAATTGCGGATAGCCGGCAAGGGCTCCCCCTCGCCGGCCGGCGGGCAGCCCGGCGATCTTTATCTACAGATCAAGGTCCTGCCCCACCCGACCTTCATTCGGGACGGCGATGACCTGATCGTCGACCGGCAGATAAAACTATCCACGGCAATTCTGGGCAGTGAAATCGAAGTGCCTACCCTGGACGGACCCTCCCTGAAAGTCAAGGTGCCGGCGGGAACCCAGCCGAATGCCAGGCTCCGCCTCAAGGGCAAGGGTTTGCCGGCGGGACCGAAAGGACCTCGAGGAGATCTCTACGTCAGGATCAACGTAGAAATCCCCAAGTCTCTCAACAACGCGCAACTGCAGATGGCCAAGGATCTCCGGGAAAGCGGCCTATAGAGAGCTGCCGGTAATACGCTCCAGCGCCTCCCGGTAGCGGTTGCCGGTTTTCTCGAGAATCTCTCCCGGCAGCGCCGGCGGCGGCGGGGTCTTGTCCCAGTCGAGGGTCAAAAGATAATCCCGCAGGAACTGCTTATCGAAGCTGGGCTGGCCGCCCCCCACTTCATACTGGTCTTCGGGCCAGAACCGGGAAGAGTCCGGAGTCAATACTTCGTCGATCAGGATTAACTCTCCCTCGAACATTCCCAGCTCGAATTTGGTATCGGCAATAATAATCCCCTTGGCCCGGGCGTAGTCGGCAGCCTTTTCATAGATCTTGACGCAGATCTCGGCAATCTTCGCGGTCTGCTCCCTGCCGAGCAGCTCCTCCATCTTCTCAATGGAAATATTCTCATCATGGAGCCCCTGCTCCGCCTTGGTGGAAGGGGTGAACAGCACCCGGGGAAGCTTCTCCGACTCCCGCAGCCCCTCGGGAAGTTCAAAGCCGCAGACCGTGGTGTCCTTCAGATACGACTTCCAGAAAGAGCCGGAGATATAGCCGCGCACGATGCACTCGACCGGCAGAGGCTCGGCCTTCCTGACCAGCATGCTCCGCCCCCGTAGCTCGTCCCGATATGGCCGGCAAACCTCGGGATATTGCTCGACCTCGGCGGTAATCAGATGGTTCGGCACAATATCCTTCAGAAAATCAAACCAGAAAAGAGAGAGCCTGGTCAGGACCTTGCCCTTATCGGGCACCGGTTCTTTCATGACCACATCAAAAGCGGAGATCCGGTCGGTGGCGACCATCAGCAGTTTGTCCTCCACTTCGTAAAGGTCCCGGACCTTGCCGCGATGGATCAGATTGAGATTTTCGAAATTGGTTTCGGTGATTGATTCAGACATCAGGGTTCCTCATAAAATATATTTATAAATTTGTTTAAAGATCGAATTCAGGAGACCGGCATCGGCGGCGTCGCGCCATATCGAGAGGCTACATAAGCGCCGAGCTCCGCAGCCCTGTCCAGAGCTTCCTGCCAGCCAAGCCCCTGCTCGCGAGCGGCCAGAAGCGCTGCGAAAAATGCGTCGCCGGCCCCCACAGTATCGGCGACCTTGACCGGGCGCCCCGGGGTCCGGTAATAATCATCGCCGGCGAGCAGCCAGGCCCCTTCGGCCCCTTCGGTCACCACCAGAACCGCTATGTTATACCGGTCCATCAACTCCCTTGCAATACCCTTTCGATCAGGGGATGACAAATTCCGCCAGCGCCCGATCTCTTCCAGTTCGGCGCCGTTCATCTTGACCAGCTCGGCGGCGGTCAGGGATTCCTCGACGATTTGCCGGGGAGTATGGGGCGGGCGCAGATTGACGTCATAACAACGGTAATCCGCCTTCCGCCAAAGCTCCCGGATCGCACGCCTGCTCCTTTCGTCCCGCTGGGCGAGGGTTCCGAACACCAGTTTAAAAGAACGGGAACCGATATATTTTCCCGCCTCGACCGGATCTATATTGTCCCATGCCGCCGGAGTTATTATGTCGAACCGGGGCTCATTGTCGGCGCCGATCGTCACCCGGACCGCGCCGGTGGGCAGCCGTCCCCGCTGGACTCCGGCCACCGGCACCTTCAGATCCGCCATGGCTGCGATGGTCCGGCCGCCAAGCTCGTCATCCCCTACCCTGGTTACAACCCCGACCTCACAACCCAGGCAGCGCAGGTGGTAGGCGACATTGAGCGGCGCGCCGCCCAGAACCTCGCGTTCCGGGAAGATATCCCACACCACTTCGCCAATCGAGATAATCATAACCAGCCCTTGTAAACCTTTTCCTATGAAAAAAAATAAACTTCCCGCCGTGACCTACAGCCTATTAAACGGTAGCATCCTTCCTTACATCCTTAGGGCATAAGTTTCGTACGAGCAGACGAGCTGCTCAACTCGGCTTTGATTCTCGCGGAATCTTATTGGCCCTTTCCAGGAAGAACAGATGATAGAGAAGATGGCAGTACTCGGTCAGCCTGGCTTTGGCTTTATCCGAGGATGAATAACGCCAGAACCCGTAAACCTTGGCAAGCTTGGTCAAGCGCTGACAATGGAGGTCCCAGGTGAAATGGCTCTGGGCCCGGGCCATGCCCTTTCGGGAGTAGAGCTGCCAGAGTCCCGGATTCTCGAGACATTCGGCAAAAAATTCGGACAGCTTATCGGTCATATCCTCGTGGATGGTCGGATTGATCAGGATCCCCGACTCATGGTCTTCAATAATTTCCAAAGGGCCGCCGAACTGGGTGGCGAAAACCGGCAGGCCGCTGTGCATCGCCTCAAGAATGGTCAGGCCGAAAGCCTCGAACAGGGCGGGCTGCACGAAAACGCCCCGCCGGTCCGCCATGATCCGATAGACCTCACCGGCCTCCCGGCTGTTCAGCATTTTGCCGATCCACCGCAAGCTGCCCTGCAACTGATACCTGTCGATCAGCTCGTACATCTTGCCGATTTCGGCCTTCTCTTCGTCATCGCCGGACTTGGCGGGATCAATGACGCTGGCGACCAGCACCAGATTGGCCTGGCTCCTCAGTTTTTCACTTTTCCCGTAGGCCTCGACCAGGCCGGTCAGATTCTTGATCCGGTCAAGCCGGGAAATCGTAAAGATCGGCGGCAGGTCTGGGTTGTCCAGGGAGCCGAAAGAGTCGGCGTCATCCCCTGTAAAAATCATCCTGTTCAAGGCCTTGAGCTCCGGCGCGGAATGACGGCGCCGCTTCTCTGAAAAGGGGAAATAAATATCGTTATTGACCCCCGGCGGGATCACGTTGAACCGGGGATGAAAAAGATTGATGCCGTTAGTGACATGCATCAGGCCCGGCATCGTGAAAAACTGGTAGGATTCGTATTGGCCGATGGACTTCTCCGTGCCGATAAACTCCTGGGAGGTACTGGAAATAATAAAGTTGGCCAGATTCATGGCGATAAGGTCGGCCATGAACTGCACGGAAAAATGGTACTCTTCCTCGAAATCCTGCCAGTAGATATCGCTGAAAAGATACTTCGATTTTTCCAGGGCATGGGCGATATTGCACTGAATCACCCCCATCTTCCTGGACAGGGTGGTCGCGACCAGATTACCGTCCGAATAATTGCCGATAATCAGGTCGGGCCTGCCCTTGAATTCAAGTTCGATCTCGCCTTCAACATCTTCGGCGAACTGGTCGAGATAGGGCCAGATCCGGAAGCGGGAGATCCAGTGCGGAACCACCTCGCCCTCCCGGTCGACAAAAGGGACCCGCAGAATCCAGACATTTTCGGTATTGTGGACTTTCTCAAGGCGCTGGTCACAGGTGGTCCCCTGGCTTTCGGGAATCAACCTGGTGACAATTATAATCTTCGGACTGATATCCATCCCGGACAGGGCCAGATCCCTGGTCAGGTGTTTTTCCAGGGCCTTGGCCTGGTCGAGGATATAGACCACCTGGCCGCCGGTATCGGGCCTGCCCAGGACGTTTTCCTGGCCGAACCAGCCGTGGGGCGAGATCATTGTCACCTTGGAGACCATCGGAATCCTGGAGAGTAATTCTTCCTGAACATCCTCACTGGGCTGCTCCAGAGTATCCTGGAGAAGATGGAGGGTCTCCTGGATCCGGTCCCGGGAATTCCCCCAGCCATCAAGGAAACCTATTTTTCTCAGCTTGCCGACGATGTATTCGAGTCCCGCTTCACGGTCGCAGCGGTCAAGGAAATCGAGGGCGTCCTCCAGGGATGATTCCAGTTCCAAGGTATCCCTGATCTTTTCGCCGTCAAGAAGGAGATGGATGCCCTGCAGCTGATGGAGTTTGAGAAACTCATAGAGGACCTGGTGCCACTTGTCGGGCTGATTGGACAGCCTGGCCGTCATATGCCGGTTCAGGTGTTTGATGCCGTGGCCGATAGTCTGCGGATCCTTGAGGATCGGACCATAGTCATAAAAGGAAGAGAGGTTGATCTTCATGGTCCGGTCCTGGGGATTCAGGTCGGGTCTGACCACATCCTCCTTGATCTCAAGAAAATCATCGATTTCCAGATGACCGAGTTCCTCGTCCACGCCGTTAAAGACATAGACCCGGCAACTGGCCCGGCGATGCCGATAGATCACGATCAGCCGCCCCTCCCAGATCAGAGCCTCCTGGACCTTACGCAGAAAACGCCAGCAGCTGGGAGCTTTCTCCTCGCGGCCGTCCTTGAGGAAATCGTAGAAGCCGGTAATTATATCGTTACGCAAAAGGATTTGCCGTTTGGAACCCATCAACTCGCCGACAAACTCCTGAAAGAGAGGCAGATCCGCTTCGTCGATAAAACTATATAATGATTTCGCCATATCTAAATCCCGGTTAGGAGTGAGGAGTGCGGGGTGAGGGGTGAGGCGACTGGTTGATCCGCCCCCTTACTTTTATCTTCTCACAGCTAACTCCTCAGACCCAACCCTCAATTCCAATTATTAATTCCAATTATCAATTCCAATTATCAATTCCAATTATCAATTCCAACGCCTCACTCCCTTACTCCCTCACTTCTCACCAGGCAGAATGAGATGGCTAAGCAAAAATCGCCAGCTCCAAGGCGCACAAATTTCGAGGAATGAAGCGTACTTCAGTACGCTGCAATGAGGAGACAATTTGCAGCAACGCGGGAGCTGGCGATTTTTTGCGACGCCATCATTGTTGACTCAAATCAATGTCCCCCGCCCGGTTATATGCGACAATAGCCTTAATGAACAGGTCATCACAAACACGCAAACACGCAAACACGCTTACCAGCGTACACAATTGCCTATTTGCTGACAAGACAATTGCTTAAATACAATCATAAGGAGGTGTGAAATGGCTGGATATCAAAGATGGGACGATTTTCTGATTGCCGAACATGAAATGATCGAGCGGGCCATGTCGGTCCTGAAAATCAATCTCGATAAAATCGAGGGCGGCAGCCACGATCCCTTGCAGATGCAGCGGGCAATCGATTTTCTCCTCGAATTCGGCGACAAGATCCACAACCGCAAGGAAGAAGGATTCCTCTTCCCGCTGATGGAGAAGAGAGGCGTGCCGATAGAGGGCGGGCCCCTCGGGGTAATGCTCATGGAACACGATGCCGAGCGCCGCCTTCTCCAGAATATGACCGCCCGGCTTGACACCCTTGCCGAGGCGGGCCAGGAAGAGATCGCCAAATTCAAACAGGAAGGCCTTGAATATCTGGTGATCCGGGCCGAACATATCTGGAAGGAAAACGATATCCTCTATCCGATGGCCCGCAAGGTTATGCAGGAGGGCGACGGCGAGAAGATCTTGACCCAATTCGACCAGCTCAACCGGGAAGCTTACGGGGCCGGGGCGTGGGAAAAATTTTCCGGAATGCTCGGCGAAGCGGAGGGGGGCAGCAAGAACCGCACCCGCCTGATCAAGGGCCTTTCATACGAACAGCTGGACGCGATCATGGAAAGCCTGCCGTTTGAATTAACCTTTGTCGATGCAGAGGATACCGTCGCCTATTTCAACCGGCTGGACAAGAAGAAGATCTTCCCCCGGACCCGTTCGGTCATCGGCCGCAAGGTGGATAAATGCCACCCCGAAAAAAGCGTCGACACGGTAAAGCGGATTGTCGAGGGCTTTAAAAACCGCAGCCTCGACAAGGCGGAGTTCTGGATCAATTTCCGGGAGGACACGGTCTTGATTCGCTACTTCCCGGTCTATAGCGATTCGGACCAATACATGGGGGTTCTGGAAGTCACCGAGGAGATCGGCTGGATCAGGAAACTGGAGGGGGAGAAGCGCTTGCTGGACTAGCCCGGCTGGGAGTGAGGGTTGAGAAATTAGAAGCCAGAAGCCAGGAGTCAGGGGTGAGAGGTCAGGGGTCAGGAGTCGGGAACCGGGAGTCTGATGCCGGGACTCTGGAGTCGGAGGGGAAAAAACAGAGATAACATGACCGGCAAAGCGATCACAGGGTGCCGGAGATGCAAGGCATCGGCCTGCGATGTGTACTGGTGTACATGAGCAGGCCGATAACACAGCAGATTCGGCACCCTGTGATCGCTTTTATTGGAGCTTGTAGACTCGGTCGCCCTCAACAAAAACTTCCACCCCTTCGTCGAGTTGGAGTTCAGCGAGCTTGGCGGCCACTTGATCCTCATCGACGCCAAGGGCGGCCGCGATCTCGCCTAAATCGTAATAGGCCTGGCCGGTATCGCCATAGCCCTTGGGTTGGAGGTGGGGAAGATACTCGCTAAAGGCATGAGTCGAGGCCTGTTCGAGAATTTCCTTTATCCGCGGCGGCCCGTAGAGTAACAACCATTTGGCCGCCTCGGACCACACCTCGCCATCCACATTCCGGCTGCTCAGGACCTGCATGGCCATTTCCAGATTCCACTGCTCTTTAAATTCAGACATGCCTCATATTTTAATCACCACCGGGGGACAAAACAAGGTCGCAAAAGCGTCCTGATATTTTAAGAGTCACCTGAATCCGTGAGCGTTCGAGAACGGTGCAGATGCAAGGCGGCAACGATGTTAATAATACTGATGGTATATCAACGAGTTGCCAACGCCGCAGATGCGCCGTTATCGGGCGCCCCGCAGGGCGGCGGGGTGAATCGAGATGACGCAGTGAAAAAACGATTATTTTACGTAACAACAAACGGGTAAAACAAAATTTCCCGCTAGGCCGTCACGGGTTCAGGAGTCAGGCTGCGCCGGCCCGAGGCGCGGCCATCATGGGCACAACCTTCAGGCCTTTATCGTTATTCCCCGCCGGATAAAGGTCGGCACCGCCAGATATACATCAAGGGACATCGCCTGTCCGTCCGGGATCGGACGTTCCCGGGGCTCCTGCTCCGCTGTTCTTTTCCGCTCCCCATCAATTTTCATGTTAAGCTTTTCTTCAGCCAGAACCCGCCAGTATCCGCTCAACTCCATAATCACGCCTCCATAAGATTTTTGACTTTGTTATGGAAACAGAATAAACCATGGGGTAGGACAACCGAGGTCCCATACCTGATTTTTTTTTTGGGGTAAGCAAATTTTTTCTCGGGAAGGAATTATCGCGAATGGCCAAGCACAAAACCCAGTTCAGGCGCCTCGTTTTTGTGGACCAGCAGGTAAGGGAAGGCATGAAGAACGGGCAGTTAGCCAATTGCCGGAGCATGGCCGCCGCCTATGAGGTCAGCCCCAAGACGATCATGCGCGACATGGATTACCTCAAAAATCAATGCGACGCGCCACTCAGCTACGACCGGAGCCGGCATGGCTACTATTACACCGAAGAAAACTACCAGCTGCCGGCAATCAAGATCAACGAAAGCGATCTGCTGGCGATCTGCCTGACCCGCAAGATCATGGAACAACACCGGAATACCCCGATTTACCGGAAACTGGCGGCGGTGTTCGACAGGATCGAGAAATCGCTGCCGGAGAGGATTACCATCTCTCCGGCCTGGATCGATGACCGGATTTCAGTACTCGGCGATTCCCGGGCCGATATCGACCCGATGATCTGGGAGACCGTGGCCAAGACCCTCCACCATTATCGGGGGCTGCGAATAAGTTACCTGAAGCCCGGCGCCACGGAAAATTCCGAACGGAGAATCGATCCCTACCATGTGGTCAGTTTCCAGGGCGAATGGTATCTGATCGGCTTTTGCCACCTGCGCGCCGGGATTAGAATCTTTGCGATTTCCCGAATCAAGCGGGCCAGAGCCCTGAAGGCTGCGTTCACGATCCCGGCCGATTTCAACCTGGATGATTTCACCGATTCCAATTTCGGCCTGTTCGGAAACGCCCGGCAACAGGAGGTGAAAATCCGCTTTTCGCCGAAAATCGCCCCATATATAATGGAAAGGGATCAGCATCCCGAGCAGACCATGGTCAGAGAAGAGGACGGCGCCCTGCTCCTCTCCTTCCCGACTCGTCATCTTCTCGGAGTCAAACGGTGGATTCTTTCCTGGGGCAGCGACGCCGAGGTCCTGACCCCGTTCGAATTACGCGCCGAGATTCGCCGGGAAATAATAAAGTATTCACAGGTTTACAGCCAATGAGCATCCCGCGATACCCCGCCTCCCAATACCGTTTATAACTCCAGCCGCCGGGTCATCAGGAAATCTTTCGATCATTTATTCCGGCCGAAATACGGGGTTACCCCCATATCTTTTTTAATTCCAAAAGGTAAATTTTAATAATCGTCAATCCTGCCGAAATGGGGGGCAGCTGACAAACGGCGTCGCTTTGGTTGATTATCGCCAATCACCTTAGTCTGTTCGGATTTTTCCGAAGCCGCAAAATCACCGCTGGGGGGGATTCAGTGAGTATATTAAAATTTCTAAGCAGGGAAAAACTGGTCGAATACCTAGACCAGGAGCTGCGTCCCTTTTTAAATGATCGGGAAATCTACGATATCGACCATTACGGCTGGCTGGCCGACAACCGTGCCGACCCCGATTATCTGGGTCTGGCCATGTGGCAAACCGACCCGCCCGCCAAACGTGAATCTCCCGATCTCTCCGGGATCCCGCCAGGCCCCGCCTGGCCTGAAGTCAATATCGCCGAAATTACCAGGAAAGGCGTGGAATTCGAGAAGCTGATGAAATCATCCCGCCACTCGATCGGCCTCAGCCACCTGTACCACCAGAATCCCGGCGAGATGAGTTCCTGCTTCGATTTTCACTTTTCTGAAACGGTTATGAAGCTGACCATGGCTGCGGACCGTTTACGGGATTTTTTCATCATTGCCTTCACGGCTCTGCCTGGGTTTACAGAAAAAACCGGGGTCCCGGAGAGCCCCTCCGGACCGGGCGACCAGCTCCTATGCCACTGTCGTCCATATCTAAAGGCCAGGGACATTCTTACCGGCGACCCTGGCCAGAATATGAACCTCTTCGACTGCCTGACGGAGTTGCCGGCTCTGGCCGAACGACTCTGTTTTTACCGCGATTCACAAAGCCCCGTCCCGGATAGCTCAGCCAATATCGAGATCCTTATCGACTGGTACAAACTCACGATTGACACCGGCAACAAAATTTTCCTGGCCGAGTACCTGTTAAGGAACTTCTCCCAGACCCCTCGTCTCGGTCATATTGTCGAGTACCGCTAACTCCGCCCGTTTAATTCCACCATCCCCGGCTGGTTCCGGCTGCCCCTTGGCTTTTCAGGGGCGCCTGAATCCGGGGGTTCACTCCGGCCGCCGTCAAAACACATTCATCCCCCACTTGCCATTCTCCAGAAGAAATCCATCTTTATATAGACAACCTTTCCGGAAGGATTATACCTGGGCGAATCTATTCCATAAGTGTTTCGGCGGTTCCATTTTCAAGCTGCCGATTTTCAAAGGTTGCCAGCGCCGGGAGAGATGAGTTAAAAGTTAAATAATGCGGCCCTCGAAAAGGACAAGGATTCCGGCGACGCAAGTAAACGAACTTTCTCCATCAATATGATCACGGGCCATCTTTTCATGTCATCGGAATTAACCGAAAACGAAAAAACAATACTCAAGGCCATTGACCGTCACCTGCAGGACGTTCCCACCGAATGTCCTTACGGGCTGGGATACCGGGCGGTTTACAGGATGGCAAGACTCGATACAATCCCGGCGGAGATCATGGGAACTCTGCTGGCCGCGGGCTACCGGCGTTACGGCGACACAATTTACACCATGGGCTGCCGGGATTGCCAAGGATGTATCCCGATCAAACTGGACCCTTTCGAATTCGTCCCGAACCGCAAACAAAAACGCTGCGCCAGGCAAAACCTGGATCTGACCATCAAAAAAACCTCTCTGAACCCGGATCGGGAAACCACGGATCTCCTCCAGAACTTTTTCGATCATCGTTTCCCGGGCAAAAACAACCGGGCCAGGGATTACTATGCCGGTTTTTTCCTGAATTCCTCGGAGTTCTCCATGGAGCTGCGCTATTATGCAGGGAAAAAACTGATCGGCGTTTCGATAATCGATATCGGCCGCACCTGGCTCAACGCGATTTACTTCTTTTTCGACCCCGGCACGACCAAGCGCAGTCCCGGCACTTTCAACATCATCAATCTGGTCAACTTCTGCCGGGAACACAAGATCCACAACCTCTATCTCGGCTACTGGATTGAGGAGTCCGGATCCATGAACTACAAGGCCGGCTTTTCCCCGCACCATCTGCTCATCGACGGAAGCTGGCGCAAGGTCGGCTAATTCCGTCACCGCAAAACCGAACGCCCCTTGGAGCGCCGCCCCCCCTCTTCTTTTATCTGTTATTTAATCACTACCCGGTAATTATCCGCTCCGAGGCAGAGGAGTGATGTACTTTTTGACTGAGGCCATACTATGGTATGCCGAGGAGCAAAAATGCGCCACGACGCAAAAAGGGGATGGCCAAGCATGCAATACCCCTTGCGGGTGAAAATCGTCAGATCCAAGGCGTGCGAATTTCGAGAAATGAAGCGTACTTCAGTACGCTGCAATGACGAGACAATTTGCAGCAACGCAGGAGCTGGCGATTTTTTACAACGCCATCAAACTTTGTGGTTTTCAAAAAAAAAATTGTGATAGACTTAATTATAAGTTCACTTTTTCCAACAGATATGACCTAACAACAAATGGTGATTAACATGGAAAAATGGCAATTAGCAGGAATTATCTCATCGGGGTCCAAACGACAAACCTTGATTCTGCCGACCGAAAAAACCCAGAGAAGAACCAAGCCGCCCGGAGAACCGCGGAGAAAGGGCAAAGTGGTTTTCTTCCTGCGCTCAACAATCCGCAGGGTGACCGAGGTAATCACCCTGTTCTGACCGGCCGGGGCGGAAGATCCGATCCCGATTCATTGTACCGGAAACAACGGACGGCCAAGCTTCAGCGGAAGCGGGATTTGCCGCCCACTGAACCATGTAATATCCATAGCGTAACGGAAAACTCCGAACCGTGGAGAATTAGATGAAAAAGAAGACCGGCCTTGGCTTGATCTTGGCGATACTGCTTTCAACCTGCGTCACGGCCTTTGCATCCCCGGTGATCCTCGATCTTGCCAGCGGCAAAAACATAACTTTTCCAGAAATGATCGAGGGACTTCGCCAGGCCCGGATCGTCTTTCTCGGCGACGATATCACTGTTCCCGCCCATCAACTCGCCCAGATGCAGATCCTTGAAACGCTGCACGGGGAAAACCAAGAGCTCGCGGTGGCGGTGGAGGCGTTTCGCGGCGAAAGCCAGTATATCCTTGACCAGTGGAGTTCGGGAGAGATCAGCAAGCGTCGCTTTGTCAACGAATTCAACGAAAACTGGGGGGAATGGGAGCGTTACCGGCCACTCTATGAATACCTCAGAAGCAACCATATAAAACTTACCGGACTCAACATCTCGCGTGATATCCTCATCCAGGTGGAGATGGAGGGCTTCGACTCCCTGACCCCCGAGCAGCTCGAAGGTCTCGGTGAGGGGATAATCTGTGATATCGAGCCCGGCTATCAGGATGTAATCCGCAGACTTAACCTTTTCAAGGGCATGCTGCAGGAACATTCCTTCGAAAATTTTTGCGAAACCAAAATTCTCGGCGATATCATGATGGCCAAAAACCTCAGCAAATTCCAGGAAGAGCACCCCGATCTTACCGTGGTCGTCCTGGCCGGCAACACCCATTCCTGGAAGCTCGGCATTCCGCGCCGGCTGAATGCCGAGGCGGGCCTGAACCCCAAGACCGTGCTCTTCGAAGCGGAAGGAATGGTAACCCGCAACACCGTAACCATAGCGGAAACCGATTATCTCTGGCTCGATTACGGCATGGACGGCTGGCGATATGGTCCCGGCCAGCCCTGAACCGCAGCGCGGCTGCTGCGAATCGCCGCCGGTCGGGAATCCAAGAAAACATATGCGAAAAGCGGTTTAGCGTTTATAATGAGTTCTTTATGCACACGGATTCCACCCGGAACCACGGTGTTAACCTGTCGAAACAACCGGCCCAACGGACAAAGGAAATCAGAACCGAATATCATCTATCCAGGCCCGGAATCCTATGACACTTTACAGCATCATATCTGCCGGTAAAAATTTCTATTACTCCCACCACTACCTGGCCCTGGCTATTATCGCCGGCCTG
>JAWOIQ010000075.1:0-16750 GCA_046484585.1 Desulfurivibrionaceae bacterium
CAGAATAATAATTTTAAAGCCGGCTCGGAATATCCGCGAGATGAAATCGGTCTTTTAGCCGGAGAGATTCAATCCCTCTTTTCCAAGCTTAACAGCACCAAGGAAGAACTCAGCAAGGCGTTGACCGACCAGGGGAAACGCATCGCGTAAAGAACCGTAGAGCTTTCGGAAAGCAATGAAAAGCTTATCAATGAAATTCAGGAAAAAGAAAAAGTCGAAAAGTCACTAAGGGACAGCGAGGAGAGATACCGAAGCCTGTTTGAGAATGCCAGTGACATCATCCAGACTGTTAATCCCGATGGACAATTACTCTATGTCAACCCCAGCTGGTGCAAAGTGATGGGTTACACGGAGGAGGAGGCGGTTCGGCTTAAGATCTTTGAACTTATCCACCCCGAGAATGCGGATAAATGTGATTTGCATTTCAGGACCACCCTGGCCGAGGGGTCAAGCGGAACAATGGAAACGGTTTTTCTAAGCAAAGACGGCAGAAAAGTTATTTTACATGGCTCGGCAAACTGTAAATACAGTAACGGCCAACCTTCATTCGTACACTGCATTTTCCAGAACGTAACCGAGCGGCGGCGCATGGAAGAGGAATTGAGCAGAATGCACAAGCTGGAATCGATCGGCATTCTGGCCGGCGGTATCGCTCATGACTTTAATAATATATTGACCTCTATTCTGGGTAATTTGACCTTGGCGCGGATTCAATCCAGACCGGATGAAAAATTATCCAAAAGGATAGAGGAGGCGGAACATGCAACCTTGCGGGCCAAGGACCTCACCCAGCAGCTGCTGACTTTTTCCAAGGGGGGCGAGCCGGTCAGGGTCACCACCTCCCTCCGCGAAATAATAAAGGATTCATGCCAATTTGTTTTGCGGGGCTCCAATGTCAAATGTAACTTTGACCTGCCCGAAGATCTCTTGCTGGTCGAATCGGATGAAGGCCAGATCAGCCAGGTACTGCATAATCTGGCGGTAAATGCCGATCAGGCAATGCCCGATGGCGGTTTACTCAATATTCAAGCGGAAAATGTCCGTATAAGTAGTGCTGATGATCTTCCTTTGCAGAGCGGGGATTATGTTTTGATCAAGGTGGAAGACAATGGTTCCGGCATCAGCGAGAATAACCTGAAAAAAATATTCGATCCCTATTTCTCTACCAAACATAAGGGGCATGGGCTCGGGCTGGCAACCTCCTATTCAATTATCAAAAAACATGGCGGCTTGCTCACCGTCGAATCGAAACTGGGAGTGGGCTCTGTTTTCAAGTTTTATCTTCCCGCTTCGACAAAAACAGCGGTCAGCCGACCTTCCGCCAAGGAAAAAATCTACCCCGGCAAAGGCTCTATCCTTCTTATGGATGATGAAGAGCATGTCCGGGAGACCGGCCGGGAGCTTCTGGAACATCTGGGATACCGGGTCGAGACCGCGGCGGATGGCAGGCAGGTTCTGGAAATGTATCGTGAGGCGGTCAAGGAAAAGGCTCCTTACGATGTTATCATCCTGGATTTAACCGTGCCGGGAGGTATGGGCGGCAAGGAGACCCTTGATAGGCTGCTGGAGTTTGATCCCGACCTCAAGGTAATAGTTTCAAGCGGCTACGCCAATAATTCAGTAATGGCCAACTACGGGGAGCACGGTTTTTCCGGCGTAATGCCGAAACCATACAGGATTGAGAAAGTAAGTAAGTTGCTTTTTGACCTTATCCTGAATCCGTGACGGCCTGGTGGATGGCTTCGCTACGTTTGCATGACTTGATCTTTGACTTTTTGCGATTCATCATTTCAGTTAGAATGATTTTGATCGAGGTTCAAAAACCCTAGCGATATATTGATAATTTTTATTGACAATAGCGCCTGAAAACCGAATGTTAATATGAACAGGTTCGGGGCGTTGTCGGGACTTGAATCGACGCGGCCAGGTTGCCTGAGAAAAAGTTAGGTATTTATGGTGTGTGACAAGTTTGCATTAAAACCCAGTAATAAGGAGGAAAATCCATGAAGAGCATCAAGAGAATTCGCATTCCGGTGACTATCGCCCTGGGCGCCCTGTGCCTGGGAGGAACCGGCACGGCAGCCGCTCAGGAGATGGCCAACAGCATTTACGGCAACTTCCGTTTCTCCTACAACTATGTGGATGAAGCTGACTCCACGTTACGCGCCGATAACAATGCCTCGCGGCTGGGTTTCAAGGGGGAGATCAAGGGCGACCTCCTGACCGCCTTCTATCACCTCGAGAGCGGTGCAAACAATGACGCTGAGGGCTCGGCCTTCACCTCCCGTTTCTACTACGGGGGTGTGAAGGGCCAATTCGGCTCGGTGACGGTGGGCCGCCACTCCACCGCCTACAAGATGGCAGGCCTGGCCCTGGACCCGTTCTATGACCTGGCTCACGTTGGCCCAGCCGTCGGCCCAGACGGCAGCATTTTCGCCGCGTCGGGCGCCACTTATGGTACGTCCGCTCTGACCAACGGCTGGGCCAACAATACGCTGGCCTACTCCTCGCCCGAGTTTGTCGGGCTGAAGCTCAATGCCGCGGCCTATTTTGATGACAGCGAGGAAGACAATCACGATTTTGCGGCCGGCCTGACTTACGCGATCGGCCCCTTCGGTGTGGGTGTCCAGTACCATGCGGTGGACGACCATACTGTAGGTGGGAGCGTGGCTCCATGGGCGGGCAAAGTAGATGAACTGGATGCCTATCGGGTGCACGGTTCTTTTGACAGCGGCCCCTTCAAAATCGGCGCTTCCTATGAGAAGCTGGACTATGATGCAGACACCAGCGAAGACGTGGACTACATCTACGTGTCCGCCACCTATGCGGTCCTTCCCACCACCCGCCTGGCGCTCTCGGTGGGTGATGTTTCCGACGGGGACGCGGAAGGCACCGGCGGCAATGTCGGCATCTTCCACGATCTGTTCAAGAACACAACGGTCTACGGCCTGTACTCCATGGTCGATCTGGATAGCGCGGGCGCGGAAGATGTCGATATCGTCTCCCTGGGCTTTATCTATGACTTCAACATGAGTCTATAGTAGCACCCGAATCCGGAACGGCTTTCAGAAGGCAAATTGCCCAATAGCCGTCACGGATTCAGTCAACAGGAAAGAGCGAGGGGGGAAGGGATAATTATCCCTTCCCCCCCTTTGTTTTTTCATCCTTCTCTGGGGCTGTCATGCTTCCCAAACGAATTACCTGACCGGATCGTACTCCGCCTTGTCGCCCAGTTGTTCCTCGATCCTCAATAACTGATTGTACTTTTCCAGCCGGTCCGAGCGGCTGGCCGAACCGGTTTTGATCAGCCCGGCGCCGCTGGCCACCGCCAGGTCGGCGATAAAGGAGTCGGCGGTTTCCCCGGAGCGGTGGCTGATAACGGCCCGCATCTTATGCTTGAAGGCCAGCTCCAGGGTCTCGAAGGTTTCGGTCAGGGAGCCGATCTGGTTGACCTTGACCAGGATGGCGTTCGCCTGCTTGTGCTCGATGCCGGTCCGGAGGATTTTCCTGTTGGTGACGAAAAGGTCGTCGCCGATGATCAGGATCCGGTCGCCGAGCCGCTCGGTCAATCTTGTCCAGCCCTCGAAATCGGCCTCGGCCAGCCCGTCTTCGATGGAATAGATCGGATATTTGCCGATCAGCCCCTCGTAATAATCGATCATTCGATTGGTTGAGAACTTCTTGCCCTGCATATGGTAGATGCCGTTATCAAAAAACTCCGAGCTGGCCGAATCGAGGGCCAGGGAGATATCCGAGCCCGGTTTGTAGCCCGCCTTTTCGATGGAGGTCAGGATCAGTTCGATCGCCTCTTCATGGGATTCCAGGTTGGGCGCGAAACCGCCCTCGTCGCCGACATTGGTCGAATAACCCTTGCCGCTCAGGACCTTTTTCAGGTTGTGGAAGATCTCGACCCCGGCCCGGAGGTTTTCCGAGAAGGGCGCCTTCAGGTGGGGGACGATCATGAACTCCTGGATATCGAGGTTGTTGGAGGCGTGCTCGCCGCCGTTAATGATATTCATCATCGGGGCGGGCAGCCGCAGTCTGCCGGGCTGGTTGGGAATCTTCAGGACCTCGGCCAGATAACGGTAGAGGGGCAGGCCGGCATCCAGGGCGCCGGCCCGGCAGGCGGCCATGCTGACTGCGAGGATGGCGTTGGCCCCGAGATCTTCCTTGTTCTCGGTGTTGTCCATTTCGATCATCGCTTGGTCCAGACCCTGCTGATCGGCCGGATTTCCGCCGAGCAGGGAAGGGGCGATCCGTTCGTTGATGTTGGCCACCGCTTTCCGGACCGATTTGCCCAGGTAATAACTCTTGTCGCCGTCGCGCAGCTCCAGGGCCTCCCTGGTCCCGGTCGAGGCCCCGGATGGGACCGAAGCTCTCCCCATGTTGCCTTTGCTCGTGTAAAGATCCGCTTCGACGGTGGGGTTGCCGCGGGAATCGAGGATTTGCCTGGCGATGATTCTGGTGATCTCCGACATATTGTTTACCTTTGCGTTGAATACATAAGAATTTGGTCTGTTATTTTGTTCATTGTTGCAGAAATGGATGGTTTTCTCCAATGGATTTGTCCGAAGCCGAAAAATTAACCGTTTGATGATGGAAGTGGCGAAATGCCGAAAGATTCTGCAAAGAAGAGTAGGTTTAGGAGGACTTTATGAACGGGCGGTTGAACAGGCATTCAGGGAGATTTGCCCGAACCGCTCAGGCGCGGACTTGACCGTCCGCCGAATTTTTTGTATGAAGTGTCTTTCAGGTGCTCTTAGGAGCTTGAAAGGGAACCCTGTGAGATTCAGGGACGGACCCGCCGCTGTGACCGGGGACCGGAGCCGCATAAGCCACTGTCGAAGATCGACGGGAAGGCGCGGCCGAGGGCTGATCCGGAAGTCAGAAGACCTGCCTGGAACTGGTTGAGATATCTCCCGTGGACAAGGAGATCGTCAACGGTCTTGAGGATAATTGGGAATCCCCGGATCGATTATATCGGTCAGGGGATTTTTTTTTGTAATCGATCTAAAATAACCCGATTTTATCGGATAGTTAGGTTGGTGTCTGTCCAGAAATGAGGATTTTTGTCCGAGAACGAGAAGCAAGGATGTCGGAAAAGCACCCTGAAGGGTATAAACTTCGCGTACTCGGGTACGTGAGCACTTTCCGACTCTGCAGCGACGAAGTTATCGGGCAAAAAGACCATTTCTGGGCAGGCACAAGTTAACCCGGAAAATTGAGAGACTTAGTATGAAGCAAAGCGGACCGAAAAAACTGCTGCTGGCCAGACATTGCGAGACCGGTCCCGATTATTCCGGCAGGTTTGTCGGCTCTTCCGATATCGGGCTCGGCCCGAATGGGGCTGAACAGGCTCGGCGTCTGGCCGGGGTGGTGAAGGGATACCGTCCCGAGGCGGTTTATTGCAGCCCCCTGCGACGAGCCCGGCAGACCGTCGAGCTGCTCGGCGAACATCTTGAGCTTGGCGAGCCGGCGCTTGACGATGATCTGCGGGAGATCGATTTCGGCCGCTGGGAGGGGCTGACCTTCGATGAAATCGTGCGAAGGGATCCGGATCTGGTCAAGGATTGGGCGGCCTGGTCGCCGGATTTCGCTTTCCCGGACGGCGAGGTAACCGGCGATTTTCTGGCTAGGGTGCATGGGGCCGGCAACCGTTTGGCCGGGTCGGGCGCCGGGACGATCCTGGTCGTCGCCCATGGCGGGGTGGTTCGGACGATGCTCTGCCATCTCCTGCGGCTGCCGCCGGAGCATTATCTGCTCTTCGATATCAAACCGGCCCGCTTGGCGGTGATCGATCTTTTTCCGGAAGGCGGGGTGCTTTCCGGGTTGAACCTGTGAGGTGACACGTGGCGGAAATTATTCTGATAACCGGTGGAGCGCGCAGCGGCAAAAGCCGCCATGCCCTCCAGTTGGCGGAATCGCAGGCCGGTGAAAAGTTGTTTGTGGCGACCTCCCCGGTTACCGATCCCGAAATGCACCGACGGATCGAACGTCACCGGGAGGAGCGCCGGGGGGCCGGCTGGCAGACCGTCGAGGAGACCGTCGAACTGGATGAGGTCCTGCTTGCCAACCGGGAATACCGGGTGGTGCTGGTCGATTGCCTGACCCTCTGGGTAAACAACCTGCTCTTTACCGACGCGGCCAATGAACTTACCGAGGACCTTTTGTCGGCCAGGATTGGCAAGGTGATCGAGGCGTGCCGGGAGCGGCGCGGCACCGTGCTGCTGGTCACCAATGAAGTGGGGCTCGGCATTGTTCCGGAAAACCCCTTGGCCCGCCGCTACCGCGACCTGGTCGGCCGCTGCAACCAGGAGATCGGCGCGGCCGCTGACCGGGTTGTTATGACGATCTGTGGGATTCCGTTAAAGGTAAAAGGGTGAGGGGTGAGGGGTGAGGGGTTAGGAGCTAAAAGCTGAAAGCTAAAAGGCAGGAGCCAGGAGTCAGGAGGAGTCAGGAGCCAGAAGCCAGGAGTCAGGAGTCAGGAGCCAGAAGCCAGGAGCAAGAAGACAGTAGTCAGGAGTCAGGGGTCAGAATAAGGAAGGGGGGGAAGTCGTCATTCCGGCAGGTCGTAAGCCGGAATCCAGCAGGTTGCAGGGTGTTTTGGTAGTTGGAATAACCATAGTTTAATGGCGTCGTACAACCTTCCTTAAGATTGATGAACTTGTAAAGTCAAAGATTAAGTCATTGCGAGCGTAGCGAAGCAATTCAGAAACATCTAACTTGTTGAAAATACTGGATTGCTTCGTTGCTTTGCTCCTCGCAATGACGTGGCAGATCAGTAATTACGAACGTTAAATCGATAAGTTACCACGCTTCCCCTGCCTGTCAAAGGAAGGGGTTTTGACCTTTTGTTTTGCCAACATAACTTTTTAGTCGAGGAGAACATATGAGTCTGTTTGAGGATACCATAAAGTCGATTGAAGGCCGGGATGAAGTCTGGAGGGAGAAGGCCCGGGCGCGTCTTGAGCAGTTGACCATGCCGCACTGGGCTTTGGGGAGGTTGATGGATCTGGCCCTTGATCTGGCCGGGATGACCCGGTCGCTTCGGCCGCCGGTCGAGCGCAAGGCGGTGGTGGTGATGGCCGGAGACCACGGGGTGGTCGCCGAAGGGGTCAGCCGGTTTCCCCAGGAGGTTACCCCGCAGATGGTCGGCAATTTCGTCAACGGCGGGGCCGGGATCAACGCCCTGGCCCGCCAGGTCGGGGCGCAAGTGGTGGTGGTCGATATGGGGGTGGCCCACGATATTTCGGCCATGGTGGAAAACGGTTTGATAATCGACAAGAAAATTGGGCCGGGCACCGCCAATATGGCCGAGGGTCCGGCGATGAGCCGGGAGCAAGCGGTCGCCGCGATCGAAGCGGGGATCGAGGTCGCGCAAAGCATGGCCGACGGGATCGATCTCTTCGGGACCGGCGACATGGGGATCGGCAACACCACCCCCAGCACCGCCATCGTGGCGGCCCTTACCGGCACCCCGGTCGCCGAAGTAACCGGGCGCGGCACCGGGCTCGATGATGACGGCTTCAATCATAAGATTGCGGTGATCGAAAAAGCCCTGGCCTTAAATAAACCTGATCCCCTGGACGGTCTCGATGTTCTGGCCAAGGTCGGCGGCTTCGAGATCGGCGGCATCGCCGGCCTGATCCTGGGTGCCGCCGCCAATCGCAAACCGATCATGGTCGACGGCTTTATCTCCACGGCCGGCGCCCTGATCGCCTGCTCCCTGGCCCCGGCCTGCAAGGATTACATTATCGCCGCCCACCGCAGCGTCGAGCAGGGCCACCGGATCATGCATGACCATCTGGGCTGCGAACCCCTGCTTGATCTCAACATGAGACTGGGGGAGGGAACCGGCGGCGCCCTGGCCATGAACGTGGTCGAAGCTGCCCGCCGGGTCTTGACCGAGGTGGCGACCTTTGAGGAGGCGGCGGTTTCGGAGGCCGACAAGTAAAATTGTAAGTGATTAAGGGCACCGAATCTGCTGCGTTATCGGCCCGCTCATGTAACATAAGTTTTAATCAGAGCGTCATTTCGAGAAGGATATTTTTAGTATGCGAGGTTTTATTGCCGCAATAAGGTTTCTGACTATCATCCCGGTTCCGGGCGCCTACGGGACCGGCAAGGACGATCTGGCTGCCAGCCTGCCCCATTTCCCTCTGGTCGGCCTCTTGATCGGGCTGGTGACCGGCGCCTTTTTTTACCTGATCGGGCCGTACCTGCCCCAGCCGGTACTGGTGGTTTGGGGGGTGACCGTGCTGCTGGGGGTTTCGGGGGCGCTTCATCTGGACGGGGTGGCGGACTGCGCCGACGGCTTTTTCAGTTCCCGGCCCCGTCCGCGGATTCTGGAGATCATGCGGGACAGCCGGATCGGCACCATGGGAGTGGTGGCGCTTTTCCTGATCCTGGCCTTCAAGATCGCGGCCCTGTGGTCTCTGCCGCCGGAAGAACTCTGGCCCCTTCTGGTCCTGATGCCGATTGCGGGCCGCTGCGCCATGCCGATCATGATGGCGGTTCTGCCCTATGCCAGGCCGGAAGGCGGCCTGGCCACTGTATTCTACGCGAAAGACGCGGTGGTGGAGGCGCTCTGGGCCGGGGTCATGCTTCTCGTTGCCTGCTGGCTTTTTGCGGGGATCGTCGGTTTTGTAATCGCTTTTCTCACCTTGATCGTGATTTTGTTATTCTGTTTCTTCTGCAAAAAAATCATCGGCGGCGCCACCGGCGATACCCTGGGCGCGGTCTGCGAGATTTCCGAAACGGCGATCGCCCTCTTTTACGCATCCCTGATGATTCTCTAAAACGCGAATCGCTATGAATACCGATAAAAAACATGGCGGCGAGCCGCCGGCGGACCAATTCGGCCACGGCGGCAACCTGCGGGAACTGGCGGCCCGGACCGGGGTCGATCCCGCCCGGATTCTCGATTTCAGTGCCAGTATCAACCCGCTCGGGCCGCCGGAATATCTGCGGATGGTAGTCAGCCGCTCTCTTGAAAAGCTGGCCCACTATCCCGAGCCGCACAGCGAGGGGCTTCGGGGCGCCCTCTCCGGAATCCTGGCGGTCGCTCCGGACCGGCTGGCGGTCGCCAACGGCTCCACCGAGATCATCTACGCCCTGCCGAGAGCCCTTGGCTGCCGGCGGGCGGTGATCCCGGTCCCCGCCTATTCCGATTACGAAAAAGCCGCCCGCCTGCATGGCCTTGAAGTGGTGCAGCCCCTGCTTGCCGAGGAGAACGGATTCCGGCCCGACTTTGCCGAACTGGCCGCGCAACTGCGGGATGGCGACCTGCTTTATCTGGGGCGGCCCAACAATCCCACCGGGGTTTCCTTCGCGGCCGAACCGCTGCTTGCCCTGGCCGCCGCCCATCCCGGGGTGTATTTTGCCGTTGACGAGTCTTTCCATGAGTTTATTTCGGAAGAGAGCGGACTGATTTCGGCCGCGATGCCGGACAATCTGATCGTGTTCCGCTCCCTGACCAAGTTCTATGCCATCCCCGGCCTGCGTCTGGGATTTGTCGCCGCCTCCCCGGCAACCGCCGCCCTTGTCGGCCGACAGCTCCTGCCCTGGACGGTCAATACCCTGGCCCAGGAGATCGGCGCAAAGGCGGTTAATGATCGCCGATACGCCAAGCGGAGCCGGGAGTACGTGCGGGCGGCAAGGGAGGAGTTGCAGGCGGGTCTCGCCGCGATCCCCGGCCTGCAAGTCTTCCCCGGCGAGGCCAATTATCTCTTGGTCAAGCTCGAAAACAAAGGTGGCAGCGTGGCCCGGCTGGCCGAAAAGCTCCTGGCTGATTCAGCCCGGCCGATCGCCATTCGCGACTGCGTCAATTTCAGCGGCCTGGGCAGGGGGTTTTTCCGGGTTGCGGTCCGGAGCGGCAGGGATAACGAGCTCCTCCGCGACTCGTTGGCCGCCGCCCTGACCGGCAGGAAGAGGGCTGTTATCGGCGACCGGCGGCGCAAAACCCCGGCCCTGATGCTGCAGGGGACCTCGTCAAACGCCGGCAAGAGCGTCCTAACCGCCGCCCTGGGCCGGATCTTCCTGCAGGACGGTTTCAGGGTCTCGCCCTTCAAGGCCCAGAACATGTCGCTTAACTCTTATGTGACCAGGGACGGCTTCGAGATGGGCCGAGCCCAGGTGGTTCAGGCCCAGGCCTGTCGGCTCGATCCGGAGGTCCGGATGAACCCGGTGCTGCTCAAGCCTTCCAGCGAGGGCGGCAGCCAGATCATCGTCAACGGCAAGGTGGTCGGCAATATGACGGTCGATAACTATATCGATTACAAACCGGTGGCGCGGGCGGCCGCTTGCGCGGCTTACGACTCCCTCGCCGCCGAATACGAGGTGATCCTTCTGGAAGGGGCCGGCAGCCCGGCCGAGGTGAATCTGAAAAAGCATGATATCGTCAATATGGGCATGGCCCGCCACGCCGAGGCCTCGGTGCTGCTGGTCGGCGATATCGACCGGGGCGGGGTCTTCGCCTCGTTTATCGGCACCCTGGAGGTGATGGCCGAATGGGAACGGCGCCTGGTCGCCGGCTTCCTGGTCAACCGCTTTCGCGGCCAGGCCTCGTTGCTTAACGATGCCTTCGATTACCTCCTCGATTTCACCGGCAAGCCGGTCCTGGGCACGATTCCCTATATCCGCGACCACGGTCTGCCCGAGGAGGATTCGGTCAGTTTCAAGGCCGGGCTATATGAGAAGGGAAAACCGGCCGGCGACCATGTGGTGATCGGGCTGATCGACCTGCCCCATATCTCCAATTTTACCGATGTCGAGCCGTTTTTGACCGAACCGGACCTCCATTTGCAAATCATCCGCACCGTTGATGATTTGAATGAAGTCGGATCGGACCTGGCCGCCCTGATCCTGCCCGGCAGCAAGAACGTGATCAGCGATCTCAACTATCTGCGGGAAAGCGGTCTGGCCGCGCGGATTATTGAGCTGGCGGCCGGGACCGGCCTTGATATCATCGGCATCTGCGGCGGCTTTCAGATGCTGGGCGCAAGGATCGCCGACCCCCTCGGGATCGAATCGAGCGGCGAGGTGGTCGAGGCTCTGGGTATTCTCGAGATGACCACCACCCTGGCTGAGGAGAAGACCCTGACCCGCCGGACCGCGATCCATCTGCCTTCAAGGCTCAAGGTCCACGGTTACGAGATTCACCACGGCCGGACCGTATCGAACCATGCCCGGGCCTTGCGGCTCGACGACGGCAGCGAGGCGGGGGCGGTCTCCAAAGACGGCCGGATCTGGGGCAGTTATCTGCACGGCATCTTCGACGACGATGATTTCCGCCGCTGGTTTATCGATATGCTGCGCAGTTCCCGGAACCTCCAGCCCCTGGGCGGCGTGGTCGCTCCTTACGATCTGGAAGCCGCCTTCGACCGGCTGGCCGGGATTGTCAGGGAATCGCTTGATATGGACCGAATTTACCGGCTGCTGGATTTGAAATGAGCCTTGAACTGCAAATCGTCCTGGCCTTGCTTCTTGACACCATTGTCGGTGATCCGCGCCGGCTGCCCCATCCGGTCCGGCTGATCGGCCGGCTGGCGGCGGGGAGCGAGAATCTTTGCCGGAAGCTGGTTCGGTCCGAAAGGGCGGCCGGGGTATTCGCGGTCCTCCTGATTCTCGCGGCAACCGGGCTTGGCGGCTGGGGCGCGATTCGGCTGGCAGCGTTGATTGATCCCCGGGCCGGGGAACTGGTCTCGGTCCTGATCCTCTATAGTTGTTTCGCGGCCCGGGACCTGATCTCCCATAGTAGCAGGGTCTACGCGGCCCTGGAACAGGACGATCTCGCCGAGGCCCGCCGCCGGGTCGGGATGATCGTCGGCCGGGACACCTCGGAACTCGATCGGCAGGGAGTGGTCAGGGCCTGTGTCGAAAGCGTTGCCGAAAACACGGTGGACGGGATTACCGCGCCCCTTTTCTGGGCGGCGGTCGGCGGCCCGATCGGGGTGCTGCTTTACAAGGCGGTCAATACCATGGACTCCATATTCGGCTACAAGAACGAACGTTATCTCGATTTCGGTTGGGCTCCGGCCCGGCTCGACGATCTGCTCAACTGGCTGCCGGCCAGGATCACCGCGCTTATCATGGTGGCGGCGGCCCGGTTCAGCCGTCTGTCGGCGCCTGACGCCTGGCGGATCTTCCGCCGCGACCGGTATAACCATGCCAGCCCCAACGCGGGGCAGAGCGAGGCGGCCATGGCCGGGGCTCTCGGTATCCGTCTGGGCGGCCCGGCGGTCTATTTCGGCAGGCCGGTGTTAAAGCCGGTGATCGGCGACGATAAGATGAGCCCGGAGCCGGGCCATATCGACCAGGCCAATCGCCTGGCGGTGGCGACAACTGCGTTGATGGTCTTGCTTGCGGTCTCCGTACTCTTTTTGGGAGGGATGCTATTTAACTGACTGCAATAACTGGATAAATTTTATTTAACTCTGGTGCCGAATTTTCGGTGAAAAGGGAATCCCGTGCGAATCGGGAACGTTGGGCCGGCGCTGTAAGCAGGGACTCTTGCCGCATTAAGTCACTGTCCTCGAAAGAGGATGGGAAGGCGCGGAGAGGGGCTGATCTGTGAGTCAGAAGACCTGCCAGGGTAAATTATAAATAATTCGGAGGCGCTGCCCGGTGACCCGCAACATTTTGTCTCTTTGTTGCGGGTTTTTTTGTCTCCGACTGGATAATTGAAAGGAGAAAGCATGAAAACCCAACTTGAACTGGCCCGACAAGGAAAAATCACCGAACAGATGCGGGAGGTTGCCCGCAATGAAGGTCTGGAGCCGGAACTGATCAGGACGCGGCTCGGGGCCGGGGAAATCGTCATCCCCGTAAACCCCAACCGGCCCAACCAGAAGGTGGTGGGGATCGGCACGGGGCTCAGGACCAAGGTCAACGCCTCGATCGGGACCTCGTCGGATATCTACGATATCGAATTGGAGAAGCGCAAGGCCCGGATCGCCGAGGCGGAACAGGCCGACACCCTGATGGAGCTTTCCACCGGCGGCGATCTCGATCTGGTCCGGCGCGAAATCCTCGGCTGCTGCAACCTGCCGGTGGGCAACGTCCCCCTCTACCAGGCCTTTCACGATGCGGCCAAAACTTACAAGAACCCCAACAAGCTCGATCCCGAATACCTCTTCGAGTTGATCGAAAAACAGCTAGAAGACGGCATGTCGTTTATGGCCATCCACTGCGGGATCAACCGCTTCAGCATCGAGCGCCTCCGTAAGCAGGGCTACCGCTACGGCGGCCTGGTCTCGAAGGGCGGCACCTTCATGGTCTCCTGGATGGAGCATCACAACCGGGAAAATCCCTTCTACGAGCAGTTCGACCGGGTCTGCACCCTGATGAAGAAATACGATGCCGTCTTATCGCTCGGCAACGGGATCCGGGCCGGGGCGATCCACGACAGCCACGACCGGGCCCAGATGGCCGAGATGATCATCAACTGCGAACTCGCCGAACTGGGCCGGGAGATGGGCTGCCAGATGATGGTAGAGGGGCCGGGCCATGTGCCCCTTGACGAGATCGAGGGCAATATCATGCTGGAGAAAAGGATGAGCGGCAACGCCCCCTATTACGTCCTCGGCCCGCTTCCGGCCGACAGCGGCGCCGGCTACGACCACATTACCGCCGCCATCGGCGCGGCCAACTCGGCCCGCTACGGCGCCGATCTGATCTGCTACATCACCCCGGCCGAGCATCTTGCCCTGCCCAATGAATCGGACGTCCGGGAAGGGGTGCGGGCCACCAGGCTGGCCGCCCGGATCGGCGATATCGCCAAATACCCGGAGCGCCGCGAGCATGAAAAACAGGTGGCTCTGGCCCGCCGGGATATGCGCTGGGAAGACCATATGCAGCTCTTGATGTTCCCCGAAAAGGCCAGGGAGGTCCGGGCCGGCCGGACCCCGTCCGACAGCCAGACCTGCACGATGTGCGGCGACTTCTGCGCCATGCAGCGCGGTTCGGCCCTGTTCGAAAAGGATTTGAAGGGCGATAAGATATCGCCGGAAGGCAGGTGCCCGGAATAGGCGGCTTGAGTCCGGAGGATCACGGGGCGGGCCGGGGGCCGGTTCCGTGATCCTGCAAGGGAAAGTCCCTCATCCTGAGCTTGTCGAAGGATTAAATTAACTCCATCCGGATCAACGCAGTCGGGTATCCTCAATTATAAATGGAGTGCAGCGGATGCCGACGCTCTGTTTCTTGACCCATAACCTTACGACGTTCAAGGTTCTCCCTTCAACATCCACCATGTTCTCAATGTGTTCGGCAAACGAGATGTCTCTGGTGAAGAATTCGTAATAGAGCGTATTCGAACTGAACGGATCGGCCAGCAGCACCAGCTTCTCACTATCATAAGGGTGGTGGAAGGGGGTGCCGGAGAACGATACATGGCTCAGGCTCATTTGCCGGATGTCTTTAGGCTTTTTGTAGGTCTGAATCTCAAACTCACGAGAGCTTCCCAGTATTTTCGCGATAGGCATTTTCTTGTCTCCTTACGGGTATTATATCAGATTTTACCCCAAGAAAATTTATAAGAAAAACCTGAATCCGTGAGCGTTCGATGCGTAGGGTAAAATCTCAGGCCGCCGCCCCTTCAAAACTGAATGGGGGACCGGTGCGCCAGTGCCGCCTTCGGTTGCGGAGTGAAGGGGCGACGGTCTGAAAACCTCTAGAAAGCGAAGCTTGCCGAGATGCCGCCGTAGAAATGGTTGTCATCGCCGTCATAGCTCACCGACTCGATGGCGGTTTCCGCGTCGTCACTCAGGGCAAAAGAGTAGTACAGCTCGGGGGTTACCGAGGCATACTCGCCGATCCCGAAGCTCATCGAGGCGCTCAGGAGTCCGTCATGCAACTCGCTGTAATCGGCGCCATCGTCCAGATAACCGACCTGGGCGCCGAGATCGAGTGCCATATCTTCCGAGAAGGAGATCGAATGGCTGATGCCCAGGGTCGCGTACGAGGAGCCGGGCAGATTGGCGATGTCGGCATAATAGGTCAGGGTTGGGGCGAGGATCGTATCGACGCTCACCGAGGCGTAAATCTCCTGGGTGTCTTCGACCCCGTCGACGTTATAATAGATCCAGCCGATCCCGTAGCCGACCACTCCGGCCGCGCCGTCGTAGGAAACGGTCATGTCGGTCTCGTTCCAGTTGTTGGTGTCGAGCCCCTTCTCGTCGGTATCGAGGTTGCCCCAGAGGTTGACCCCGAAGCCCTTGTAGGCGACGGTCATCGAGGGCTGCAGGACGAGGCTGCCGTCGCTGAAGGCGAAGCCGCGCCAAACGTACTGGCTGTACGCGCCCAGGGTGAAATCGGCTTCGGGCTTGTCTTCCCCGGCCAGGACGGCGCCGGGAATCGCGGCGGTAATTCCCAGGGCCACGAGGCCGGACATCGTTATTTTTCTTGCTGTAATTTTCATGGTAAAGCTCCTTTTGCTTTTATGGTTAATTAACTAACTGTTTTGTCGGGCCGCCCCTTGCAGGCAGCCCAATTTGTCACGCCGTTGCCGTTTTCCTATTTACCATTGAATTCCGGGTATGCCTCAAGGCCGCATTCAAGGATATCGACACCTTTAAGCTCTTCCTCTTCGCTGACCCGAATACCCATAACCGCTTTAATAATGGACCAGGCTATCAGGCTGGTGGTGAACACCCAGGCAAAAATTACTCCGATACCGGCAAGCTGGGCGCCCAGCGATACTTCCGGATTGGTAAAAGCCACCGCGACAAGTCCCCAGATCCCGACCACGCCGTGTACCGAAATAGCCCCCACCGGGTCGTCGATCTTTACCTTGTCCAGCAGGACAATGGAGGCGACGACCAGCAGGCCGCCAATTACGCCGACAAGGGTTGCGACAAGGGGCGTCGGGGCCAGAGGTTCAGCGGTAATCGCCACCAGGCCTGCCAGGGCGCCGTTCAAGGCCATGGTCAGATCAGCTTTGCCGAACCAGAGCTGGGAGAGCAGGAGCGAGATTGAATCCGCTGTCTATTCAGAGGCTAAGCCCTACACGGTATTCAGAATTGATGACCGGGATTATTATGGAAGGCAGGCCTCTCAGATCATGGTGACGTCGCTATCCCCTCTGATCAAGGGGCTGTCGAGGATCAAGTATACCGTGGAAGAAAGGGGCGGAAGATTAATCATCAGAAAAAGTATGACCACGGCCTTCACCCGGGCTTCCGAGGACAAAGGGATGGACCTTATGGAAGACGTCGCTTCCTTTACCATGGAGGTTAAACTCAACGACAGGTGGGTAAAGACCTGGGACAGCCGTTTAGCAAAGAGCATCCCCGAAGAGGTGAGGATCACCCTTGGCGTGTTTATAAAAGACAAGGCCAAAGAGAGTGATTCCGGGGTGCCTTTTTCCGTCTCCGAAATCGCGCGGCCGCGGATCGGGAGAATGCCATGGTGAATTCGGAAAAAGGTATGGCTCTGGTTCTTACCCTGATGATAATGGCTATAATAACGGCCATGACGGTCGAGTTCGTGTATGGTGTCTATACCATAAACGCCGGGCTCTATAACTGGAGAGAGTCCCAGAAACTTTCTTTCGTCGCTCAATCGGGAATTTCCCTGGCGACAAAGATAATGTCTGAAAATCAAAATCGTTATTCTTACACCTATCCTGGCATCATTGAAATACCGGTGGAAAACATTCTCAAAGGGTTCTCCGGGAGGATCGTCATCAGGGTGGTGGACGAAAACGGGAAATTCAACCTCAACTCCCTCATTTGGCCCAACGGGACGACGAACG
>JAWOIQ010000151.1:0-5051 GCA_046484585.1 Desulfurivibrionaceae bacterium
GCTGGGGCGGGAGGAGTTGTCCTTCGGACGGCTCGACGAGGCCATTGATGAACTGGCCGGCTTGAAACCCGTGGAGAAATCGAAGCTGATCAAGGCATGTGCGGCCTGCGTCCTGGCGGACCGCAAGATCGCCCCGGTCGAGGCGGAGCTGCTTCGCGCGGTTGCCGATACCCTGGACTGCCCAATGCCGCCCCTGGTGGTCCCTTAAAAGGCGCTTGCCGGATATGGCGCGGAACGCAATAAAGGCGGATGGAACCGCCCCGTTGACCAGGATTTCCTACTGGCTGACGGTGGTTGGCCAGGAGAAAGAGTATTTCAGCGAACTTATCGAGAGTCTGGCCGCTCTTTTCGGGGGCCCGACTTTCGCGCCCCATCTGACGATTTACAGCGGTCCGGCCGGGAAAAACGATCCGGCCCGGCTTTTGGCGGAGGCGATCGGGCAGGGCGGGGAACTGCGGTTGCCTTGCACCGGCCTGGATTTTTCAGAGAATTTCACCAAGGCCTGCTACCTCACTTTTGAGTCGGCGACACCCCTGGAAAGTTTATCTGAGAAGCTCCGGCAAAACTCCCGCCCTTCGGAAAGATATCATCTCAAGCCCCATTTAAGCCTTTTTTATGGCAAATTGACCCGGGAGAATCGGCAGAGAATCAAGGGGATGGTCGAGCTGCCCGAAATCGTCCGATTCGGAGGCCTGGCGGCGGTAGCCACCACAGCTGCAACCAAAAGCAGTCGCGATGTTTTGCGCTGGCAGCTGCTGGCCTCGCGAGAATTGACGGCATTGCCGGAAAGTTAGAAATCCACCGAGTCGACCAATGATTAATCTATCGGTTGGGAGCCCCGGGTCTTGTCCGAACTCATCAATTTTAATGGCCTCGCAAGAAGTCAAAAAAATCAAGTCATTACGAGCGAAGCGAAGCAATCCATAAACATGTGACAAGTTAAAAATTCTGAATTGCTTCGTCGCTCCGCTCCTCGCAAAGACGTCAATAGATCAGTTTTTGCTAACTCGTCAATTTTGGAAGTTTGATGGAAAATTTTATCATCACCATGACCTATTTGATCCTGGGGGTAGGGCTGCGGCGGCTGCCCCGCTTCCATGAGGAGACCGGCAACGTCCTGAGCCTCTTCGTCATCTACGTGTCACTGCCCGCCGTGGTCCTGCTCAAGATCCCCGAGCTGAAGTTTTCCACGGATTTGCTGGTGCCGACCCTGATGCCCTGGGCGATGCTTTTGCTGACCGCCCTGGCGGTCCTGGTCCTGGCCCGGCTCTTCGGTTGGAGCCGGCCGATAACCGGCAGTTTGCTGCTCCTCGCCCCCCTCGGCAACACCTCTTTTCTCGGAATTCCCATGGTCAGCGCCTTTTTCGGGGAAGGGACGATCTCCTATGCGGTGATTTACGATCAGCTGGGCTCCTTTCTGGCCCTGGCTACCTACGGCACCGTGGTGATCTCCATCTACGGCAGCGGTGGGGAGCGCCACGGCTGGCGCGATGTTGCCGGCAGAATTGTAACCTTTCCGCCCTTTATCGCTCTGTTTCTGGCGGTTGCCTTGAGATCGGCGGTTTATCCGGAGGTGGCGCTGAGGATTCTCGAATCCCTGGGCGGCACCCTGGTTCCGCTGGTGATGATCGCCGTCGGTTTCCAGTTGACCGTCAAGATCAGCCGGGAGGCCCTTGCTCCTCTTGGGTTGGGACTCTTTTTGAAACTGGTGGCGGCGCCGTTGATCGCCCTGGCCGGCAGCCGTATTCTGGGTCTGAGCGGCGAAGCCGTTGATGTCGCGATCTTCGAGGCCGGGATGCCGCCAATGGTTTCGGCCGGCGCCCTGGCCATTCTGGCCGGGCTGGCCCCCTCTTTAACTGCGGCCCTGGTCGGGTTGGGGATTATTTTAAGCTTCGTGACCCTGCCCCTTCTTTATTATCTCCTGAGTCTGTGACAGAAGACGGGAGACAGGAGACAGAAGTTGGGAGCCGGGAGCCGGGAGCAATGCTTAAAGATCACCCTCTGGGCTCTGGATACTGACTTTCTTAACAATATTATTGATAAATTGTCAGCATGGTCAAATCGCCGCCTTTTGCCTCTGAGTCATTCCCGAACGCTCACGGGGGGAAGGTCAGGTCATCCATATATAAAAAACTTTCCCTGTTCCTTTATCGTGCTTAGTTTTAAAAATTGTAAGTAATTGATCGAAGCCGAGTGCTCCCATGTCAAATACTGATTTCAATGCCCTTTAATTTGGATTTTCAATGCTTTCCGACTCTGTTCCGAAGCTTTGAAGTTATCGGGGGAATGGCCGTTTATGAATAGACGTAAACCAACTTTATTACTGTATTTACAAGGCATAAATCCATGGCGCAGGTAAGAAATCCGCTGGAAATATACTCAATGCTGCCCAAGACTAATTGCGGGCGCTGCTATCTGCCATCCTGTCTTGCCTTTGCCGCCGCCGTGGTCAAGGGTGAAAAAAAGGCGACTGACTGTCCGTATCTGGAAAAATCCGCGGCGGCTAAATTCGGCGCTGATTCCGGGATGCGCGACCCCGACGAACTTAAACGCCAGGAAAAAGTCAGGGAGTTACAGGATAAGGTGGCGGGGCTCGACCTGGTCGCCATCGCCGAAAAACTCGGGGGCGAGATGGCCGGTGACTGTTTGAGGATCAAGTCCCTGGGCAAGAGCTTCCTGATCGATCAACAGGGCAAAGTCTCTTCCGAATGCCATACCCATTCGGGTTTGACCATTCCCCTCTTGAGTTACATCGTCGAAAGCGAAGGGGTCGACCCCGCCGGTGACTGGGTGCCGTTTCGCGAGCTGCGGGACGGGGCGCCGATGGCGCCGCTTTTTGCCAGTAAAGGAGAACAGGGTTTAAAAAAGCTGGTCGACGCGCATACCGATCTGCTGGAACTGCTGATCGATCTCTTCAGTGGCCTGCGGCCGGAGCCGGGGTTTTCCGCCGATATCTCGGTGGTGCTGTATCCCTTGCCCAAACTGCCGGTTTTAATCTGCTATTGGAAGGCCGAAGACGATATGGAGTCCGACCTCAATATCTTCTTCGATTCGACCGCCGGCGATCATCTGGAGATCAGGTCGATCTATGGCCTTGTCGTTGGGCTGGTAATGATGTTTGAAAAGATCGCTCGCAAGCATTGCTGATCCGGCTATTCAGGTTGGTTCTTGATTTAGTCCTGAATCCGTGACGGCTTCGTGGGGATTTCACTTTATAAGCTTGTAATTGCATCAAATAATTGTTTTTCCCTGGGACGCCATGATTTACCCCGCCGCCCTGCGGGGCGCCCGATAACGGCGCATCTGCGGCGTTGGCAATTAGTTGATATACCATTAGTATTATCAACATCGTTGCCGCCTTGCATCTGCACCGTTCTCGAACGTTCACGGATTCAGGTTATTGATCCGCTTCCGGGGTATGATTTTATAGCCTCTTTCCTGTCCGGAGTTTGAGAAATGCTGAATATTTCCGAAAAGATCACCATCCCCGCCAACGAAATCGAGCTCAGTGCCATCCGCGCCTCCGGTCCAGGCGGCCAGCATGTCAATAAGGCCTCCACCGCGATCCATCTGCGTTTCGATATCAAAACCTCCTCCCTGCCGGAGCATTACAAGGAGAGGCTCTTGAAGATGTCCGACCATCGGATTAGCAGCGACGGGGTGATTGTCATCAAGGCCAGCGGCTCTCGCAGCCAGGAGAAAAACCGGGAAGAGGCCCTCGATCGTCTGCGGGAACTGGTCCGGAGCGCCGGAGTTGTTCCTAAAAAGAGGCGTCCCACCAAACCCAGTCGCAGTTCACTCCGAAAAAGGCTGGAACGCAAAAAGAAACGGGCCCGGGTGAAAAGCATGAGAGGCAAGGTGGAAGGTGATTAGATCTCTCGGCCGGGTCGGCGGCGGCCTGATCCTCTTAGCGGTTCTCTGGTCGGCCGGGCTGGTCCGGGCGGATCAGTTGCAGCCCTTCGTCAGTGACGGATGCAGCCTCTTTCCCGATGGTCTTCCCGGCCAGCCGGAACTCTGGCGATCATGTTGTGTCGACCACGATCGCGCCTACTGGAAAGGCGGCACCCGCCGGCAAAGAAGGGCGGCCGACAAAGAGCTTGGCGAATGTGTCGCTGCGCTGGGCGCCCCGAAAGTGGCGGCCGCGATGACGGTCGGAGTACGTCTGGGGGGCACCCCTTATCTCCCCGTTCCCTTCCGCTGGGGGTTTGGCTGGTCTTACCCGCGGGGGTATGGCCCCCTGAGCGAAGCTGAGCAAAAACAGGTCGCAAAAAGACTGGCCGAAGAGGGTCTGTCGGGAAAATAAGGCTCGCCGCTCTTCCCCGGCTTACGACATCTTCGAAAAATCGCCGATCTTGAGAAAGAGTCTGGAGATGGCGGTCAAGAGGCTTAAGCGGTTGTCCCGGATCTTTTCATCATCGGCCATGACCATTACTTCATCGAAGAAATTATCGACCGGCTCCTTCATCTTGAGGATTACCCCCATGGCCTGCCGGTAGTCCCGGCTTTTCAACAGCGGTTCGCATTCCGCTGCCACTTCCCTGAAGTTTTCATAGAGGCTCTGTTCGGCCGGTTCGGTGAGCAGGGCTTCGTCGAGGGTGTCGCTCCGGTGATCCTTGATGATATTGCGGACCCTTTTGAAAGAACCGGCCAGGATGGTAAAAGTCTCTTCCTTGCGGACATTGTTCAAGGCGTCGATCCGGCGGCTGCAATCGATTACATCGTCGAAATCGACGGAGGTGACCGCTTCGACGGCAGTGGCGGGGATTCCCCGGCCGAGCAGATCGTTAACGTAACGGCCCCTGATGAAATCGAGTACCGCGGCCTGGGCGGCTGGAGTTTTTTCGGTGACTTTGCCGCTATAGAGCTCAAGGGCCTTGGCGGTCAACTCGGCCAGGGACAGGATGTAGCCCCGAGCGCTGATGATATGCAACAGGCCGAGGGCCAGCCGCCTGAGTCCGTAAGGGTCGGTGGTGCCGGTTGGCTGCTTGCCGATTGCGAAACAGCCGGCAATGGTGTCGATCCGATCGGCCAGGCTGACAATCGCGCCGCAG
>JAWOIQ010000158.1:0-23443 GCA_046484585.1 Desulfurivibrionaceae bacterium
ACCAGGGGCTGTATGACAAGGAGGCTGACCCATGACTTACAGGGAAAATACACTGGTCAACCGGCTGAGCGTCAATGACGGCGGCGAGACAAAGCTGAACCTGAACACGATCCTGATGGTTGTCTGCTTTGCTGTTCTGGCCATCACGGTCGTCGCGCCGATGCTGCTGGTTGTCTACTACACTTTTTTTCACGGACTGGCTTTTGACTGGAAACTGTTTATGCGGGTTGTGCTCGATCCGCCCAACCTGAAAGCGACCGGCAACACCGTTCTGATATCCTTTTTTGTCACATTGTTCGGCACGCTGGTCGGTCTGTTTTTCGCCTGGCTGCTGGGCAGGAGCGATATTCCCCTTAAAAAGCTGATGCGCACGCTTTTTGCCATCCCATACATGTTTCCGCCATTCATCGGGGCCATCGCCTGGACCATTCTGCTGTATCCCCGCTCCGGATACATCAACAAGCTTTTCATGGAACTGACCGATTCTGCCAGCCCGCTGTTCAACATCAACAGCCTGGCCGGCATCATCTTTGTCGAGGTCAGCTACTATTTCCCCTTTGTCTTTCTCCAGGTGGTCAGCGCCCTCGAACGGATGGATCCGACCCTCGAAGAATCTGCCCGGATCGCCGGGGCACGCCAGTTCTACAGGAAACCTCCGGTTGTTTTGAAAATGGCCGAGTTGCCGTTGGCGGGCGAAGTCTGCCGCATAGCGGTTTTGCCCTTTACCAATCAGACTGAATACAGCATGGCTGAAACCATGTTCAGCCGAGTTTTTGTCTCCGAACTTATTGACGAAGGCAATTACCTGGTCGCCCAGGAAGGAGATGTCAGAAGGATTCTCCTTCAGATGCATGTCATGCCCGGGCAAGAGCTCAGTTCTGAACAGGTCCGCGCCGTGGCCGACCGGCTGGGGGCGCAGATCGTGATTTCGGGGGCGGTATTGGAGATGAGGGACAAGATCAAGCACGGCAAAAAACTCGAGCCCTCCCTGGCCGTGGTTTTGAGAATAATGGAAGCGGCTTCGGGGCGAACCCTGTGGGTGACCTATAATCGTGCCGAAGGACGAGATTATAGAAATATTATGCATTTTGGTGTAATTAATTCCGTTGCCGCCCTGGCCCAGAAGGTCTCGGTGGAAATATTGAAAGTTTGGGAAAACGAGGGGTTAAAGGAATGTACAGAATAGCTGTGAAGGTCTTACTGGTGGCGTCAATTTTTTCGGTGTTGCTGTCCGCCGGGCCGGTCAAGGCCTCCGAAACTTTGGTTACCATTAATGGAGTTGAGTATAGCGCTCAGGATTATCGGGACTGGTGGGGAATCTGGCGGGAGCCGGGCATGGTTTTTTTTGAAACCCCCCAGGAGTATATAGACTTTCATTTATTGGCCGAGCAGGCCCGGCAGATGGAGTATTACGACACCCCGGAATATCGGAGAGCGGTGGAGGTCTTCTTAACGGTGCGCGCCCTGGCCGCTCTGAAGCAAGAGGAGGTCGACGCCAAAAATAAGGTAAGCGAAGAGGAGATCCGGGCGGAATTTGAAAAAAGATTCGCCCCGATGTGGTATGTGCAAATTCTTGGTTATGACGATGCGGCCAAGGCCGCTACGGTCTTCGCGGAAATGCAGAAGCACCTGGGGCAGAAGTCCGGCCGGCTGATTTTTGCCGATTTCGGAGGGGTTGCACCGGAAGAGGGAGGACCTTTGTTTAATCAGGAACTCCAGCTTTACCCGGAAAGAATAGGTAACGATAAGGAATTCTGGCTGCCCCTGCTCGCGGATCTTGAAGAAGGAGGCGTCTCGGAGCCGGTATTCCTGGAAAGCCTTGAGCGCCACATAATCGTGCGGCTGGACGGGATCAGCCGGCCCGATGAAGATTTTTTCGAAGAAAAACGTCCTAAGGTGGAAAAAGATTTACTGAAAGATAACCGACAGCGGTTGACCGGTGAACTTGTCGAAAGATTGAAGGAAAAATATCATGTCGAGGTTGACCAGGAACTGAGCGACAGCTTGAACCTTGAGGACGAATATCCGGCCGAGACGCTGGATAAACCGGTGGTTAAGATGGACGGCCTGGAATTTACCGCCGGGGATCTTCTTGAAAACGCCAGGAAGGAACAGAAGCTGCGCCACGGTCTCACGGATGATCACATTAAAAACATAGTGATTTCAAATCTTGTCGGCCAGAAAGTTACCGACATGGAAGCCCTGGGCCGCCATTATGAGCAGACAAACCCGGGTATTAAACGGGTTTATGATTTTTATCGGAATAATACCCTGCGGAAAAACCTGCTGGCCGATATGCGGCGCAACCTGGTCGTCTCCGACGAGGAAATCAAGGAGTACTACGAAGATAATCTTTCTCAGTACACACTGGCCGGGGAACTTTCCTACGCGATGGTCCGAGGGGATCTGGAGTTGTTGAATGCCATGCGCCGCGCCATCGCCCTTGGCGCGAATTTCTTTAACGAAGCGAAAGATCGGGGACTTAATACCGAGCTCAAGAGCCAGGTTGACGTGATCCGGGAGGCCGAGGTCGGGAAACAGCTGGCCGGGATCGAGGAAAGCGAAACTTCCGACCCCTTTCCTTATCAGCAGGACTATGCCATGGTCAGACTGCTTAAAAGGAAAGAAAATGCGTGGTTGCCCCTGGATCGGGTGGGGCTCGAGATCGAAAAACATTTGCGGGAAGTAAAGTTCAGCAATGCCAGGAAAGATTATCTTGAAAAGATAAGATCTTTATCCACTGTAAAAATAAACCACGACGTCTGGTCGCAACTTAAAAAAGAGTATGCCGATGAAGAAAGTTAAAGCTGAGTCGAGCAGCTTGTCTGCTCGTACGAAACTTATGCCCTTGCGGTATAAAGCTGAGTCGAGCAGCTCGTCTGCTCGTACGAAACTTATGCCCTGTGGGTATAAAGGTCTTTTTTTCCTGGGCGCGATTCTAGCGGTTGTGCTGGCGGGATGCGCGGGCAGCCAGCAGGCTCGACAGGGCGGTAAAAAGGAATGTCTTGATTGTCATGCCGAGCTTGCCGATAAATTTTTCGCGGGAGTGGTTCATCAGCCGGTAAAGCAGAGGGAATGTAAGAAATGCCACCGTCCCCATGGCTTGATAGGCGGACTTTTTCTTCGCAAGGAAGTTCCCGGACAATGTTTCGAATGCCATACAGAGACAGAGAGTCTCCAGAAGAGTAATTACCGGCATGCTCCTTTTGTCGGCGGAGAGTGCGGCAGCTGTCACGAGGTTCATAACAGCCCTCATGAAAAACTATTGATCATGCAAGAAAAGGAGCTTTGCTATTCTTGTCATGACAAGGATAGATTCGTCCGGGAGAATATCCACCCTCCGGTCGCGGAAAACTGCTTTACCTGCCACCAGCCCCACGCCTCCGGATATCCGGCTTTGCTCGCCCGGGACCCTGAAGCCCTCTGCCTGGAATGCCACGAGGTAAATGAAGGAATTGTTCTGCAGGCCCACAGTAATATTTCGGTGAGCAGCGCCTGTATCCGGTGCCATGACCCCCATGGTTCCAAGGAGAAGGGTTTATTGAAAAAGAACGTCCATGAACCGGTCAAGGAGGGGTTGTGTTTCGAGTGTCATGGGATTGATGAAAAAACAGGGAATCTGGTCTTGAATTCCCTTGACACCAAGGCCTTATGCCTGACCTGTCACGAGGAAAATGAGGCGGCCGCCAAGATTCATCCTCCTTATGCCGAAAATTCCTGCGTTGATTGTCACGCACCCCATGCCAGCGACCACCAGGGCATGCTTAACCAGGCGCCCTCCGAATTGTGCGGATCTTGTCACGAGCAGGGTTCGCCGGATAAAGGCGGCGCCTCGAAAATTCACGCGCCGGTATTGAAAGGCGATTGCCTGGCCTGCCATAAAGGTCATGACGCCACCGAGAGTTCAATGTTGATTAAGGCGGAAGAATCTCTATGTTTCGATTGTCATGAATCCGTTGATTTCGGGGGCGGAGTCGATCGGCTGGTCCATGCGCCCGCCGCGGAGGGTGACTGCCTGGTCTGCCATGATCCCCATAAGTCCCAGGCCAAAAATCTCATGAAAGATAAAGAGGAAAAGTTGTGCTTTTCCTGTCATGATAAGGTCCTGCAGGAAAAAGGGGTGTACAGCCTGCACAACCCTTTCGGCAAAGGGGACTGCTCGGGCTGCCATCAGCCCCACCAGGGCAAGATCACCTCCCTGCTGCGACATAAACAGGAAAACGGAGCCCTTTGTTTTTCCTGCCATGAGGAGATGGCGGATCAAATCGCTAATGAGGAGGCCCACCTCCCCTTCCGGGCTGGAGAGTGCGTGGAGTGCCATGTTTCCCATTCCAGTGACTTTAGTCCGAACCTGACCCGGCAAACCGGAGATTTATGCCTCGGTTGTCATGATACCATTAAGCAAAAAATTGAAACCGATCAGTACCGGCACGGCGCCCTGGTGGAGCTAAACTGTTCCGCCTGTCATAGCGCCCATGGCCTGACCTCCAACAAGGCCAACCTGTTGTCTGAATCTCCCGATCTCTGTTTGAAGTGTCACATCCGGGTGGCCGACGATTTGCAGAAAGGGGTGGTTCATCCGCCGGCCCAGGAAGATTGCCTGACCTGTCATGACCCGCACAGTTCCATGTACAAAAATGTGCTTGTCGAGGATGGCGCCGGAATTTGCGCCGAATGTCACGAGATTGACACCGATGATCCCGAAAAAGCCCATCGCTTTATGAAATCCCGGGAGGGATGCCTTGACTGCCACAACCCCCACGGGGGGGATAACGAAGCCTTGCTGCATCCCGAGACCCATCAGCCTTTTAAAGAGGGGCGCTGCACCCCATGTCATGATTCGGGGGGGAATAAATGAAAATTATTAAATTTGCGGTTTTAGCGGCCTGTCTGTTGTTCGGCTATCACACGGAAGTGCTCGCGGCGGGAAGCTGCTTTCAGTGTCACTCCCGGCAAGGGTTTACCAAAAAATTCGTACATGAACCGGCTACTCGGGAACAATGCCGGGAGTGTCACAACCCTCATGTCTCGAAGCACAAAGGGTTGTTGGCCGATGAAAAAACCGCCCTGTGTTACGGCTGTCATCAAGAGTTAAAGGAAACCCTGAAAACCGCCAAGGTAACCCATAATCCTTTTGCCGGCGGAGACTGCCTGGCCTGTCACGACCCGCACAGCTCTAAAAAGAAAGGACTGATCAGGGAATCGGAGACTGGATCGGTCTGTTTTGATTGCCATGAAGAGCTGGCAACTCAATACAAGAACCGTCATCAGCCCTTTGCGTCCGGAGATTGCCAGGTATGTCACGACCCGCATGTGGCCGGCCGGATTCAGCTGCTTGTCGATGAACCTGACCGTTTATGTGTTTCCTGCCATCGCTCGGAGATCGAGGCGGCCCATAAAAAATTCTCCTATAAAGTCAAGGAGGAGGGATGTCTGACCTGTCATAATCCCCATGGCAGCGACAGTGCTAATCTGGCGCGAAAAGTTCTCCATGCTCCTTATCAGGATGATTGCGGCACCTGCCACACCAATGGCCGGACAGCCGGGGTGGAAAAATGTCTTGAGTGTCATGATCAGATAGGCGGGAAACTCAGCTCCATCCATGGTCATCTGACCAGCAAGGGGGCGAATGGCTGCACTAATTGTCACAGCCCCCATGCCTCCGACTTCGACAATATGCTGCGCAACCGGCAGAGCCAGGTTTGTCGAAAGTGCCACAGCGACACCTGGGATGTCTATATCGATAAGCCCTACAAACATCCGGACGCGGATGTATGCAGTAATTGCCACGCGCCCCATGGCTCAAACAATCCGGTGTTGCTCAAGGATGACGGTAATGCCACCTGCAGCAGTTGTCATGAAACCCAGGGGACCTTCACCCATCCGGTCGGTTCCGGCGTGATCGATAAACGGAACGGGCAGATCATGACCTGCGTGACCTGTCATTATCCCCACGGCACCATTTTTGAGGCGAATCTGAAACTTAGCGGTTCCATGGAACTGTGTGTAGAGTGCCATAAAAATTATTAGATACCGGGAAAGCTGATTATGAAAAATATCGCTATGAACAACCTGCCGGCGGAAAGGCGAAAGAGGGTGCTGCTTTTCTCTTCTTTCCTGGCCGTCCTCTCTGTCTTGGTTTTCTCTATTGGCGCAGCATGGGCCGCGGGCGGCTGGACCTGGCAGTTCGACCTGGCCAGCTCCGATAAGAACACCCCTTTTCAGATGATTACCTCGCTGTATATCTCGGCCGAGAATGAGCGCTTTTATGTGGTGGAGGCGGGCGGCAACAGCCTCCATTCATATCAATTCGACGGTGAATATCTGAATTCCTTCAGCCCCGAAGGCGCCTTGTCGCAACCCTTCGACATGGCCAGGCAGGGAACATCCGGCGAGCTCTGGGTTATCGAGAAGGGCCGGAACAGTCTGACCCGGATTGATCTGCAGGCCCAAAAAGTAGTCCCCCAGGAGTTGCGCGCCGAGGGGAGGCTCGTTTATCCCGAGCGCTTGATACTCGGTGAAGACAGGGTTTACGTACTCGATAAGTTGAGCGGTAATATTATCTCCTATGACCATGATCTTAAGGTCTTGCATGTTTTTGAAAGCCCGGCAACAGGGGGCGGTTTTGTCGATTTTGTCGTCAAGGATAACGAGATCCGGGCTTTGGACGCAAGGATGGCGCGAGTGCATACCTTCAATGCCGACGGCGGCAGCGGCCGGGAGATATCCCTGGCCGGATATGATTTTTCCTTTCCGGTTGCCCTGGAAGTCGGCCCCTCCGGCTTTATCTACATACTCGACAAACATCAGGGCTCGGTCGCGGTCTTTGACGGCGCCGGCGAGTTCAAGTATAATTTTTTCGAGAAAGGCCACGACAAAAACAGCCTCTATCTTCCCGAGGATATCGTTTTTGATCCATTGGGCCGTCTCTGCGTGGTAGATGCCGGAAACGGCCGGGTCGGCGTTTTCAGCCGCTAGAGGGGGAAGCATGGTGCAGCGCCAAACGGTTTGGCTGATTACGGTTTTTATATTGCTGGGCCTTTCTTTTTCCGGGAAGGCGTTGGCGCGGACCGCCGCCATGCAGAAACCCTGCGCCAATTGCCACACCATGCATATGAGCCAGAATGGTCAGCCGATCATCGGCGAACGTGGCAACACCGAAAGGCAGGACGCCCTGATGAATGACAGCTGTGTCGGCTGTCATACCACAAGTAGCGTCGGCTTCGATGAAGGCGGCACAATCAAGCCATTTGTCTGGCACATAGCGAACCCCGGTTACAATGAAATGAGCGATGTTACCCAGCCCACCTTGGCGGGCGGTAATTTCTACTGGGTTGCCGGGGGTGCTGATTTGAAGGGCCACAATGTGGAAGGTATAGTAGCCGCCCAGACCAGCAGAACCCCCCCCGGTGGGTCGACAGCGTTTCCTACCCTTCGCTGCGCCGGGGAAAACGGTTGCCATGGCGACACCGCGGTTGTTTCCCAGGCCGAGTCGATCCGGGGAAGTCACCACTCCAACGCGGCTATTGACGGGAGTTCGGTGGCGGCAAGCTACCGAATGCTGAATGGCGTTGATGGCCGCGAGGATCCGGACTGGGAGTATACTCTCGCCGCGGGAGATCGGAATCAGTATAAGGGGGCGCGCCGTATATTTGACAGTGCATGGTCCCCCACCTTGATCAGTTCCTTTTGCGCTCGATGTCACGGCAATTTCCATAATGATGACGGCGGTGGAACCGGTACGGCCGGGGCTAGTTTTTCTTCTCCCTGGATAAGGCATCCCGTCGATATCGATATTGGCGGGAGGACAGAATATCTATACGGCGGGGGCGGCATCACCGCCGCATTCCAGGTTCAAACCCCCTTGGGTTCCGAAACCTTTACTCCTACGCCCCGAACGACCCTTGATCTCAGCGACACCTTCGGTCAGGGCATTATTACCTGCATATCGTGTCATCGCGCCCACGGCAGTCCATACGATTACAGCCTCCGTTGGAATTATCAGGCCTGGCCAGGGGCTGGCTATAACGGTTGCGGAGACTGTCACACCACCAAGGATTGATGGGCGTCGCTAAAAGTCGGAAAAAGCTGTCATTTCGAACGCATGTGAGAAATCTTGTTTTTTCGGTTTGATCGGTGAGAGGTTTAAGACAAAGGTTCGAGGATAAAGGTTTGAGGGTGAGGAGTAATGGCAAACCATCTATCATTGCGCAGGATCAGGCCCCGCGCCCTGGCGGCTCTTCTCGGTTTACTGTTCCTGGGCCTCTCTGTTCATGGCTGCCTGTCCGCCAAACAGGTTTCCGATCCGAACCTGGTCTGCGTGGTGCCCTCCGGGGCTGAAAATATCAGCCTTATCTCCTTTTTCCTCAATCTCAGGCGGCCCGACGGACCCCATCTTAATCTGGAAATCAACGCGATCGAAATCTCCAGCCAGGGGATCTGGCAGCCGATCACTCTCGGCACCAAGAAAATCGATACCGGAAAAATCGGGGCGGGCCAGGTAGCCCTCGGCCAGACCACCCTTGAGCCGGGCCTTTACGAGAAGATCAGGGTGACCCTCGCTACCGACGCCACGATTACGCGGGCGGGTAAGCGGACCGATTTACAGCTTGCCGAATTGCAGGTGGAAATCCCTTTCGGCGAGCCCTTTCATCTCGACAAGCAAAGCAGCGAGTCCTTCTTTTTAAGCTGGGATGTCGAGGCCTCTCTTGAGGGGGCAACCTCCCTGAAACCCCTGGTTATGGACTTGAGGCCCGTCCAGGTCTCGCCGATCACGGCAAACCGGGTATACGTCGCCTGCCCCGATATAAACACGATCTATTCGGTCAGGGCGGACAAGAGATGGGTCGACCGATCCTTTTATGTGCCCGGCCGACCCACCTATATAGCCATCGACAATGCCCGGCAAAGGCTTTATGTGCTCTGCCGGGAGGATGCGGATATAAAGGTAGTCGATCTGGTAACCAATGTTATTACCGATGTGATAAAACTGCCGATGACCTTCCAGCCGGTGTTCATGAATATCGACGATGATTTCAGGCACGCCTTCATAATCGATGAACAGGGCGCCGTCTCCAAGGTCGATTTGCGGGCCGGCAATATGATGGCCAGGAAGGAAACCGGTCAGCAGACGAGCTATATTGAACATCTCCCCGCCTTCGGGAGTGTCGCGGTCTCCTCCGCTCGGGACAGCCGGGTCTACCTGCTCGACGACGATACCCTTGAAATCAATAGTGAGATCGCGATCAGCGGCAAACCGGCGGGCCTTCTGGCCAAGGACGATTACCTTTATATCGCCGAGGAACAGGCGGACATGGTGACCATTTACGATACCAGGCAGCGGGCCAAGCTGAAGTCGTTGTTCGTCGGCCACGGACCTCGCCGCCTGATCGACCAGGATCATAATATTTACGCAGCCAATGCCAGGGGCGGAACCCTCTCGCTGCTGAGGACCACCAATTTAAGAGTGATCAAGGAAATCCCCCTGGGCAACGAGATTTACGAGATGGCCTCTTCCGTCAAGGAGCAACTTATTTACATCGGTAAAAACGTCAGGGAGGATTGCGGCGGCAGTCTGAGCATTCTGGATGTGACCTCCAACCTGATTATCGACGAGATCGAGATCGGCTCCAGACCATTGGGCATTGTGGTGGGGCAGTAATGATGGCGTCGCATAAAGTCGCCAGCTCCTGCGTTGCTGCAAATTGTCTCGTCATTGCAGCGTACTGAAGTACGCTTCATTCCTCGAAATTTCGCGCCTTGGATCTGACGATTTTTGCTTAGCCATTTCATTTTTGACTTTTTGCGAACTTGCCAACAATAATGATGGCGTTGCAAAAAGTCGAAAAAAAGCTGTCATTTCGAACGCATGTGAGGAATCTTGTTCTTTAACCTTGTGGTGTCTATTATGCGATACAGCGACTTTAGGACCTTTCTCCTGATTGCGGCATTCGGCTCAGCCTCTTTTTACCCCGGGCTTGTCCAGGCCGGTCCTTATCTGGACTCCGCCCACGGCAACAGCACCTATGGGGTGTCACGGGTGGAGAGCGCCGCCGCCGGCTTCGCCAGGGGAAATTGTACCCATTGCCACGAACAGCACGCCAGTGCCGGCACCGAGCAGGGTTACCTGATCTTTGATCAGAATAATACCGACCAGGCAAGAAATTTCTGCTTTAACTGCCATGGCACCGGCAGCGGCCATGTGATCAACCGCAGCTACAGTTTCCGGGCCGGCGGCTGGACCACCGAGTTCTTGGACAATGTCAAAGACGCCTTTGACCCTTCCCGGGCCTCTTCCCATAACCTTGCCGATATTGTCACCTTTGCCGACGGCATGGTGGGCTGGAAATACACCGCCAACTCCAATGCCTGCGGGGTCTGCCATGACCCCCATCTGGTTCAGGGCGATCCGGCCAATTATGCCTTTAATCAAGACAATCCGAAGTCAGGGGCAGCCAGGCCCGGGGTGGTCACCCAGATCAACTCTTCGCCGGTAAATCTTTGGGGGGACAATCCCAGCACGGTAGAGAGAATGTCAAATTATCCTAGTTATATAGATCCATATCGTACCGTGGGAACCGCATTTGAGCCGGACGGCAATTCCCTTCAGCAAAACGGCGCCAACAGCGTTAATTACGTTGCTTTCTGCACGACCTGCCATGATGCCGCCAATGTTATTAACAGTACCGATTTGGGCAGGCAGCTAAAATTTATTGATTGGCCGCTTTTTGAAAAGCACGGTCAGGTGGTCGCCGATACCGATATCCAGATGAACGGTCCATATGTCTCTGGCGGCCTCTCCCTGGGCTATGTCCTTTCCTGCCTGGACTGCCACGAACCACATGGTTCCGACAATATCTACCTGCTGCGGGGCAAGGTAAACGGCGGGGAAACCACGACTCCCACGTATTTCACGCCCATCAATAGCGGATTACAGTTCGGCCAGCTTTGCCGCCAATGTCATAATCCGCAGCCTGTAGCTCCTGGTACAGGCGTAGATTGGGATGATGTTCATCATGATAATACTAATCCTGCTGGCCCCCCTCCTAATGGTGTCGACGAACCATATGATTACAGGCAAGCTCCTTATAATGCTGGCTGTAACAACCCGGCTACCGGTTGCCATCTTGAGGCCAGCGCCCCTGTTAGCAGTATTGATTGTGCGATTTGCCATTACCATGGTGCGCAAACCAATAATGGTGTAATACCAGCGACTAACGTCGGGGTTCAGCCTACCAGGCAAACATTTTAATTCAATTAACTTTTAACTATCCGCGTAGTGTAACCCAACACTAACAGGACATAAAAACGCATGGTTGCAAGGGAGTATGCCGGACAACTAAGAGGGAGAAAGGCAAATGTGGCGCAGGGAGTCGGATAGTTTCGTAGCTCACAGGTTCGCTTGAACATGTGCAACCCAACAATAACCGGGCATAAGAATGTATGATTGCAATAATCTTGCGATTTGGACCAATTCGATATCGAACATGATAGATAGTTAATCAACAGCCCGGAATTACGCCGGGTTGTGCTTGTAAAAAAGCCGTTAAGTAAAATGCGGCTTTGCATAATTTGACACAATGTTTATATTACGAGTTGGTAGCGGTAATGGCAGGATTGTGTTAAATTCCGCATTCTTGACTTGGTCGGGAAAATTCTATTGCCACCTTGACTGGTTGACGGGTGGATATATTTTATGAGGAGGTTAATTGTGAAAAAAAGTTATTTGTTTGTTGGCATGTCTTTGGTCCTGGCTTTGGGAGTTGCCGGCTGTAATAATAATGGCCCGGAGAGTCAGACCGCTGGTGAAGCGCCCGAGGTTGTCAGCCCGGCGCCGGGGATTTCCGGTAAGGTCACGGAAACCATGGACGCCTCCGGCTATACTTATGCCGCCGTCGACACCGGCAGCGAGACGATCTGGATCGCAGGTCCCAAGACCCAGCTCGAAGTAGGGGAAGAGGTTTACGTTCCGGAAGGAGCGCCGATCAATAATTTCGAAAGTAAGACCCTCGGCCGTACCTTCGATACCATTCTGTTTGCCTCCTCGATTGTAGTTGGTGGCGAGGAACAAGCCTTTGCCGGCGCCGGTGAGCAGACTTCCTCCGGTAAAACCGCCGCCGCGGCTGCTTCTTCCGAGGCTGACCTGGATTTCAGCGATCTGGCCAAAGCCGAAGGCGGCAAGACCGTGGAAGAGATTTACACCGGCAAAACCACTCTGGACGGCGAGCCGGTCAAGGTGCGCGGCAAGGTGACCAAGTTCATGTCCGGGATCATGGGTAAAAACTGGCTGCATCTTAAGGACGGTTCCGGCGCCGACGGCACCAACGATCTTGTTGTAACCACCATGGCCAATGCCACTGTCAGCGATACCGTTCTGGTTAACGGCACGGTCGCCGCTGACAAGGACTTCGGTTCCGGTTACAAGTACGAGGTTATTGTCGAGGATGCCGAGATCACCGTGGAATAGTCAACGAGTTTGACTTGCACCTGAAAGCGGATCTTGAGGATTCGCGAATTCGGGATGCATTTGAATGACCCACAAAAAAAGCCCCTGCCGATCGGCAGGGGCTTTTTTTGTGATTGAACGAAAAACCTGTGGCGTCGTCCCGGTGAGAACGAGCGAAATCCCCCTCCTGTTTCGCGACCGCCACCATTTGCGTCTGATGGGAGTGCAAAAAGTCGAGGTTACCATAATGTCATTTCGACCAACGGGAGAAATCTTATACCGCAAGGGCACAAGTCTCGTACAAGCAGACAAGCTGCTCAACTCGGCTTTAATAGTTCCAATGAGTTAAAGAACAAGATTTCTCACATGCGTTCGAAATGACAGCTTTTTTCGGCTTTTTGCGAGACCTACAACTTTTGATGGGAGTGCAAAAAGTCAAAAAACAAGTCATTGCGAGTTAAGCGAAGCAATCTGGAATGCGTATTTCAGTGATTCCGGACACTCATTCCGGTGGGAAGCCGGAATGTAGTTGAAAATAATGGGTTGCTTCGTCGCTCTGCTCTTCGCAAATGCGTCAATCAGTTTTCGCAAACTGATTAAATCTATCGGGACCAATAAAAAAAGGCCCGATTCATTAGAATCAGGCCTTCAGTTTTTTGGCTCCCCCGGACGGATTCGAACCGCCGACAAGGTGGTTAACAGCCACCTGCTCTACCGGCTGAGCTACAGGGGATCAGACAATTAAGATTGGCTTTATATCATCTTTTCCAGGGAGCGTCAAGATTTTACAGAACGGTTATTTTGCCCCTCTCGCCGGGCATGCGTTTTTGCTTGACGGAAGAGGCGACTGGGTGTATCTACTTGGCTTCCCTTTGTTTTATACCCTATTCGGGGCGTAGCGCAGCCTGGTTAGCGCGCCTGCCTTGGGAGCAGGAGGTCGGAGGTTCGAATCCTCTCGCCCCGACCATTTCCCCTCTGTCAAATCCCACCCCTGTTATCCATTAGTGTCATTGCTTGACAATCTCAACTTCGTCTGCTGCCGGCTCTCCGTCGCTGGTTACATATCTATTATAATTGGAGATGTAAATATCCGACATGGTCAGGAAGATGGTTATGATCAGCGGGCCGTAGATGATACCCAGAAAACCGAAAAGTTGCAGTCCTCCGAGGATGGCCAGAAATACCAGCAGGGTGTGCATCTTGACCTTTTTGCCGACCAGTTTCGGCTTGAGTCCGTATTCCACCGAAAAGGAGAGAGTCGCGTAGAAGATCAGCATGATGAAACCCTGTCCTATATTGCCTTGCAGCATTAAGATCAGCCCGGCGGGGACTAGCACCAGGCCGATGCCGAAAATCGGTAAAAAGGCGAGGATCAGCATTATGCCGCCCCAGAGAATCGGCGAACCCAGGCCGAACAGGGCGAAAGCTAATCCGCCCAGCACACCCTGGATAACCCCGCATATGGCGTTATTGATCAGGACGGCGTCCGAGATCTCCTTGAACTTCTGGATAATCTGTTTTTCCTGATCATCGGGCATCGGAGAAATCTTGAGCAGGAAGTTGATCAACCTGTCGTTGTCGATCAACAGGAAGTAGATGGTGATGATCATCAGGGTGAAGTCGAAGATGATCAAGATGATATTGGCGGCCCAGGTCCTGGCCTGGTTGAATAGAAAGAGCCCGGATTTACCGGAAAACTCGGTGAGAGTCGACGCGAGCTTTTCCGGTTCGAGAATAATGCCGTAATCATGTTCCAGAAGCTGTTGGATTCTTATCATCAGGGAGCTTTCAAAGAGCAGCTGTTTGATTTTGAGATTTACATCGGTGCCTTTGCTTAGATGGTAGAGGTCAAGAGCCTCCGAGGAAAGGGCGGCGACAAAGAACATTAGCGGGATGAAGACCAGCAGGATGATCAGTGCGCAGGTCAGAAGCGAGGCAATTCTTTCGGAGATTCGCTTGGTCAGGGAACTGTAAATCGGCTGGAACAGGCCGGCGAGGAGAAAGGAAATGACCAGGATTGACAGAAAAGGCCACATCAGGCGGCCAACCATCAGGGTTGAAAGCAAAAAGAGCAACAGGAAATACTGGAGGACCATCCTTGATGGCTTTGGAGATGTCATGCAGCCTCGAACTTTTTGCTTAGCCATCCCTGACTTTTTGCGGGTTTGTCAAACTTGCAGTGGAGGAAATTATAAAGATTATAGCTAATTTGTTGTTCCATATGAACCATTAATTAGCTATTATGTCATCATTTTTCATCACAGGCCGAGGTCCGTTATCTTCGGAACCCTGCAAGCCCTTGTGGGCGTGGCTCCAAGTTTTAAACAGAGTGGTTTCAAGCTGTCAGCGGACAGTTGTTACAGGGTAACCGATCAGGGATAAGCCGCCCAGGATTGACCAATCTCCCAGCCGGTAAGCGATTACAGGTTGATGGAGATGCAAGGCATCGGCCTGCGATCTGTACTAATGTACATGAGCAGACCGATAACACAGCAGATTCGATATCCTGTAATCGCTTAGGTTACAGGAGCAACGATTACCGGGTGAGGCAGCCACGGAGTGCCTATCTACAGGAGAGTATCATGAGTGTCAGAATCGAAAAGATAGCGGCAGGCGAACTGAAGGCCAAGCCGGCCGGGGAAAATTTAGGCTTCGGGGTACATTTCACCGATTACATGCTGGTAATGTCCTACCGGGCCGAGACGGGCTGGGCTGAACCGGTGATCAAAAAATACGGCGATTTCTCCCTTGACCCGGCCGCGATGGCTCTCCACTACGGCCAGGCGATTTTCGAAGGGCTTAAGGCTTTTCGCGGCAAGGATGGCCGCATCTACCTTTTCCGGCCGACCGACAATCTGCACCGGATGAATGACTCGGCGGCCCGTATGTGTATGCCCCCCATTCCGGCCGACGAAGTCCTCGCCGCGATGAAACAGCTTGTCGTCCTGGAGCGCGACTGGGTTCCCGGCATCGACGGCGCCTCCCTCTATATCCGTCCCACGATGATTGCCACCGAAGCCGCTCTGGGCGTGCGGCCCGCCCGGGAGTATCTGTTTTTCGTCATCCTCAGTCCGGTCGGCGCCTATTATCCCGAAGGATTCAATCCGGTCAAGATCTACGTCACCGATAATTACGTCCGGGCCGTCAAGGGCGGGGTCGGCAATGTCAAGACTGCCGGCAACTACGCGGCCAGCATCATGGCGGCTCTGGAGGCTCAGGGCAAAGGCTATACCCAGGTCCTGTGGCTGGACGCGATCGAGCGGCGCTATGTCGAGGAGATCGGCACCTCGAATATCTTTTTCCTGATCAATGGCGAACTTATTACTCCGGCCCTGTCCGGCAGTATCCTGCCCGGCATAACCCGCGATTCGGTGATCAAGCTGGCCCGGGCTTGGGGCATCAAGGTTATCGAGCGGTCCATTGCCATCGACGAGGTTATCGCCGCGCTGGAGGACGGCTCTCTCCAGGAGGTCTTCGCCAGCGGCACCGCGGCGGTAATCTCCCCGGTGGGAGCCCTTAATTACAAGGACCGGGAGTATCCGGTCAACGGCGAGATGACCGGTCCTCTGGCCCAGCGTCTCTTCGATGAACTTCAGGGAATCCAGTACGGCGAGCGGCAGGACGATGCCGGCTGGCGGGTCCCCATCGAGTAAGTCGTGAAAATAAATTGATGCCGGATCATATCGCCCTTGATCCCCAGGCCCTGCCTTGCCCGCCCGGCTTTGCAGGGCTGGCCTGGTTTTACCCAACAGCCTTTCCCGAATGGCGGCGCGACAACTGCAAAATTCAGAAATACGCGATTAGTTGAATAAGCTGGATTGCTTCGCCGCTTCGCTCCTCCCAATGACATCAATAAAATCAGTTTTTGCGAGCTTCTTTTTTGTGCTGGAGTGCCCAAAGCGGCGAGCTCGCCTCGCCTGGGAGTGCCTGTCTCGTATCCGACCATTTCACTCCGCACGGGGTGTATGACCGGCAGCTTTTGGAAAAACCAGATTTACAGTTTATGGGTGAAGCCACGCCGCTCCCACGGCGAGACCCGCGCCGGTTTTTCAAGGAGTGCCAGTCGACCGATATTCGCCGGAACGCCCATCCGGTCTCTTTGACCAAGCTGAAGAAATTTTTTTTCGGCCCGCTTGATTTTTGGAATATCGTCACTATAGTCTCGCTCATCCCGTATAAGGCGGGTGCCTGTAATTCCTGTATTAGATGCCGTTAGCGGATTTTTTACGGGAATTGTTTTTTGAATGGACTTAACAGGCATAAATGATGGAGAATATGATTCTGTTAGGTTGGCAGGATAAATATCAAAATTAAAATCTGAAATTAATCAAAGACAAACACTAGGAGGGTTTAAAATGAAGATTCGTCCACTCAATGACCGGGTGCTGGTTAAAAGGCTTGAAGGGGAAGAAGTTACCAAAGGCGGGATTATTATTCCGGATAGCGCCAAGGAAAAACCGATCGAAGGCGAGATTGTCGCCACTGGTTCCGGCAAGTTGAACGATAAAGGCGAGAGGGTGGCCATTGATTTGAAGGTCGGCGACAAGGTTCTCTTCAGCAAATATGGCGGTACCGAGGTCAAGCTCGACGGGGAAGATTACCTGATCATGCGCGAGGACGATATCCTCGGAGTTATCGAATAATCCGTCTGTCTGGGAAAGGGTAATTCCTGCCCGACCGGTTTTAGAAATTATATCAAAGAAATTCATAAACTAAGGAGAAGAACAGTCATGGCTGGTAAACAAATTAAATATGGCGTTAAAGCACGGGAAGCCATCCTGAAAGGCGTAAATACTCTGGCGGATGCGGTTAAGGTTACTCTTGGTCCCAAGGGTCGCAATGTCCTGATCGAGAGGTCCTTCGGGGCGCCAACCATCACCAAGGACGGGGTCACGGTTGCCAAGGAGATCGAGCTCACCGATAGATTCGAGAATATGGGCGCCCAGATGGTCAAGGAAGTCGCTTCCAAGACCAGCGACGTGGCCGGCGACGGCACCACCACCGCAACTGTCCTGGCCCAGGCCATCTTCACCGAAGGCTCAAAGCTTGTTGCCGCCGGCAACAACCCGATGGAGATCAAGCGCGGCATCGAGCAGAGCGTTGCGGCCGTTGTCGCGGAGCTTGCCAAAGTTGCCAAGCCTACCAAGGAGCAGAAAGAGATCGCCCAGGTCGGCACCATCTCCGCCAATAATGACGAAACTATCGGCAATATCATTGCCGAGGCCATGGACAAGGTCGGCAAGGAAGGCGTAATCACCGTCGAGGAAGCCAAGAGCATGGAAACCACCCTTGACGTCGTCGAGGGCATGCAGTTCGATCGCGGTTACCTTTCGCCCTATTTTGTTACCGATGCTGACAAGATGGAGGTGAATCTGGAAGATCCCTACATCCTGATCAACGAGAAAAAGATCAGCAACATGAAGGATATGCTGCCGATCCTTGAGCAGATCGCCAAGATGGGTCGACCGCTTTTCATCATCGCCGAAGATGTCGACGGCGAGGCCCTGGCCACCCTGGTGGTCAATAAACTGCGCGGCACCCTGAATGTCGCAGCCGTTAAGGCGCCGGGCTTCGGCGATCGCCGCAAGGCAATGCTGGAGGATATCGCCGTTCTGACCGGCGGCCAGGTGATCACCGAGGATCTCGGCATCAAGCTCGAGAATATCACCATTGACGATCTCGGTAATGCCAAGCGGATTGTAGTTGATAAAGACAACACCACGATCATTGACGGCGCGGGCGCCAAGGACAAGCTGGCCTCCAGGGTTAAGCAGATCAGGACCCAGGCCGAGGATTCCACCTCCGATTATGACCGCGAAAAACTTCAGGAGCGTTTGGCCAAGTTGATCGGCGGGGTTGCGGTAATCAATGTCGGCGCCGCCACCGAAGTTGAAATGAAAGAGAAAAAGGCCAGGGTAGAGGATGCCCTGAACGCTACCCGCGCCGCGGTTGAAGAGGGGATCGTTCCCGGTGGCGGAGTCGCTTACCTGCGATGCCTGCCGGCCTTGGAGAAATTGAAAATGGAAGGCGAAGCTGCTCTTGGCAGAAATATCATCATGCGGGCTCTTGAAGAGCCGGTCCGCCAGATCGCCAACAACGCCGGCCGGGAAGGCTCGGTTATTGTTGATCACGTCAAGGGTCTCAAGGGTGCTAACGGTTTTAATGCCTATACGGAAGAATACGAGGACCTTATCAAGGCCGGAGTCATCGACCCCGCCAAGGTTACCCGTTTTGCCCTGCAGAACGCGGCCAGTGTCGCCGGTCTGTTGTTGACCACCGAATGCATGGTCGCCGATGAGCCGGAGAAGGAAGGCGCCGGCGGAGGCATGCCTTCGATGGGCGGCATGGGCGGTATGGGCGGTATGGGCGGCATGGGCGGCATGATGTAAAAAGCCCGTTTTTATTCGCTTTACCGGAAGGGCCTTTCTCGCAAAGGCCCTTTTTTTATTGACAACCGCGGCAAAATTTTACATATAGTATCCCTTCCCCTTTAGGCGATGTAGCTCAGCTGGTTAGAGCATACGGCTCATATCCGTAGTGTCCGGGGTTCAAGTCCCTGCATCGCCACCAAACAGTAATCCGGCAGAGTCCGGTTGAATCTTTAAACCCCGCTTCCCGCAAAGGAATCGGGGTTTTTCTTTTCCAGCGTCGATAGCTGAGCTGGATCTGGTGACAATGGCGGTTTGGCCGGCCGGGATTCTTGCGTCGGAAGGATAATTCGCGGTCATTTCAGATCTTCTTTGCAGGCAACGTCCTCACCGCAGGTGCAGGCCCGCCCCTTGAAGCTGAAGAAAAACTTCAGGCCTTTTTTTATCGTGCCGGAAAAAATCTTCGGCGCGAAAACCGAACTCACTACCTTCTTGTTGATCTCGCCCAGGGTCGGGTAGAGATGGATGGCCGAGGCGATTTTGGACAAGCCCACCCCGCCGTTCATGATCGCCACCCACTCGCTTAACAGATTGCCGGCTTGGGGCCCGAGGATCTGGATGCCGAGAGGTTTCTCCCGACTGTCCAGCAGCAGTTTGATCCGGCCGACGCTTTCCCCTTCGGCCAGAGCCCGGTCGTTGGCCTCGAACTCTTCGCTGAAGACCGAATACTCGATCCCGGCCTGCCTGGCGCTTTTCTCGTTCATGCCGATGCTGCCTAGTTCCGGATGGGTATAGGTGCACCAGGGCACATGGGTGTAATTGACTTTTTTCGGCAGATGAAATACGGCGTTGCTTAGCACCACTCCGCCCTCATAACCGGCCACGTGGGTGAACTGGTAGCCGCCGTTGACGTCGCCCGCCGCATAGATATGGTGGTGGCTGGTCCGGAGACGGCTGTCCACCTTGATCCCTTGATGATCGAAAGGGATGTCGATTTTTTCGAGGCCGAGCCCGGCCACGTTGGGTGAGCGGCCCAGGGCCACCAGCAGCGCCTCGGCCTTGAGGGTTTCGACTTCGCCGGCCGCATTTTTGATCGCCACCTCCCGCGCCTCTCCCGGATCGCCGACCCGGACCACCGAGGCGTTCATTGCAAAGACGACACCTTCCTGCTCAAGCTCCCGCTGGACGATATCCGCCATGTCCCGGTCTTCCTTGCTCAGGATCTGGCCGCTGCGCTGGATCACCGTCACTTTGCTGCCGAGCCGGCAGAAGGCCTGGGCCATTTCGACGGCGATCGGCCCGGCGCCGAGGATGATCAGCGAACCGGGCAGCCGGTCGAGAGAGAAGATCTCGCGATTGGTCAGATAGGGGGTTTTATCGAGCCCTGCGACCGGCGGCACCGCCGCCGAGGAGCCGGTGGCGATCACCCAGCTGCGGGCGGAAATGGATTTGCCGGAAAGGGAGATGGCATGCTCGTCAATAAATTCAGGACTGCCGAATTCCACCTTTGCCCCGAGCTTACAGAACCGTTCCACCGAGTCGTGTTTCTGGATCGCCCCGATCACCGATCGAATCCGTTCGGAAACCTGCCGGAAATCTACCGGGGGCGGAGTCAGGGCCGGGAGTCCGAATTGCGGTCCGTTTTTCATCAAGTGATAAACATGGGCGGTCTTGATCAGGGTCTTGCTGGGCACGCAGCCGTAATGGAGGCAATCGCCGCCGAGGGCCCCTTCCTTCTCGATCAGCAGGGTTTTGGCGCCAAGCTGGGCCGCACCGGAGGCCACGGTGAGCCCGGCGGCCCCGCCGCCGATAATGCCGATGTCATAATCATAGTCAGCCATGGTGTCTCTCCTGGTTCGGTTACAGTCCGGCGGTTTTGGATACTTTGGCGACCGCCCCGGTGAACGGTTACAGCCGTGGATGCCGGTTTACGCCGGAACCGGTTTGATTTTTATAGAGGGCCGGAAACTTCGGCATGTCTATACCCTTGCCTGAGGAGTTGCTGACCATGGAAAGCGGAACCCCAGAGGCCGCTGTCCTGATCGGTGATAAGAAAAACCGGGATTTTCGCCAGGAGATGCCCCATGGTCGGGGAATCGAGGAATTCGCTTTTAAAATTCGCATGGGTGAGAATATCGGGATTTCCGGCCGCAATTCCCCCGGCGATATACAGGCCGCCGAGGGCCAGCATCTCCAGGGCATAATCCCGGCAGACCCGGCCATAGAATCCGGCGAACCAGGCCAGGGTTTCGGATTTTTCCCATTCGGCAGATCCTGTAATTTCTTGCGGTTTCAGCTCCTCGCCGGAGAGAAACCAGTGTAGGTAACGGAGACCGCGGCCTGAAACCACCAGATTGCCGGTGATGTGCTGCCGGCCGCTTTTTTTCCGGAAGAACTCCTGAAAAGCAAATTCCCGTTCTGAAACAAAGGGGAAATAGGCATGGCCTCCTTCGGAGGGCAGGGCCTGAAACGTGCTGTCGGGGAGCTGGAACAGGCTGGCCATGCCAAGCGCGGTGCCGGCGCCAAGGACGCCGACGGTCCCGTCCGCTGCGATTTCCCCGGTGAGGATCCGGCGGGCCGATCTGCCCAGGGGTGAGCGGCAGGCATAGGCCTGGGCGACGAAATCGTTGATCAGACAGGCCTGTTGTAAGGATTTCCGCTCTTCCGCCCTGGCCAGGTCAATATCCCAGGAGATATAGGGCGGGGCGCAGTAGGTTCCATGCTCCACCGGTCCGGCCACGGCGATGACCGCAATATCGGCCTCTTCGGGCGCCAAGCTGAAATCACCGGCGCGCAACTGTTCGAGCAGCCGGGCAAAGGATTCGGCCTCGGTGGTTGGCAGCCATTTCGTGTCGACCAGGGCAAGTGTGCCGTCCCGATCAAGCCGGAAATGGCCAAAACGGCTGTTGGTGCCGCCAATGTCCGCCGTCAGAATTGATTTCATCAATCTTCCCTCCATTACAAATACCCTTTGACTGGCTCAGGGTGAGGCGACTATTTGCGAGTTCAATCACACTTGATAATCTCGCATAAAGTCGGGATTGCCATAATGTCATTTCGACCAACGGGAGAAATCTTTATAGTTCCAATGGGTTAAAGCTGAGTTGAGCAGCTTGTCTGCTCAAACGAAACTTATGCCCTGTGGGTGTAAAGGATAAGATTTCTCACATCCGTTCGAAATGACAGCTTTTTTCTACTTTTTGCGACGCCATCACACTCCATAGGTACTTGACGAGACCTTCCCGCCGTGGCCGGTCCAGTCGGTATGGAAGATTTCTCCCCGGGGTTTGTCGATCCGCTCGTAAGTGTGGGCGCCGAAGTAGTCCCGCTGGGCCTGGAGCAGGTTGGCGGGCAGGCGGCCGCTGCGATAGCCGTCATAGTAGGCAAGGCCGGAGGCAATGGCCGGCATGGGGATGCCGAGTTCGACGCCCTTGGCCGCCACCTTGCGCCAACCTGCCTGGGCGGCATGAATGGCATCGCGGAAAAAATCGTCGAGGAGCAGATTTTCGAGGAGCGGGTTCTTCGCGAAAGCCTCTTTGATATTGTCGAGAAAAGCGCTGCGGATAATACAGCCGCCGCGCCACATCAGGGCGATGCCGCCGTAGTTTATTTGCCAGCCGTACTCTTCCGCCGCCTGGCGCATGAGCATGTAACCCTGGGCGTAGGAGATGATCTTCGCCGCGTAGAGCGCGTCGCGCATCGCGCCCACCAACTCCTTTGGATCGCCGGCAAAAGCGCCGCCGGGGCCGTCAAGAAATGGTGCGGCCTTGAGCCGTTCCTCCTTCATTGCCGACAGGCTGCGGGCGAACACCGCCTCGCCGATCAGGGTCAGCGGCACCCCGAGCTCGAGGGCGTTGATCACGGTCCATTTGCCGGTACCCTTCTGGCCGGCGGCGTCGAGGATCTTGTCGACCAGGGGGGCGCCGTCCGCGTCTTTGTGGCCCAGGATATCGGCGGAGATTCCCATGAGATAGGAATCGAGCCGCCCGCTGTTCCATTCCGCGAAGACACGGCCCACCGCCTCCGCGTCCAGGCCGAGCCCCCGGCCGAGAAAGTCATAGGCCTCGCAGATCAGCTGCATGTCGCCGTATTCGATGCCGTTATGGACCATCTTGACGAAATGGCCGGTCCCATCTTCCCCGATCCAGTCACAGCAGGGTTGGCCATCGACCTTTGCGGCAATCGCCTGAAAGATATCCTTAACCAGCGGCCAGGCCTCGGGGTTGCCGCCCGGCATGATGGACGGCCCCGTCCGGGCGCCCTCCTCGCCGCCGGAGATGCCGGCGCCGACAAAGAGGATACCTTTCTCGGCCAGGGCGCGGGTCCGGCGGTTGGTATCGGTATAGAGTGAGTTGCCGCCGTCGATGATGATGTCGCCGGAGTCGAGGTGCGGCACGAGCTGTTCGATAAAGGAATCGACCGCCGCTCCGGCCTTGACCATCAGCATCACCCGGCGCGGCTTCTTCAGGCTGCCGAGCAGTTCCTCGACAGCATGGGTGCCGATGATCCCGGTGTCCTTGGCCGGTCCGGCCAGGAATGCATCGACCTTCGCGGTGGTGCGGTTGAAAACCGCTACCGTGTAGCCGTGATCGTTCATGTTCAACACCAGGTTCTGACCCATTACGGCGAG
>JAWOIQ010000213.1:0-35280 GCA_046484585.1 Desulfurivibrionaceae bacterium
AGGGCGCTGGAAAGGCAGCTGTAGCGGGGCCGGTTTTCCGGTTCGGCCTTTCCAGGCGAATCAGGTCCAGCATCTCCCGGACCGCCTGGTCCAGGCCCACGAAGATCGCCCTGGCCATGACGGCGTGGCCGATGCTTAATTCCTCGATGGTCTCAAGGGCGGCCACCCTCCGGGTGTTGAGATAGTTAAGACCATGACCGGCGTTGACCCTCAGCCCCGATTCGTAGGCCTCTTCGGCGGCGGTGACGATAAGATCGAATTCATGGTCCGTTTCGGCCTCGCTGGTCGCGTCGCTGTAGCGGCCGGTATGGATCTCCACAAAGGTGGCGCCCGCTTTTTTTGAAGCTTCAATCTGTTTCCATTCCGGGTCGATGAACATCGAAACCGGGATGGCGGCCTCCTTCATCCGGTCGACTACCTTCTTCAATCTGGTCAGCTGTCCGGCTACGTCCAGACCGCCTTCGGTGGTCAACTCCTCCCTCTTTTCGGGAACCAGGGTGATCATATCCGGTTTCAGGTCGAGGGCGATTGTGATGATCTCATCGCTGGCCCCCATTTCCAGGTTGAGCTTGGTCTTGACCAGCTGCCGCATCAGCCATACATCGCGGTCCTGAATATGTCGGCGGTCTTCCCGGAGATGGACGACGATGCCGCCGGCCCCGGCCAGTTCGCAGATATTGGCGGCGGTCACCGGGTCCGGTTCGTTTATGCCCCGGGCTTCGCGCAAGGTGGCTACGTGATCGACATTGATGGCCAGATTAACCATGGCGTTTCTCCTTTCCTGGCGTTTGAGGTTATCGATAATTTTATTTTCTTCGGCCAGCATGATTTCGGCCTCCTCCGGTGATCTTTCATGATCGTAACCGAGCAGGTGGACGAAGCCATGGATCAGCAGCCGTTCAATTCTTCGGTGGCAGGTAATCTTTTTCAGCCCGGCTTCGCGTCTTGCCGTGTCGACCGAAATAACGATGTCGCCGAGCATGGTGGCGCCGCCGGGCTCTTCCCCCGCCGGCATGGGGAAGGAGAGCACGTTGGTCGCTCCGCTTTTCCGGCGGTAGGCCCGGTTCAACTCCGCCATGTGTTTGTCGCCGGTCAGCAGGATGCTGAGCTCGGCGTTATCCAGACCATACTGCCCGAGCAGACGGTCGCCGGTTCTCTCCAGGGATTCAAGACTTACCGGAAAGGCATCGCCGACTTCCGATCTGATCAATACCGGCATGGCCGGATCCTCTTGATAAAAATAGTCTGGGGGATCATGATCTTTTCCCGGTGGTCTTTCGGGCGTCCGACTCCTTCCCGTAGGCAAGGATTATCTCCTGGACCAGGGGGTGGCGCACTACATCCGTTTCGTTGAAAGTCGCGAATGATATCCCCTTGATTTTTTTAAGGATCTTCATGGAATGGATTAGACCCGAGCCTTTGTCCGTCGGTAGATCGATCTGGGTTATGTCACCGGTAATAACCGCCTTGGAGTTGAAGCCCAGTCTGGTCAGAAACATCTTCATCTGTTCACGGGTGGTGTTCTGGGCCTCGTCGAGGATGACGAAGGCACTGTTGAGGGTGCGGCCCCGCATGAAGGCAAGGGGGGCGATTTCGATGGCGCCCTGCTCGATGAGGTTCGAGGTCTTCTCGATCCCGAGCATGTCGTACAAGGCATCGTGGAGCGGGCGCAAATAAGGGTTTACCTTCTGGGCCATGTCGCCGGGCAGGAAGCCGAGGCGCTCCCCGGCTTCTACGGCGGGCCGGGCGAGAATGATGGTTTTGACCTCTCTGGCGGTAAAGGCGGCCACGGCCATGGCCACGGCCAGATAGGTTTTGCCGGTTCCGGCCGGGCCGATTCCGAAAACGATATCGTTCTGGCGGATTGCCTCGATATATTCCTTCTGATTAATGCTTTTTGGGGAAATCGCCCCCTGATGGGCCGAGATAAACACCTGATCCTGGAAGATTTCCTTGAGATCTGTGGCGGGGCTTCTGCTCAGAATCCTCAGGGCATAGGCAATGTCCCGCTGATAAATGGGCAAACCTTCCCGGATCATTTCATAGAGTTGTTTCAGGCCGCTTTCGACCAGTTCAAGATCATGGGGCGGGCCGCTGATTGCCAATTCCGTGCCGCGAACTTCTATTTTGACCGCCATGGCGGTTTCGATCATTGCCAGGTTCCGGTTCAGTTCGCCGAAGAGAAGCCGGGCTGCTTCGTTGTCTTCAAAACTAAGTTTGCGCGTGGCCACATCTCTCCTTCGTTCGCTCACAAAAAGGTAACCGTTCAGCAGCACCACATTTTTGGACGATCGGCCCGGCTTACACCCAAACAAAGGGCATAAGTTTCGTACGAGCAGACGAGCTGCTCAACTCAGCTTTACGTACACGAGGTACGCGGCGCCGGTCCGCTTGTCCAAATCTGCACCACTGCTGAATGTTTACAGTCCGGCGGTTGTGGTACTTTGGCGACCGCCCCGGTGAACGGTTACAAAAAAAGGAAGGCCGGACGTTCCACCGGAACGCCCGGCTTAACCGGCTGAACTATCTGCCGTTTCCGGAGCGGATCATTGCGCTCCGTTGCTTTTCGCCTGGTCGATCATCTGCTGAATTTCCTGTGGTGAGCGGCTTTTAACCTTGCGGCCGTTCACGAAGAGACTCGGGGTGCCGGTGACCCCCCCTTCGACACCTTCCCGGATATCCTGGTTTATTTTAGCATCGATCGCCGGGTCTTTCAGGCTATTAAGAAAGCGGGGCATATCGAGGCCCAGTTCGATAGGAATCTGGCTCAGCGCTTGCTGGTCGAGCTTCGTTCTGCTCGGCGAAGTGATGTAGGAGAACAGCTTGTCGTGAAACTCCCAGAACCTGCCCTGTTCGTGGGCGGCCATGGCGCTCGCGGCGGCGGGCCGGGCCATGTTGTGGCTGCGCAGGGGGAAGTTCTTGAAAACGATCTTCAGGGTGTCGGGATTTCTTTCGAGCAACTGCTCGAATAACGGCCGAAGCCGCGCGCAGTAAGGTCACTCGAAGTCGCTGAATACGGCCAGCACCACCGGGGCTCCGCTCTTGCCAAGGTAAGGGGAGCCTTCATAGTCGAATTGGGCGATGTATTCGATCAACAGTTCATGGACGCTGTTGTCTTTGGTGTTGCCCAGAAAGACCCGGTCGCCGGCGCCGTCGGCTGACAATGTATTCATGGCGGGATCGACCTTGATCGAGTCGATCAGCTGGGCATTGTTGTCGTAAATCGCCAGGGCGCCCCCCTCCATGAGAATAAAGGTCCGGTTGCCGTCCGCGGTAACCTGGATGGCAAGGGGAGTTTTTTCTGTTTTTATGGTATTTCGGGTTTGCCAGTCTACAGCCGCCGTCGCCAATCCCGGTAGAGCGGTGGCGGCGACCAGGATGAGCAAAATGGAAAATACGGTAGTTTTTATTCGCATAAAAAATCTCCCTTAGCTTGATGATGGATAAGTTAAAGTCAATCAGCCTTAGTATAGTATAGGCCGGAATGGCGTCAATACCTAAAATTATAGATGGGTGCTATTCATGGGTGCCCTGGAGCCCGATTGCCCGTAAAATTCGAAATATCAAACCTGCAAGCCCGGGCGCGGAAAGTCGTCAAATCATTTATCCTGAATCCGTGACGGCTTCGTGGGGAATTCAGCTTTATTAGTTTGTAATTTCCTTAAGGTAAACCCCCGGCTTTGCCGGGGGACAATAACAGTTTGACAGTTCCAGAATAAAAATGAAGCCTCTTTGATCGTGGACCGCTGAAAGTCACGAAAAAGGAGGCTTCATGAACGACACTCAATGTTTAAGCCACACGAAGTGGGAATGCAAGTACCATGTTGTTTGGATACCAAAGTGCCGACGGAAAATATTATATGGTCAACTCCGCAAAAATCTAGGAGATGTTTTCCATGAACTAGCACGGCAGAAGGAGAGCCAGATTCTGGAAGGGCATTTGCAACCGGGTCATATCCATGTGCTGATATCAATACCACCAAAATACTCCGTTGCACAGATTATAGGTTATATCAAAGGCAAAAGTGCCATCCACATAGCACGGACTTACTTAGGACAGCGGAAGAATTATACGGGCATGAGTTTTTGGGCCCGCGGATATTTTGTGTCAACTGTTGGAACAGACGAAGAAATTGTTCGATCTTATATCCAAAAGCAGGAAAAAGAAGATCAACGCATCGAGCAATTGACGATATTTAAGACAACTTGACCACCGAATGGTGGTCGGTAAATTATTTAATAATACCGCTTTGAGCGGGCCCAAATCTTTTTATGCCTCCGGCTTTGCCGGAGGTGACTCACTACATCAGATAATCGTTTTTTCACTTTTTCGTCTCGATTCACCCGCCGCCCTGTGGGGCGCCCGATAACGGATTCAGGATTTATTTCCAAAGAGATAAGCCGGCCAATAGTCGACACGGATTCAGGATTTAGTCAGTGCCTGTCCATAAATGGTCTTTTTGCCCGATAACTTCGCCGCTGCAGAGTCGGAAAGTGCTCACGCACCCAAGTACGCGAAGTTTATACCCTTTAGGGTGCTTTTCCGACATCCTTGCTTCTCGTTCCCGGGCAAAAATCCTCATTTCCAGACAGACACTAGTCAATTCAGGAAGTTGAGCCGGTAAGGACCTCGGCAAGATGGAGAACCCGAATCCCGGAGTCGGCGAGAGCCAGATGATGCCGGAGCTGGATCAGGCAGCCGGTACAGGTTGTGATTACCAGATCAGGCTCCGCGGCCAGAATATCTTCAATCGCGCTTTCGGCGATGCGTTTTGAAAGATCCGGGTGGGCCAGGTTGAAAAGTCCGCCAAAACCGCAGCACTTTGGGGAGTTTGGCATTGCCACTAACTCCACTGTCGGCAGGTTGTCGAGTAACAGGCGGGGGGCTCTTTTCAGCTCGGCTCGGTGGCGAAGATGGCAGGGGTCGTGATAGACCGCCTTTTTCCGGTAGGCAGCGGCCGGGCTTTTGGGCTCGCTCTCCGCCGGGGGTTCTCCGTTGATCAAGAAAGTACTGAACTCCCGCAGACGTTCTGCGAAGGCTGTGGCCCGGGCTCTCCACCTGTCGTCGTCGGCCAGCAGCTCGGGATAAGCGGCCAGGTGGCTGAAGCACGATCCGCAGAGAACCACGATCGGGGCACTGCTTTCCTCGAAAACCTTGATGTTGAGCCGGGCCAGACGGCGGGCCTCTTTCAGTTGTCCGTTGCTGTAAAAAGCCAGGCCGCAACAGCTTTGGGCCGGTGGAATTTGCGGCGCGCCGTTTTCTTTTCGATTAACGAGTTCAACCGAGGCGGCGGCTATCGATTTATCCAGGTAAGCGGCAAAGCAGCCGGTAAAAAGCAGAGTCCCGGTGGGGGCCTCGGTTTTCCCGGCGGTGGTAATGGCGCCGGCGCCGAGCCCACCGGCGGAAGGTTTGCGATGTTCTTGCGGGCCGGCCAGGCCAAGTTTCAGGCGCAGGCCGCTGTCGGGCGGCAATCTGGCAAGCAGTGGTTCCGATATCCTCAGGAGTTTTCCGATCCCGGCCAGGATCCGGTGGTTCGGCAGGCATTTGCCGATCAGGGTCCGCATCAGCCTGCCTTCTCCGGGCATCACCGGAAAACGGCGGCGGCTTTCAACGACCATGGCCGGCAGATCTATTTCCCGGGGGCAGGCCCGGCTGCACGCCTTGCAGAGCAGGCATTTTGAAAAAATATCCCGGTACTCTCCGGTCTGCCGGTCTTCCGGTATTTTGTCCAGGAGATGCAAGCGTCCCCGTGCGGTCAGGCTTTCCCGGCCGGTAGCCAGGTAAACCGGACAAACTGTCGTGCAGGCTCCGCACTTGGCGCAGGCGTTCCCGGATTGGCGCGTGTGGTCTGAAGCCATGGCTTATGGCCGGTGTTTATTGGGGAATCCCGTCGTCCGGATCTCGGAATGAGGCGGCTGCCGGGGTGTCGGATTTGCGGTCAAGGCTGTCCCTGCCAGAGGAGATAGGCGCGGATAAAGGGATCGAGGTTGCCGTCCAGGACGGAGTCGACGTTGCCCATTTCGAAGTTGGTGCGGTGGTCCTTGATCATCCGGTAGGGCTGCATCACGTAGGAACGGATCTGGCTGCCCCAGCCGATTTCCAGCTTGTCGCCGTGCAGTTCCTGCTGTTCTTCCTTCTGCAGCTCCTCTTCCCTTTTATAGAGCTGGGTCTTGAGCATCTTCATGGCGGTGTCCTTGTTGCGGTGCTGGGATCGCTCGTTCTGGCACTGGACGACGATGCCGGTGGGAAGATGGGTGATGCGGATGGCCGAACTGGTCTTGTTGACGTGCTGGCCGCCGGCGCCGCTGGCCCGGTAAGTATCGATCCGCAGATCCTTTTCGTTTATATCGACCTTGATATCGTCGTCGAGCTCCGGAAAGATGAAGACCGAAGCGAACGAGGTGTGACGGCGGCCGCTGGCGTCGAAAGGGGATATGCGGACCAATCGGTGGATCCCCATCTCGGAGCGAAGATAGCCGTAGGCGTGGAGGCCCTTGATCATGACCGTCACGCTTTTGACCCCGGCCTCGTCACCTGGTAAAAGGTCGAGGGTCTCGGTCTTGAAACCGTTGATTTCGGCCCAGCGCAGATACATCCGCAGCAGTATGCTGACCCAGTCCTGGGCCTCGGTGCCGCCCGCCCCGGCATGAATGGTCAGCATGGCGTTGTTGGCGTCGTGCTCGCCTGAAAACATCCGTTCAAGTTCCGAGACGGCCACCCGTTTGTCGAGGGCGGTCAGGATTGATTCGGCCTCTTTCTCGGTGGCCTGGTCCCGTTCTTCGATGGCGAGATCGAGCAGCAGCTCGGCCTCTTCCAGCCGGGCCCGGCACTCCTCCCAGTTGTCAATCAAGCCCTGAAGACGGCCCTGTTCTTTCTGGATCGCGGTAGCCCTGGCCTGATCGTTCCAGAAACCTGGTTTCATGGTTTCCGCATCGAGCTCCGCCACTTTTTCCTTCATGGCATCTAATTCAAAGATGGCTCCGCAGGGCTAGTAAACGGTCATTAAGGTTCTGGATTTTCTGTTTAAGTTCTGCTGACATGTTTTTCTCCTTGGGGGCGTTAGGGAAAAATCCGGGGCAAATCCGATGGGCTCGTTCTGGCTATCCGGATTAATTTATTTTTTTCGGTAGGTAAGTATAACCATCAATCCGGTAATTGCCAGACAGATTATTCCGGCCAGATGACCGCCGTAGTACGTGAACACCGATTTCATCCCCGTTATCGGCAGATCGTCGTAGGCGATGTAGTCTTCGAAGATCGGAGAGAGCCCGTGCATCCGGCCGAGGGGATCGATAAAGCCGCTTACCCCCGTGTTGGCGGCCCTGGTAAGGCTGCGCCGGTTCTCCACGGCCCGGAAAACCGCCATGGAGAGATGCTGCCAGGGCGCTCCAGTTCTGCCGTACCAGGCATCGTTGGTCAGATTAACCAGCAGTTCCGAACCCGCCGCGGTCTGCTTTCGGGCCAGTTCCGGGAAGATGCTTTCGAAGCAGATTAATACCCCAACTCGGATGTTCTGGCAAGTGATCGGTTTTGGGCCCCGGCCGGGAGTAAAGTCCGCCACCGTTTCCACGAGCGGGGCCAGAAACGGCAGCAATCTTTTAAGGGGGACGTACTCGCCGAAGGGGACCAGATGTTGTTTGTCGTATCGTGCCGCTCTGATCCCCCCGGAATCGATGAAAAATGCGGAATTGAAATATCTTGTAACGGGGCTGGCCGGAGATCTTTCCCGGTAGGGAGCACCGGTCAGGATCGTCAAGTCGCGACGGCTGGCAGCCAGGGCGACAATATCTTCAAGCAGGGGGGATTCGGCGAGATAGAACGGCAACGCCGTCTCGGGCCAGACCAGCAGTTTCGGCTCAGCGCTTGCCATAATCCGGCGGGACATCTTTATATATTTATCCAGGGTCCGGCGTTGCAGTTCGGGCCGCCATTTCTGGCCCTGTTCAATATTGCCCTGGACCACCGCCACCCCGAAACTCTCCTGGCCACTGAGCTCTTTTTTAACGATCTGGAATCTGAGCGGATTATAGGAAAGGAGCGCCAGAACCAGGAAAAGAGCACTTGTAAAGGCAAATTCGGATCTGAATCTAAAGGCCTGTTTTTTCCGGTAAATGTAGAAGGCGTGGAGGATCAGTCCATTTCCCATGACAAGCATGAAGGATACCCCGTGATGACCGGTTAAATCGGCGATTTGAATCAACAGCGGGTGCTTGAACTGGGTGTAGGCGAGATCGAACCAGGGGAAGCCGGTGAAGAGCCAGCCCCGCAGGAAGTCCATTGCCACCCAGGTTATCGGCGCGACCCAGATCAGGGGGTATCTTTTCTGAAGATGGCAGCAGAGCGCGGCAAAACCGGCCAGATAGAGGCTCATGTACGAGGCCAGGAGCAGCAGGGCGGGGATTGACAGCCAGAGAGGCAGCCCGCCGTATTTGCCAAGGACCACGGTTATCCAGGAAATGAGGGCGGGATAATAGGCCAGGCCGCAGATTAAGCCAAGGAGTGCACCGGTAAGAGGTGAAGTGTCCCGGTCGGATATTGCGTAGAGCAGGGGGACCAGGGCCAGCCACGCGAGGGGGGACAGTCCGGCGAAGCCCGGCGAGGCCGCGAGCAGCAGCAGGCCGGAGATCAAAGCCGCGATAAGTTGTTTGCCGGATATTTTATTTCGCAAATGGTAAACCGGAATCGTTTGGCGGGACTAATATCGGTAGATGAACCCCGGAGACCGGAGCCGGTCCCATTGTCCCGTTTTGTTATTTCTTAGCATCTATTTGGAGCTTGTCAGCCTTGATCCTGGCTTCGGGAGATTTTCACCTGGATGATTCTGCGCTTGGTTGCCGACAGTACTTGAAAATCAAGGCCCCCGACCCGAACAGTGGTATTTGCTCCGGGCAGATAACCGAGCTGATGGATCATCATCCCCCCGATCGATTCGTAGGGACCTTCGGGTAGTTTCAGGTCAAAATGCTTTTCGATCTCTTCCAGGTCGGTCTTGGCATCGGCGAGGATGGTGTCCTGGTCGAGCACCTGCCAGCCGCTGGCGGGCTGATCCGACTCATCGGTTATTTCCCCGACGATCTCTTCGAGGACATCTTCCAGGCTGGCCAGTCCCCTGACGCTGCCGAACTCGTCGGTAATGATGGCCAGATGGACCTTTTTGGCCTGGAAATCCCGAAGCAGGAAGATGATTTTCTGGTTTTCCAGGGCGAAATAGGCCGGTTTGACCAGATCCCCCGCCTTGGGGAGCTGCTGGTCGTTGACGTGTTTGAGCAGATCCTTGGCGTAAAGGATGCCGATGATATTGTCCTGACTGCCGGCATATACCGGAATCCGGGAGTATCCCTTGTCGATAATCAACTGGAGCAGCTCGTGGAAAGGGGTTTCCGCTTCGACCCGGACCATTTCGGAACTTGGGGTCATGATCTCCCTGGCCTCCGTGTCCCGGAATTCGAGAATGGAATTGATCATCTCGCCTTCCCGCGAAGAGATCAATCCCTGTTCTTCACCGTCGTCGATCAACTCCTGAATCTCGTGCTCGAGTTCTTCGGTGCTGTCCGGACCGCGGTTGAGTCCCAGGTAGTCAAAAATGTTATGAAACAGTCGGGATAGCGGTGATGGTGGTGTCGGGGGGGCTTTTTCCATAGGTGGGGTTAAAGCGGCCTTTTATGATGAGTTCGCAGAATTCAAAAACGGGATGGCTAAGCATGCAATACTACCCCTTGCGGGGTGAAAATCGTCAGATCCAGGGCGCGCGAATTTTTAGGAATGAAGCGTACTTCAGTACGCTGCAATGACGAGACAATTTGCAGCAACCCAGGAGCTGGCGATTTTTTGCGACGCCATCAGGTTTAAATTAAAATCCTTGTCATTATGACATACCGAGGCCTCGAGGACAATTAAATAGTTGATGTGTTCGCCGGAAGTCATTGCTGAATCCGTGAGCGGTCGCCGGGAACCGTGGCTGGGGCGAGTTCTCCTTCACGGCTTCAGGGCCATGATATGGCGTCACGTAAAAGGTCAGGCAAGAAAAAAATTGACTGATTTCCTCAAAATCGTTATAAATGCGCCTCATTTCGATAATTAAGCCGTTGATTATGTTCGCTTGCGGGAGTGGAAAGGCGGGCGGCGGCAAGCCGGTGTCCGTTCAATAGCCCTTCTTGCCGACTTGCGTCATACGGGGAAAAATGACGCTTTAAATATCAACCATATGCCTGTGCTTACATATGCCTGTGCTTATTTTTCGCGTCCCCGGATCTTGAGCAAAAAACTCCATTTGCGGAGGGATACCGGTTAAGATAGGCTTTTGTAAATAGTTTTGCCGAGCGAATCAGGGTTTCTTCTGGTAGGATTTAACTTTGAAAACAAGTAATCACAAGACAACCATGCCCATTTCCGGGCAACTGACGGTGACGTTTTGAAAGAAAAAGTACTGATCGCAAATCGTGGCGAAATCGCCATAAGAATAATGGAAGCCTGTCAGGACCTGGGCCTTGACTATGTCGTGGTCTACACCCAGGCCGACGAAGATTCCAAACATGTCCGCCTCAATATCGACAGCGAGAGCAATCGCAATAACGCCTGGCGGATCTCCAGCTACACCGATCCCAACGATATCCTCGCCGTGGCCGATCATACCGCCTGCACGGCGATCCATCCCGGCTACGGCTTTTTTTCCGAGGATTTCCGCTTTGCCAGAAGGGTGACGATCCGTGACCGGCCCCTGACCTTTATCGGCCCGAACTGGGAGGTTATCCGGGACCTGGGCGACAAGATCAACACCAAACGGGTCGCCAATCGACTGGGCATTCCCACGATTCCCGGCACCGACGGACCGATCTATAACGAGATGGAAGCCGAGGACGTGGCCCGGCAGCTGATGGCCGATCAGCTGGACATGGATATCCGCAACCCTTCCATCCTGGTCAAGGCCGCCGCCGGCGGCGGCGGCATGGGCATCGAAGAGGTCCATCAGGTCGAACAGTTCCGCCGGGTTTACCGCCAGGTCCAGAATTACGCCAAACGCCAGTTCGGCGACGGCGGGGTCCTGATCGAGCAATGCCTGCGGGACTACAACCATCTCGAAGTGCAGCTGACCTGCAGCCGCCACGGCGAACGGGTCCATTTCGGCACCCGGAACTGTACGATCCAGAGCACCGGCCGCCAGAAGCGTCTTGAGGCCGCCCCCGGCTTTGACGACAGCTGTTTCCCTTACGATTTCGATGCCCGGGAAGTACTCGACCAGATCGTCCAATATTCCCTGAAGCTTGCTTCCCACGTCAGATACGATAATGTAGGTACCTGGGAATGGATCGTGGCCCGGAACGGCCGGCCTTACCTCCTGGAGGTCAATACCCGCATCCAGGTCGAAAACGATGTTTCCGGGCGGATCAGTTATGTTAACGGCAAGCAGCCGAACCTGATCAGGGAGCAGATCAGGCTGGGCCTGGGCGAACGGATCGGCTTCAGCCAGGAAGATGTGGAGTTTCGCGGCGCCAGTATCGAGATGCGCATCGTCGCCGAAGACACCCGGCGCGGTTTCGCGCCCTGGATCGGGACGATCAACAAGTTTGATTTTCCCCGGTACGACTGGTCTACGGTTTATACCCATGTGCCTTCCGACCGGCCTTATGTGATTCCCAGCGAATACGATCCCAATCTGGCCCTGGCTCTGGTCTGGGGTGAGACCATGGCCGAGGCCAAGGAACGCGGTCAGAAATTCCTAAAGGATGTGGTGATCGAGGGTGAGAATGCCGTGGGTGACCCCATCTTGACAAATCTCGAATACCTGAACGATAATTTTGATCGTCTCCTGACTTTTTAGACGGGACCAGGATTTAATATATGGAAGATATCAATAAAAGACTTTTGAAGGTCGAAGACCGGATCAGCTATATATCCCAGGTGAAAGAAGGCACCGAATGGGGTAATCTTGCCGGTTTGCAGGAAAAGACCGCCAGGATTCGCGAGAATTTTTATGACTATGCGGAGAGCGATCTGGCCGATGAGATCAGAGGACTCGAAGACGCCGTCCAGTTTCTTGAGGAGAGGTGCGATGAGAATCTCTCGCCGATGGAAAAAGTCAGGATCGTCAGGAGTCCCTTGCGATTCTCCCTGAAGGATATTCTCGAGAACGTATATGAGGAGTATACCGAACTGGGCGGCGAGGAAGACGCCAACATCGATCCGTCCATGGTGGTCGCCAAGGCCAATATCCTCCGCCAGGTCAACAACAAGGCCTACACCCAGCAGGTCATGGTCATCGGGCACGAAAAGGGGCAAGGCGAGGAATACCGCAACGGCGGCTGCAGCAAACCGTGGGGCAATGAAAAGGCCCTGCGTTATATGCTGGTCGCCCAGACCGAAGGGATTCCGATCCATTATTACATCTTCACGCCCGGCTCCTTTCCCATTGAGGATTACCCCGGCGCCGGCCAGCAGATTGCCCGAAACCTCTATGTCATGTCGAAGCTTAGGGTGCCGATGGTTTCGGTGATTTCGGAAGGCGGTTCCGGCGGAGCCGAAGCGATCGGCATGGCCGATCTCCGCCTGATGTTCTCCCACGGTTACTACTCGGTGATTTCGCCGGAAGGCGCCGCTGCCATCGAGGGTAAGATCCGGGAGGGTGAGAAGATCTCCAAAGAGCTGGTCGAAAGCTGTGCCGAGCGCTTGAAGATCACCTCCCTGGATAATCTTAAAGCCGGCACCATTGACCGGATCATCGAAGAGCCGCTGCTTGGCGCCCGCCGCGACGACTTCGCTTTTTTCAAAAAGGTCAAGGGTGAGATGATCCGGGCTACCGACGAGGTTGTCCTCAAGACCAAGAGTCTGCGCACGTTCCGGGCCTATGAAGTCAACATGAAGAAGGCCGAGGAGGACGCGGCGGATGTTGAAAACTATGTCGATGTGACCTGGGAACTCAGGCCGGATGAAATCAAACGGCTGTTGGTTTTCCGTTCCAGAAAATACCGGAACATGGCGCTCTGGGCCTTCGGCGGCAAGCCCGAGCCCTCGGCGATCAGGATGAAGAGGGCAAAGCTCAAGGTCGCCCAGGCCTTTTACGGTTTGCGCTATGATGTGATCAGGACTCATCGCAAACTGGCCCAGCATTTCATCAATGATGTCTCCGGGGAAAGTTCGGTATTCCTGAAAAGGGTGGCGGCCCCATTTACCGCCGCCTATGATTTTATCTCCAAAAAGCAGGATTACCGCTCGGTCCGCCCCGCTCCTGACCGCAGGAGCAATGGTCCGGCCGGCGATCCGTACCTCGGCGATACCTATACCAGTCCGCTGGCCAACGAAGATCGGACCGTTACCTGTCCGAACAGCCAGAAACAGGGCTGCAAGGATCTCTGGATCCCTGATCTTTACGGTGAATTCTGCGGGGTCTGTGAAAACTGCGGTCACCACTTTCCCCTGGAGTACGAGTGGTATCTTAAAAATCTTTTCGATCGCGACTCGATCCGGGAATTCAACACTGAAATCTGCGCCGGCAATCCCCTTAATAATCAGGCCCTGGAAAAACAGCTCAAGGCGGCGATCAAGAAAACCGGGCGCTGCAGTTCGATGATCACCTTCGACGCCAAGCTCATGGGGGTCGATATCGTTACCGCCATGCTTTACAGCGATTTCCGCAACGGCACGGTCGGCGCCGCCGAAGGCGAGAAATTCGTCCAGGCCTGCGAAGTCGCCAAGCTCAAGCGCAGGCCCCTGCTTTCCTATGTCCATACCACCGGCGGCATCAGGATCCAGGAGGGAACCCTGGGAGTTATCCAGATGCCCAAGTGTACCATGGCGGTTCGGGAATACATCGATGCCGGCGGCCTCTATATCGTCGTCTACGATAACAACTCATACGCGGGGCCGGTGGCCAGTTTCCTGGGCTGCTCCCACTACCAGTTCGCCATTCGTTCCAGCCGCATCGGTTTTGCCGGTCCCCGGGTGATCAGGGACACTACCGGCCAGGAGGTGCCGCCCGATTATCACAGCGCCAGGAATGCCTTGCGGCATGGCCATATTCAGGGGATCTGGGACCGGCGCGAGTTTCGCCGCAATCTCCATAAATGCCTGATGACCATGGGCAGCAGCAAGCTCTATTACCGGTAACCTACAGGGAATCCAGAGGCATTCGCATGCAGCAAGACGATATAGATTTCGATGAAATAATCAGCAAGTACAAGGCCGACCCCTACGACTATGTGGATATTCATTCCGTTCACACCGGCCGGATCCGCTTCCAGGTGAAAGTCGGCACCGAGGTTGAAGGAGTCAGCGGAGAATGGCATCATATTCCCGGGACCACTCTTTATATCCTCATTCGGGAGCGTAATACCAAACCGGTCCATTCTCCCACCAACGGCGAGATCTCTTTCATCAGGAATGATCTGGAGGGCCAGTTTGTCGAGGCCGGCGAGAAGATCATCACCATCAAGCATCCCCTCACCAAGCGGGAGATCATCGACGGCATCCTCCGGGAGGTCCTATATCCCTTCCTCGCTCCCGAACGGGCCAAATATTTCTTCTCCATGGATATCCAGTCCCGGATCGATAAATACGGCCAGCGGGAAGTGTTCGTCAAGCCGGGCGACGAGATCTTCACCATGTCGCTGATGAAGCGGGAAACCCCCGTTTATTATGAAGGCGAACCCGGTATCATCCATTCCATGTATTTCAAACCAGGTGAAAGCGTTGACCAGGGCCAGCCTCTGGTCGGGATCTGCCCCAAGGATACGCTGCCCCTGATCCAGAAGATTATTACCCGCGTCAAGGCTGAATGGGAATAACGACTACTCTGTCATCGGCTCGGATCGAGCAGCTGATCAGGGAAGAGGAAATTGAGCAGCGCAATCGGAGTTTGCCCCTGGAGACGGTGCTTGCCGTCTTCCGGTACGGAGGCACGGTCGCTTCGACGATCCAGCGCTTTGATAAATTGGAAAGGGGCATGGCCCATGCCAAGGCCGTGATCCGCGAGCATGAAGATTCAGGTCGCTCTTTTCCCGGCGGCATGGTCATCACCGCCAATGAGCTCACCGACGGCCGAGGCCGGTTCAGCCGATACTGGCATGCCCCGGCCGGGGGGCTCTGGCTCACCGTAGTGCTGGTCAATACACTGATGCCCGCCTCCAGCGCCCTCTATTCCCTGGCTCCCGGCGTCGCCGCCTGCGAGACCATCCTTGAAGACCTCCCCGAAGCCCGCCTCAAGTGGATTAACGACGTTCATGTCGGCGGCCGCAAGATCTGCGGCATCCTGGTCGAGACCATGCGGGGGGCGGTCAGCGGCGAGGAATATATTCTTCTCGGCATCGGCCTCAATGTCAATAACGTCCACTTTCCCAGGGAACTTGCCGACCTGGCGGTTTCCTACAAACAACTCCTGGTGACCGAGACCGATGTCAATCTGCTTGCGGCCCGTTTTCTGGCCAAACTGACCTGGAATATCGGGCTCCTCCATTACGAGGAAGAGCGGATCCTTTCCGAGCACGGTCCCGGGGTGCTGAGCGATCCGGCCCGTCTGAGCGAAGTGTTTACGGATTCGGATCACCTCCTGGTTAAAAGATGGCGGGAGCTGAGCGATACCGTGGGCCGGCGGGTCAGGTTCGGTCATAACGTCCAGGAGCAGCCGCAATTCGAGGCGCGGGTCAAGGATATCAACAGCGACGCCAGCCTGGTCCTTGAACTCGATGACGGTTCTATCGTCACCGAGAACAGCGGCGAGATCGTTTACCTCGACTGATGAATTCAGCCGCTTCCCGGCCGGCTGAACCGGTCAGCGTCATCATCCCCACCTATAATCGCGAAAATCTCCTGGGTCGGGCCATTGATTCGGTCTTGCAGCAGACCGGGTCCGGTCCCGATTTCGAACTGCTGGTCATCGACGACGGCTCCACCGATGCCACCGATGAACTGGTCGCCTCCTACGGCAACGCGGTTCGCTATCTCTATCAGGACAATCTCGGCGCGGCGGCGGCGCGCAATACCGGGATCAGGGCGGCCCGTTTCGAGCTCCTGGCTTTTCTCGATTCCGACGACTGCTTCGCCCCCGAAAAACTCGCCGTCCAGGCGGCGGCCATGGCGGCCCAGCCCGAATACCTGGTCTCCCATACCGACGAGGTCTGGTATCGGCACGGCCGGCTTCTCAATCAGAAAAACAAACATGCCAGGGAAGGCGGCTTTATTTTCCCGCGCTGCCTGGAGCTCTGCGTGGTGGGGATGTCCACCGCCATGGTGCGCCGCGAGCTGTTCGATATGGCAGGGCTGTTTGATGAATCCCTGGTCTGTTGTGAGGACTACGATTTCTGGCTGCGGGTCAGTGTCCGCTTTCCCTTTCTGTTGGTGCCGGAGTCTTATACGATTAAGTATGGAGGCCGCGACGATCAGTTATCGCGGATTCACCGGGTCGGCATGGACCGCTTTCGGATCACAGCCATTCTGAAGATCCTCGATTCAGGCGCGCTTAATCCGGAACAGGATAACCTGGCCCGCCGGGAGCTGGTTCGCAAATGCAGGATCTACGGGCACGGCTGTTTGAAGCACGGCCGCGGGGAAGAGGGCGGCCGTTATCTGGAAATCGCCGCGCTGTACGGGTAACCGTTCAGCAGCACCGCATCTTCGGACGATCGGCCCGGCTTACGTACACTAGGTACGCGGCGCCGGTCCGCTTGTCCAAATCTGCACCACTGCTGAACGGTTATAGTCCGGCGGTTTTAGATACTTTGGCGACCGCCCCGGTGAACGGTTACCGGTACGGGAACCTGGCGGAGCCCACTCCTCCAGGACCTTGATTTCTAAAATAACTCACCTGTTATCCCTATAGTCAATATCGCCGCCTCCTTGTTTGTGCCCCGTTCCTGGAACGATTACGGAGTCAGGCATGGAATTTTAATTTGACAACTTTTCCCCTGGGTTATAGCGTGGAATAAGGGGGCGACAATAACTCGCTTGCCTTGTCGGCAATAACAGTCATGTGCGCGAGATCATGACGGTTTTTGGGAAAAGTTTCAACGTGGAGCGAAGCTATGGTTGAAGACAATATTGATCCCCGGATTGACCAATGGTATTGGGAACCCAAAAGCGATCGGACTTTCACCGTCATTGATTATGATGAAGATGATGGGGTTATCGAGATTCAGTATTTCGACGGCGAGGTTAATGAACTGGATATGGAGGAGTGGCAAGAGTTGACGCCCGAAGAGGTCGATCAGCCGGAGGACTGGACCGGCCCGATCGATAAGTTGGAGCGGGACGATCTCGGCTATGACGAAGTCTGAATGCTCTGCTCAGGTTCGCTGAAATCACCGGTAGCGCCGGCACTACCGATTAAGCTGAAATTTTTGTACGACTGCGGCATTTCCACGAATCCCGCTCGCCCACTCCTGTTTGCGGTAAAAACCGCCTGCGTGTGTTTTTCCTCTGTTGTGCCTGCTTCTTCGATCCAGAAAAGATCACGGCATTTTGCCGCCATAAGCAAACTGTCGATTTAATCAGATCTCGTTAAAATGCAGGCCAGGGGATCAGGCGAAATCAAAGCGATCTGATTTTTCAATGATTTCGCCCGTGAAAATGAAGGGTAAATCCCCGGCCCACCTAGCCATCAATGTCCGGACGGCGGCTCGGTTGCCCGGCCCGGATAAAACTCCCCGATCATCTTGTAATCCTTGAGTACAACCCATTGAATGTCGACAAAATAAAGGTCGGGTGTGCCTTGTATTCCTTGTCAATATTGGGTAAATAAATAACTTGAACCTGAATCGGTAAGCGTTTGAGGATGGCTTGGATGTGAAGGCTGTGTGGGCGATTTCTCCACCGCGAGCACGGAAATTTCAGGTTGACACGGGCAAACCGGCCAATAGCCGTAACGGATTCAGGTTTAAGAAATTGGACAAGAATCATTGATGACCGGCACTTACCGGTCCGGATGAAATTTGAAAAAAGTACAGGATCATTATTTCAAGCGAGCCAAAAAGGAAGGTTATCCGGCCCGGTCCGTTTACAAGCTTGAGGAAGCCCAGCGGAAACACCTTTTCCTGAAAAAGGGCGGTCGAGTTCTCGATCTGGGCTGCCAGCCCGGGAGTTGGGCGATGTATGCCGCCAGGACCGTCGGCCCCTCCGGGCTGGTGGTCGGGGTCGATCTCAACCGGGGCAAAGGGATTCAGATGGGCGGCGGCGCCCCGATCAAGGTGATCAGGGCCGATATTATGGATGACGCGGTTATCGAGGCTATCACCGGGATCTGTCCAGGCTTTTCCGCGGTGATCAGCGACATGGCGCCTCATACCACCGGCAACAAGTGGGCCGATCAGCAGCAATCGTTGAAGCTCTGCCGCCGGGCCCTGCAATTGGCCGTGGCGCTGTTGGAGAAGGGCGGCGTTTTTTACTGCAAGGTCTTCGAGGGCGAGGATTTCAGAGAGTTTCTCCAGGAGGTAAAGGGTTATTTCGGTTCAGCCAGGGTGGTGAAGCCGAAAAGCTCTCGACCGGAGAGCCGCGAGGTCTTTGTCCTGGCCACCTCTTTCAAGGGTTGATGATGGCGGCACAAAAAGTCGGAAAAAGCTGTCATTTCGAACGCATGTGAGAAAACTTGTTCTTTACACCCACAGTGCATAAGTTTCGTTTGGGCGGGCGAACTGCTCACTAAGCTTTAACTCATTGGAACTATCAGGATTTCTCCAGTTGAGCGAAATGACATTATGACAATCCCGACTTTTTGCGAATCCTCATCAATGGTGACGAGTTTAACAAATTAATAAAATCTTTAAGGAGCAGTAAATGGCCGGACATTCGAAGTGGGCTAATATCAAACACCGCAAGGGGGCAGTTGATGCCAAACGCGGCAAGATTTTCACCAAGCTGATCAAGGAAATCACCGTTGCCGCCCGGATGGGCGGCGGCGATCCCGATGCAAACCCCCGCCTGCGTTCCGCCATTGTTGCAGCCAAGGCGGTCAATATGCCCAAGGACAATGTCGAGCGCGGCATCAAGAAAGGCACCGGCGAGCTGGAGGGGGTCAATTACGAGGAGATCCTCTACGAAGGCTACGGGCCCGGCGGGGTGGCGGTCCTGGTCGAGTGCATGACCGACAACCGCAATCGCACCGTGGCCGATATCCGCAGCTTTTTCTCGAAGGCCAACGGCAATCTCGGCGAGTCGGGCTGCGTTGCCTGGATGTTCGACAAGAAGGGTTCGATCATGATCGACCGGGAAGCGATCGAAGAAGAGAAGCTGATGGAAGTCGCCCTGGAGGCGGGGGCAGAGGATGTGGTCGATGACGGCGGCGTCTTCCAGGTCCTGACCGCCCCTGAGGATCTGGAAACGGTGCGGGAAGCCCTCGAAGGCGCGGGCATCTCCTATGACGAGGCCAATCTGTCGATGATCCCCCAGAATGTCGTGGAGGTAAACGACGAGAAGACCGCCGCCCAGCTGATGAAACTTCTCGATAACCTGGAAGACAATGAAGACGTGCAGAATGTCCATGCCAATTTCGATATCCCCGACGAGATTATCGAGGCCATTTCCTGATCGAGCCGGGATAGGCGATTACAGGGTACCGAATCTGCCGTGTTATCGGCCTGCTCATGTACATCAGTACACATCGCAGGGTGATGGATTGCATCTCCGCCACCCTGTAATCGCTTACCGGCTGGGAGATTGGCAAGTTTTGGGCGGCCAATTCCGTGATCGGTTACGGGCCGGGGGCTTGGGCCGTTGAGGATCCTGGGCATAGATCCCGGCTCCCGGGCCACCGGTTACGGAGTTATCGAGGTTTGCGGTCGGCGCCTTGACTTTGTCTGCTGCGGGGTGATCAGGGTTAAAACCGGCCAGTCCTTTCCGGAACGGCTCCTGGAGATCAACCAGGGGGTCTGCGAGGTGATCGAGGCCCGGCGTCCCGACCGGGTCGCCATCGAAGAGGTGTTCATGGCCAGAAATCCCAGTTCCGCCCTGAAGCTCGGCCATGCCCGGGGGGTCCTGATTCTGGCGGCCATGCAGAGCAAGCTGCCCCTGGCCGAATACAGCGCCCGCCAGATCAAACAGGCGGTGGCCGGCTACGGCAATGCCGACAAGGCCCAGATTCAGCATATGGTCAAGGCGATCCTCTCCCTGGCCAAAAGCCCCAGCCACGATGCCGCCGACGCCCTGGCGGTGGCGATCTGTCATGCCAATCATTTTCAGGCTGATTCCGGTTTCGGTTGAAGGATTCAGAAGCCAGGAGACAGGAGACAGGAGACAGTAGCCGAAAGAGACTCAGTTGTTAAGCGAGAACACGGGAGCCGGGAGTTAGAAGAATTGAGTTTGAAGGCTTTTCTCCTGACTTCTGGCTTCTCTGTTTGCAACAACGGCGGCTCGTAGCGCCTGCCGGCCGGAAATCCAGCCGGAAATCTGACAACCAACAGCGTGACGATAAGATGATTGCCAGCCTCAGAGGAATTCTCGCCCACAAGTCACCGCGGAACCTTATCGTCGAAGTCGGCGGGGTCGGCTATGAAGTCTTTTTCTCGCCGGGCGGCCTCCATCGGCTGCCGGAAACCGGCGAGGAAATCTTTCTCCACATCTTTACCAACGTCCGCGAGGATGCCATCGATCTCTACGGTTTTCTCGATCCCGGCGAAAAGGAGATGTTCGTCCTCCTGACCAGCGTTTCGGGGATCGGGCCTAAGGTGGCGGTGAATATCCTGGCCGGGATGGCGCCCGCCGACCTGGCCGGAGCCATCTCCTGTACCGATCTGGGGAGGCTGACCAAGTTGCAGGGGGTCGGCAAAAAGACGGCGGAGAGAATGTGCCTGGAGTTGAAGGACAAAGTCCACTTCATGGCCGCCACCGACTCGGTCGTGCTGGGGGTGTCGGATCTTGCCCCGGATGACCGGCAGTGCGCTGACGTGATTTCGGCCCTGGTCAACCTCGGTTATCCCCCGGCCAACGCCCGAAAGGCGATCGAAAAGGTCCGGTCGGTCGCGGGCGAGGAAGGCTTCGGGGAGTTATCCCTTGAGGATCTGTTAAGGCAGGCATTGAGGTCGATGGCATGAACCACGAAGAACGGATCCTGAGCGCCTCCCACGGCCGGGATGACCAGCTCGATCAGGCCCTGCGGCCCCGGCTGCTTTCCCAGTATATCGGCCAGGAGCAGCTCAAGGACAACCTGAAGATCGCCATCCAGGCCGCCCGCAACCGCGGCGAAGCCATCGATCATATCCTCTTTCACGGCTTCCCCGGCCTCGGCAAGACCACCCTGGCCTATATTATCGCCAACGAGATGCAGACCAATATCCGGGTGACCTCCGGGCCGGTGATCGAGCGGGCCGGCGACCTGGCCGCCATTCTTACCAGCCTCCAGGAAGGCGATGTCCTCTTTATCGACGAGATCCACCGGCTCAACCACGCCGTCGAGGAGATTTTATATCCGGCCATGGAGGATTTCCAGCTCGATCTGATCATCGGCCAGGGCCCCGGAGCCCGTTCGGTGAAGATGGACCTGCCGCGCTTCACCCTGGTCGGGGCCACCACCCGCACCGGCCTCTTGACCCCGCCCCTGCGTGATCGGTTCGGGGTTTTGCTCCGGCTCGAATTTTACCAGGTCGCGGAACTGGTCGAGATCGTCACCCGGGCGGCCTCGGTCCTGGGGATCAGGATCGATCCGGCCGGAGCCCGCGAGATCGGCGGCCGTTCCAGGGGCACCCCCCGGATCGCCAACCGTCTCCTGAAGAGGGTCCGGGACTTTGCCGATGTCAGGGCTTCCGGCCATATCACCGCCGAGGTGGCCGATGCCGCCCTCAACATGCTGGCGGTTGATCCCCAGGGGCTCGACGAAATGGACCGCAAGATCATCCTGACCATAATCGACAAGTTCCGGGGCGGGCCGCTGGGGATCGATACCCTGGCTACCGCGGTCTGCGAAGAGAAGAATACCCTGGAAGACGTCTACGAACCGTTTCTGATCCAGAAAGGCTTTCTGGTCAGAACCCCCCGGGGCCGGATGGCTACCCGGGCCGCCTATGAACATTTCGGCCGCGCCTTTACCTGCGCCGATAACGATTCCGGGCCTCGACTATTCTAGTGAATTATGCCAAGGTAGAGTTATGAAGAAGAGAAAACTGACCGTCCCCGACATAATCGCCATGAAGAAAGCGGGCGAGAAGATCGCCATGCTGACCGCCTACGAGGTCAGTTTTGCCAGGATGCTCGACGGGGCCGGGATCGAGATCATCCTGGTCGGCGATTCCCTGGGGATGGTGGTGCTGGGCTATGATTCGACGGTGCCGGTTACCATGGAGGAGATGCTCCACCATTGCCGGGCGGTGAACCGCGGGGTTGAGCAGGCCCTCCTGGTCGGCGACATGCCGTTCATGTCCTACCAGACCGGTTCCCGTGACGCCATCGTCAATGGTGGCCGTTTCATCAAGGAGGCGGGCTGCGACGCGGTTAAGCTCGAAGGGGGCTCCGAGATTTGCGATACCGTCCGGGCCGTGGTCCGGGCCGGAATCGCGGTGATGGGTCATATCGGCCTGACCCCGCAGACCGCCGGCAATCTCGGCGGTTTCAAGGTGCAGGGCAAGGATCTTGACTCGGCCCGGCAGCTTCTCGACTCGGCCCGGGATCTGGAAGCGGCCGGCGCCTTCGCCGTGGTGCTGGAATGCATCCCCGATCAGCTCGCGGCCCTGATCAGCGAAAAACTTTCCATCCCGACCATCGGCATCGGGGCGGGCGGTGGCTGCGACGGCCAGGTCCTGGTCACCCACGATATGCTGGGCATGTTCGAGAAGTTCGTGCCGAAGTTCGTGAAATCCTATGTCAACCTGGCCCCGCAGATCAAGGAGGCGGTCGCTTCCTACAGGAGCGAGGTGAAGGAAGGCGCCTACCCCGATGCCGAACACAGTTTCGTCATGCAGGCCGATCTCTCGGCCCTGTTCGATAACGGCAAGTGACCTCGCTATGAAGATTATCGAAACCGCGCAAATTACCGAAACGGTCCGGGAGATGGCCATTGAGGCGGCCTGCGACCTGGAACCGGATATTCTCGAAGGGCTGGTCAAGGCCTGGGACCGGGAAACCTCGCCTTTGGCCAGGGACCTTCTCGACCTGCTCCTGGTCAATGCCGATATCGCCAGCCGCGAGCAGATGCCGGTCTGCCAGGATACCGGGGTCAGTGTGGCCTTTGTTTCGATCGGCCGCGAACTTTTTATCGACGGCGACCCGGAGGCGGCGGTTCAGGAGGGAATCAGGCAGGGTTACGAGGAAGGCTATCTGCGCAAGTCGGTCTGCGATCCCCTGACCAGGAAGAATACCGGGACCAACACCCCCGCCGTCGTCCATCTCGAATCCCATGCCGGCGACGATCTGCGGATCCTCTATCTGCCCAAGGGCTGCGGCAGCGAGAATATGAGCCGTCTGCGGATGCTGCCGCCGTCGGCCGGGATCGAGGGTGTGGTCGATTTTATCTGCGAGACGGTGTTCGCGGCCGGGCCCAATCCCTGTCCGCCCCTGGTGGTCGGAGTGGGAATCGGCGGCACCTTCGAAAAGGCGGCGCTTCTGGCCAAGAGATCGTTGTTCCGGCCCCTCGGCGAGCATCACCAGCGCAGGGATGTGGCCGAGCTCGAAAACGATATCCTGACGCGATTGAACCGGGAAGGGCAGGGGGTTGAAGGGATGGGCGGGATCAATACGGCCCTGGCCGTCAATATCGAGGTGTTCCCCTCCCATATCGCCAGCCTGCCGGTGGCTGTCAATATCCAGTGCCATGCCCATCGCCACAAGGAAAGAACCCTGACCGGGCGGGATTGGCCCGGACAGTCCGAATCACAGTAACCGTTCACCAGGGCGGTCGCCAAAGTACCCAAAACCGCCTTACTGTAACCATTCAGCAGTGGTGCAGATTTGGACAAGCGGATCGGCGCCGCGTACCTCCTGTACGTAAAGCTGAGTTGAGCAGCTCGTCTGCTCGTACGAAAACTTATGCCCTGTGGGTGTAAGCCGGGCTGATCTTCCGAAGATGTGGTGCTGCTGAACGGTTGCGAATCACAAGGGTAGAAGGACGCGATATGTCATTTCTCAAGGTAATGCCGGCCGCCCTGGAAAATCTCCGGGAGATAACGATTCCCTTTGCCGAAGGGGTGATCGAGACCCTGAGCGCCGGGGATATGGTCGGCCTGACCGGATCTCTCTATACCGGCCGCGACCAGACCCATCGCCGCCTCTGTGCCCTCCTCGACGAAGGGAGGGCGCTGCCGGTCGATCTTGCCGGCCAGCTTTTGTACTATGTGGGGCCGACCCCGGCTAGGCCGGGACAGGTGATCGGCTCGGCCGGGCCGACCACCAGCTACCGGATGGACCCCTACACGCCGCAACTTCTCGAACTGGGCCTGAAGGCCACCCTGGGCAAGGGCAAGCGTTCCCGGGCGGTTCGCGACGCCATGCTTAAGCACGGGGCGATCTATCTGGCCTCCATCGCCGGGGCCGGCGCCCTGTTGTCGAAGAGCATCACCAGGGCTGAAGTGGTCGCCTTCGAGGATGCCGGACCCGAGGCGCTTTTCCGCTTCGAGGTGGAAAGGTTTCCGGCCGTGGTCATCAACGATCTTGCGGGGCGGGACTTTTACGAGATTTGCGCGGCGGGACGATAGAAGAGGGAAGCGCCACCCGGACTCGGACTCCCAACTCGATATAGGATCGGCTTCAGCCGCGAAGGCCTGCAACCATGAAGCGGGGAGGCGTTTAGAATTTCGCGGCTTCAGCTGCTCCTGTGAGCGATTTCGTACCGGTTTTCAAGGGACTGCCAATTAAGCTTTTCCTTCAGATCGCCAGAAAAACCAAATAGATCGCCGGCAGAGCCAGGACCACGCCGGTTGCTAACCACCAGCCCGATCCCGGCCGGTTGCGAATCTGTTCAAACAAGCCTTTGCCCGCTGCGACCACGCCGCCCATTGCTCCCGCCAGGGCGATGCCCGCCGCGAGTAACCCCCGTAATCTACAGCCGACAACCTCCACCGGCATGGCCGCCAAGATTATAAAGATCAGCACCGGCAGGGCCGGCAGCAGCAGATGTCCGAGCAGTTTTCCTTTCATGAGCCCCTGTTTGCCGAGCCGGGCGCTCCCTTCTCGCACCTTGGGGCCGCGCCCGAAAACCAGCGCCCCACCTTTTCCTTGTATTGCCGATAGCCTTCCCCGAATACCGCTTCCAGGGCCTCCTCCTCCGGTTCGATCTGCAGGCGGTTGATCGACAGGACAAAGAGCGGGATCGGCAGAAAGGCGGCCAGGGTTCCGAAGAACAGGGCCAGGCCGAGGAGGATTAAGAGGACGGCCAGATACATCGGATTGCGGCTGTAGCGGTAGACCCCTGAGACGACAAGGGTGGCGGCCTTCTCTGGGGAGCGGGGATCGACGGTGGTTTTTTCTTTCCGGAACGAAACAATCCCGGCCGCTCCGACCGCGCCGCCCAAAATGATCAAAAGCGCCGCGATGACGGACCGGAAAGGGACCGGCAAGAGGAGCAGCGGCAGGTAGCGATCGAGCAGCCCCATGGCGATGATGCACAGTCCGGCCTGGGCAACCGGCGGTATTTTCAGTCTCAGGTTTGCCATATTGCTTGTTGGCTGACTGATTAGCCGGAAAGGCGTGAGCCCGCGCCGGTAATACGGGATTACTGGCTGATCGTCTCAGCTTCTTTGCTGGCCAGCTGAATTCGGGTGAGATTCATCGTCTCCAGCAATTCAGCATTGTTCGCCAGGGTGCGGGGGAGGATAATGGTAATACCGTAGCCTTTCTTAAGCAGATCGAGTTCGGCGTTAAAGTCGTTCAGGTTGGCGTGATCTTTCGGGGCATCGATGCTGAAGGGATTTTCATCGAGATAGCGGATAATATGGGTGACATGATTCAAGCCGATGGTGAACATGGCAAAAGAATTCCGGATCGTGCCGTTCCGTAATTCGCTTTCAATTACGTCGGGTATGTTCTGAAGCAGCTTCGCGGTGCGGAGTTCCTGCAGAAACTTCAACTCCGCCAGCTTCTGCCGGGGCGATAATTTGTCGAGATCGCCTGTTTTCAGATTATTCAGACTGCTGCGCACGGCTTTATAGATATTCCGATCCTCAACCTGAGAGGCGCGCATATCGAATGATTCCATAAGCAGCATCTCGGCATTTACGAAATGACTTTCGTCGGCCAGTCTCTCGTGAAGCTGAACATTGTCGGACAAATTATTATTCGGATCGGAAGCCTTATTAAATAACCGGCTGTTTTTAATGAAATAGCCCTCGGGCAACAGAAGTTCAAGATCCTTGTACCGGTTGAGCCATTCGCCGATGCGAAATATCTCGGCCTGAGTCCGGACGGTGTCGCTGTTGTTCCGGCCGGATGCCGGGTTTCGATGGCTGATCCCGATAATATATAGTTGTTTGGGGCTGTCCTCATTAACACGGTAAATTACCTGGCCGTATTCGGCGAGTAAATCGGGGACCGGATTGTTACCGATCGACTGTGCGGCAACCTTACCCGGAGTGATAAGACCGATCGAAAGGGCGATCAAGGCCGCGGCGGCGAAAAGAACGATTGCCGTGGGGGATTGGTGTTTATAACAGGTCTTGGATCGAGTTCTGCTACTTCGGGAGATGAGGAAAAATGGCATATTCGTTATCCTTGTTGCACCGGGCTTTGTCTGGCGCAGCAGGATGATTTACAGAATATGCTTTGGTGAGTCATATCTGGCAATCCCGCTGTCGTTGGGAGTGTCACACTCCCGGTAGACCGGTGATTTTGCGCCTTCACCTTTCGATGAAGTTGCCTTTTTCAGATTTATGTTTTGAAGCTAAGCGATATCAGTAATTATTATTATCGCTCAACTTTTCACTCTAATACATCTTAAGTTGACGGGCAAGCTGTTCTGCTTAAAAATTCCAGAAAATCCCCGACTGAAGTCTTTGGCTTTGGGTTCCCCTACCGCTTCGTGGATGTATTTTTCGGCATACCATTTTTCAGGCGAAAAGCGTTTTCACGCCGTCCTGACGGGATTTTTGTGATATGCGCGGCTGGGGACGCCGTCAACATAAATGCCTTCCAGATAAGAAAGTTTTCTGGGCAGCTGCCCCGCCGAGCCCCTGGTTATCAGAAATGTTGCGTTCCGGCCGACAGTCAGCTTCCCCAGCCCCTTCATGCCGAAGAATCCGGCCCCGGTTTCAGATGCGCAGCGGATGGTCTCCTCCAGCGGGTAACCGGCCTTGATGAATAATTTGATCTCCTCGGCCATGGACTCGCCGTGGATTATGCCGGCACTGCCGGCCCCGGTTCCCACCGCAGTTGTCACCCCCACCTTTCCGGCAATACGCAGTTGCGCCAGCTGTTCGGTAAGCGTCTTTTTCCAAAAAGCCTCCGCGCCGGGGACCGGCTGCCCCGGCGCCGCGTAGCGGTGGGAGAACCGGCAGCACACTTCCCCGCCGGAGCCTGCGCCGTCCAGACCGTTTTGGGCCCGCGACAGACTGGGAATCCACAGCACCTCATTTGCCGCCATTCTCCTGAGATTGTCCTCGCCCATGCCGTAGCCCTGTTCAATGGCATCGCACCCCGCCGCCAGCGCTTCCTCGACCCGGCGGCGACCATTGGCCACCACTATCGCCTTTCTTCCGCCCCGGCGCATGAGAATTCGGGCCAGCTCTTCATGGCTGAGCTGGGGATAGGGGCCTTCCTGATCCTCGATATTGGCGGAATAAGCGATCTTGAGAAAATCACCCCCTGCCGGGTTGCCGGCCGCGCAATCCCTACTGCTCCGGCAGAAGCGAGCGGAGCGAATTTCAATTATGCCCCCTTCTGTGATCTTCTTTTGATAATGATCGATCGGGCCGGGTTGGTCATCGCTGTCGGCCACCCCCAGCACGCCATGGACATGGCAGTAGCGGATATGCCGCGCCAACCTGGCGGTTTTGTCGGCCGGGCCGGCCTCTTCCGCGGCCAGCCGCACCCCGGGATCCACGGATGGCGATCGCGCCAGGGAGACGCTGCAGTCAATCAGGGCGGGTAAAATGGTGCAGTGCGAGAAGTCATCGATGGCCGCTCCGCCGGAACCGGGTAGGTCGACGGCGGGGCCGATGGCGGTAATGATCCTGTCCTTCACCGCCAGATAGACATTCCGGCGCGCCTTGGCGCCGCTGCCGTCGATAAAGCTTCCCGCCACTATGAATCTTGTTCGGTGCATGACTTGCCATACCTCGCTTTGGGGATGAGATCCAGGCAGGAAGGGCCGGTCAATCCGCCCTTGCCCCGGCTCCGCCTTTTCTTGCGGAGATCATATATCCGACCCAGAGCGTGCCGGGGATCAGAAAGAGCAGGGCCAGGCGGACCGCGATGGTGCGCGGGTCCAGATCGCTGTCCAGAGCGGCGCCGGTAAACCAGGTGGAGAGGCTCAGGACAAAGGTCACCATGGCCATTTCGGCCGCGAAGACCCGGCCCCGGAAATGATCGGGAACCAGGCGCTGGAGCAGATTGGTGCTGAAGACCCACTGGACCGAGCCGCCAAGGTGGCCGAGCAGGACAAAGACGGCGCCGACCATGATGTGCCGGCTCTGGCTGAAGAGCAGATAGGCGATTGTCGCCGTGAAAAAGGAGAGGCCGATGGCCCGGTACATGGCCGAACGGGTCTCGCCGAAGAGCCGCCAGGCCAGAATCGGGCCGAGGGCCGCGCCGATGCCCCTGAACGAGTAAAGGATGCCGCTGCCGCTGCCCGCTCCGAAACCGCTGAAGACATTTTCCCCGAACCAGGTCAGAAGCACCAGAATGCCCCCGGCCATGGCCCAGCCGCTTTTGACCATCAGGAGGGCCGCCACCTCGCGGTGGGCCGCCACATAACGGTAGCCCTCGATGATATCGTTCAGGCCGGTGTAATCGCGCCAGCCGGGCTTGCCTTTTAAGGCCCGTTTCAGGAGCGGCGGCAGGGCGACGGTCGCCATGATCGCGGCCGAGATCAGAAAGGTGGCGGCGTCGATGACGATGGCGGTCTGCCAGTTGAACATGGCGGTAACGAAGCCGCCGGCGGCGGAACCAAAGGCGAGCATGATCGACCAGGTCGCGCCGCCCAGGGCGTTGGCGACATTTAATTCCTCCGGCCGGCAGATATTGGGCAGGGAGGCGCTTCGGGCCGGGATGTGAAAGGTCCACACCGTTTCCTGGGCAAAGGCGAGCAGATAGACGAGCCAGACCTGCTCCTCGCTTTTGATCAAAAGGAAACCCAGGACGATAAAGACCCGGAGCAGGTCGGAGGCGATCATGATGAACTTGCGCGGCACCCGGTCGGCGATTACCCCGGCGGCCGGCCCCATGATACTGGTCGGCAGGAATTTGGCGATCAGAAACCAGCCCACAGCGTGGCCGCTGCCGGTCAGCTCGTTGAGCAGCACGAAGATGGCGATGTAGTTGAACCAGTTGCCGAGATGGCTGATCACCCCGGAAATCCAGAAACGGCGGTACTGTTTATTGGTGGAGAGCAGGGTGACGTAGGATTGCCATCTGCCGGTAGGCAGGAAGGGATGTTCGAGTTTATCGGAGTCGGTAGTCATTGAATTATGTCGTTTGCTGAGGTATGCTCTTTTGTTATTGAAGGACTTTCGGAAAACGGCATTTGGCAAATACTATTACCATATTGAAACCAGGAAGGCAGGAGAAATGACCAACGATTCATACGGCATCACCGTCAGTCGCAATATTATCGACCGGCAGCGCAGCCACCCCGAGGCCACCGGCGACCTGTCCGGACTGTTAAGCGAACTTATCGTCGCCGCCAAAACTATCTCGGCCGAGGTCAATATGGCCGGGCTCGGCGATTTTCTGGGCACGGTCGGCACCACCAATATCCAGGGCGAGAAGGTCCAGAAGCTCGATGATTTCGCCAATTCGGCGATCAAGCGGCGCATGGCCCGGTGCGGCTTTGTATCGGTGATGGCTTCCGAGGAGGAGGCCGACGCCATTCCGGTGGTCGAAGGGTACGAGGGCAAGTACACCCTGGCCTTCGATCCGATGGACGGTTCGTCGAATATCGACGTCAACGTCAGCGTCGGCACGATTTTTTCGATCCACCGGGCCATAAACGGCGGTTCCCCCAACGCGGAAAACGATCTTCTCCAGTCCGGCCGCAAACAGGTGGCGGCCGGTTATATAATCTACGGTTCGAGCACCATGCTGGTCTATACGACCGGGGAAGGGGTGCATGGCTTCACCCTCGATCCGACCGTCGGCGAATTCTACCTCTCCCACCCCGATATCAAAATGCCGGCCCGCGGCAAATATTTCAGTGTCAACGAGGGCAACACAATTTACTGGAAAGATGAGATGAGCCGTTATGTTGAGTTTGTCAAGCAAGCCGACAAGGGCGCCGGGCGGCCTTACAGCGCCAGGTATATCGGGTCGCTGGTCGCCGATTTCCACCGCAACCTGATTACCGGCGGCATCTTCCTCTACCCCAGCGATACCAAAAACCCCAACAAACCGGCCGGCAAACTGCGCCTGCTCTACGAGGCGGCCCCCCTGGCCTTTATTGCCGAGCAGGCCGGCGGGCGGGCGATCACCGACGACGGCCGGGAGATTATGGATATCGAACCCGATTGCCTCCATCAGCGGGTGCCGCTGATTATCGGCAGCAAGGATGATGTGGATATCGCCGAGGAGTTTTTCGCCGGCAAGCGTTAATCTATTTTATTGTTGTAAAGGTTAGGTTTTTGTTTTATGAAGGGTGGTTCAGCTTTATTGATAAATTATATAATTTTTGATTCGAAAATGATTAACCAAATGATTAACCAAATGATTAGTAATCAAATGAGGAGGATAAATGACAGATGGAGTCAATTTCGATAAATCCCTGGATGATATAACCTGCAGTTTGCGCTCCTTTATCGGGCTGTCCATCCGGGAGGATGACAAGACCTGGGCCGAATGGATTGGATCGGTTGCCAAGGAAGTAGACGTCAAGTGCTGGGAAAAGAAGGACTGTGCCAGGTTCGACTGTCCCGCCCATGGCAGCGAGTGCGGCCGCTGCTGGCTCATCGCCGGTACCCTTTGCGTTACAAACTCCACAACCAGAGGCCCTGACGGCACCACCGATTGCATCGACTGCGAGGTTTACCTGGCCAATGTGTTACGGGATCCCTATTCGGAAATTCAGGAACAGATCATCACCCTTGTCCACAATCTCCGTTCCCGGCAGATCGAGCTACGGGAAATGGCTACCCACGACCCGCTGACCGGCCTGAAGAACCGCCATTTTCTGGATATGTACATGTCCCATGAGATGGAGAAGGTGAAACGCGGTAATGTGAAAATGGTGATCATGATGGTCGACATAAATGATTTCAAGACCGTCAACGACACTTACGGGCACGTTTTCGGTGACCGGATCCTCAAGGATTGCGCCGGAATCCTGAGCCGGTCGGTCAGGTCATCCGATGTGCTGTTCCGCTTTGGGGGCGATGAGTTTATGATTGTCATGTCCGGGGCCGGTCAGAGCGAAGCAACGGTATTGCGGCAGAGGATCCTGGCAAATGTTGATATTTGGAATTCCCGGATGAAGACGCATGACTTCAGAATATCACTGAGTATCGGCCATACCCAGCTTGAGGAAAGCTCCGAACTGAACGAGGCGATTGAGCGGGCCGACCGGGTGATGTATAAAGATAAGAGAAAATACCGCCTGGCCTGCCAGTCCTTCCCGCAGTAATCCGGCGTCGGGGTTTTCCGGTTGTTTCCTTCACCCTCGCAACTATCTTGTGGCAATTTCGACTTTTTGCGACGCCATAAAATGAGATGATTCGCAAGACATTCAAGCCTTGAGGACTTGATAAGTCTTTGTGCTGTTCCAAACTGTCTCATCTGCTGCCGCTAAGCTTATGGGTAAATAGTGAAGGAAAGTTAGCAGATGGGGGCGGGAGAAATCCCACCCCTTTTTTTGTCTATTGACATGTGCATATGTGCGCACTAATATACACATATGGAATTGACAAGGGCGGCAGAGGCGGCGGACCAACTGGTAAAAATGCTTGATTCGAAGATGCTCAAGGCGCTGACCGATCCCACCCGGACGCAGATTCTCAGGTTCCTGCTGCTGCACGGCCGGGCGGATATCAGCACCATCGCCGAGAATCTGCCCCAGGACCGCTCCGTCATTTCACGCCATCTGAACATAATGGCCGAAGCGGGCCTGCTGACGGCCGAGAAGGAAACCCGGCACCGCTTCTATATGCTGAACGGGACAATCTTTTTACAAGAGTTTGAAAGGGCGGCGGCGAATCTCAAAACCTGCCTGAATGAGCGTGGTGAACTTTCGGCCAGGTAAGAGGTTCGGTTGATAAAGCTGAGTTGAGCAGCTTGTCTGCTCGTACGAAGCTTATGCCCTGGGGTATATAAAAGGATCAGGCTGTTCCCTGATCATTAATGATGAACTCGCAAAAAGTGATTTGCGATGTCATTGCGAGGAGCGAAGCGACGAAGCAATCAAGTATTTTCAACTGGTTACATGATTCTGGATTGCTTCGCTGCGCTCGCAATGACTGAATTTGTGACTTTTGGCAACGCCGTCATTATTTGCCGGGCGGACAAGCTCGGAAAAGCAAGGTAAAACGGGAGGACTGAGATGAAAACCAATGGAACCGGAAGAGTGCTGATCCAGGGAGATTTTCAGGAAAACGGGGCGATTGCCATGGCCCTGAAGCTGGCTCTTGAGCTGTCGCGGAAAGTGGCCGACGATATTGAGGGGGTGGCGCTTTACGTCTCCACCAAGAAAAGCCTCCGGGATTCGAGTCTGGAACAGGTGCTCAGCCCGAAAATCGCCCGGCTTCTCCATAAAGGACAGCGGATCCCGGTGGGCGGCGGGGTGGAGTTAAGGGCGGAAACGGTAAGGACTTACAAGAGCGGCAATCACCGGGAGATCCTGATCGCGGTCGGGGCCGACGCCGGGATGATGGTCAGGGTCGACGGGATGGCGGGGCTCCATACCGTGATCGCCGTACCGAAGAAAGAAGGGGCTCTTGATGACTGGGCCGAAACCTGGTCGCCCCTGATCCCCGGCGCGAAAAACAGGATTAAGAAAAAGGTGTCGATTGGTCCGGTAATAGCGGATGCCCTGTCGGCCCTTGCGGTCGGTATCGATCTATCGGTGCATGGCCTGGCCGTCCAGGACAGGAAACAGGTTGAGAATATGATCAGGCTTCTGAAGCAGAATAAACATCAGGAAAAACCGGCAAATATCCGGGCCTGGGCGTTAGGGCATGGCTGGCACCCTGAAACAGCGGATGAACTGGTAAAGATCTGGGAAGAGGTATACGGTCTGAAATCCGCATCAATCGCGAATTCACGGGTTGATAATACAGCCCCAATAACTACCCCATCCGGAGGAGGTTTGGTTCGCACCGTAAGCCGGCGGAAAGGAGCCATCCCGAAGAAGGAACCTGGCCGTACTCTGCGCTTATCGAAGATCGGCTCCAATAAATTAACTTTGGCGCCCTGAGCAACGACCCGGGTGACGACCTTTGCAGTTGTTATGGCAACTGTTCAGACCAGGGTATCCAGCGGGCTCCTGACCCCGGTGATATTTCGGCCGGCTACATGGGTGTAGATCATGGTGGTTTTGACGTCCTTGTGGCCCAGGAGGTCCTGAATGGTGCGATATCGTAGCCGTTCTCGAGGAGATGGAAATTCAGAGTCCAGACAAGTTCGAGCAATGGATCAATCAACTCGTGTCACGCAACTGGGTAGGTAACGCCGAAGAGGTGGTGCGCTATATCGGCCGTTATACACACCGGGTTGCTATTAGCAACAGCAGGATTCTTGCCGTCAAAGACGGGACAGTGAGTTTCAAATAAAAAGATTATAAGGATAATCGAAAAACCTGGAAGATTATGCACCTGAACGTCCAGGAATTTATACGTCGTTTTCTCTGGCACGTTCTCCCAGCCGGATTTCACAAAATACTCGATTACGGCTACTTGGCAAACGGGCGAAGAAAATCATCCCCTTATCAAGAAGCTGCTCAATGCTGAATTCCAAAGCAAAACTGAAGATTGGCGCGCGGTTTGTCCGAAGTGTGAAATAAGGATCGTTGATTCCTGAAATGGTTGTTACACGGTTCGGCAGAATAATTACATCCGTTGCGGCATTAATGAAAGTCGGGTATGAAAATTATGTGCCAGACACATCATAGCTGCATCAAATTACGGTTGAAGGCTGGGGAGAACGTACTTTGCCCCATTAATGTAAGACAAAAATCGAACAAGTCGTTGAAGCGGCCGATAACCGATGGGGGATATATTCATTCTTTCCCCGCGCCGCTTAACTCAGGGTTAGATTTTTAAAAAAAAGGAATATGAAATGCAATATGAAATTTCAGGCTTCTGGCGGAGAGTAGGCGCGTTTTTTATAGACGCTATCATTTTGGGCGTTTTTGGCCTTCTTCTCGGCCTATTTTTTTCTCAACAATTTGTTGAATTAGGTGGCTGGGGACGAGCTTTCGGGTTTCCAATTGCGGCTATTTATTTTGTAATATTGAACAGTCGTATCGGTGGAGGGCAAACAATTGGGAAAAGAGCTTTAAAAATCAAGGTAGTTGATGAAACCGGAGAACTTCTTGATCTACCAAAAAGCACTCTCAGATATTCCATTATCGGCATTCCATATTTCCTAAACGGTGCCATAATTCCAGAATCAATTTTATACCCTTTTGGATTTTATCTTTTGTCACTGCTGGTCTTTGGATTCGGTATTTCAATAGGTTATCTGTTTATTTTCAACCGCAACACTCGCCAGTCGTTACATGACATTATTGCTGGCACTTACGTTGTTCGTAAAAATATTGAATCAGCCGAAACAAAACCTATTTGGTCAGTGCATTATGCAATTTGTGCCACCATTATGGTGCTCGCGTTACTCGCTCCAATATTTATAGGGCAGTTAAGTCAAAACGAATTCTTCTCAGAGCTTATAAAGACCAGAGAGCAAATACAAAATGTTCCACACGTCATTTACGCAACCATTCAAGATGGCCAATCAACTTTCAGTCCTGCAGGCGGTGAATCAAAAACAACAACCTATCTAAGCACCCAGGTTCTTATAAAAAATCAGAACGTTGAAGACGAGAAACTTGCTGCTAAAATCGCAAATCTAATTTTAGAAACCCATAAAGAAGCAACCCAACGAAACCTTATCCAAGTTGTCTTAACCTACGGCTACGACATAGGAATTGCTTCACAATGGAACAGTTATCGTTATTCTTTTGCCCCAGAATATTGGGTGGAAAAAAGAGACAACAAATAAATTTAACAACTACATTAAGCGGGATTGCT
>JAWOIQ010000019.1:0-5527 GCA_046484585.1 Desulfurivibrionaceae bacterium
GAGTACGATCTTGAGGGGTTGTTCGTCCGCCTCGGCTACCTGCTCGATTCGATCGGGGCCAAGCGGATCGTGATCGATACCCTGGAGGCGCTGTTTGCCAGTCTGCCCAACGAGGCGATCCTCCGGGCCGAGTTGCGGCGGCTCTTCCGTTGGCTCAAGGACCGGGGCGTCACCGCCCTCATTACCGCCGAGCGGGGCGGCAACGGCACCCTCACCCGCCACGGTCTCGAGGAATACGTCTCCGACTGCGTCATCCTCCTCGATCACCGGGTCATCGAGCAGGTTTCCACCAGGCGCCTCCGCATCGTCAAATACCGCGGAACATACCACTGCACCAACGAGTATCCCTTCCTCATCGAGCGGCAGGGCCTCTCCATTATGCCCATCTCCAACGTGGAGCTGAAGCACGAGGTGAGCACCGACCGGGTCACGACCGGGCTGCCGGCGCTCGACACCATGCTCGGGGGCGGTTATTACCGGGGCAGCACCATCCTCATTTCCGGCACGGCCGGCGCCGGCAAGTCCACCTTCGCCGCCGCCTGCGTCGAGGCCGCCTGCCGGGCCGGCAGGAAGAGCTTGTATTTTGCCTTCGAGGAATCGGAGCCCCAGATCGTCCGCAACATGCGCTCCGTCGGCATGGACCTCGAACCCTGGGTGCGAAAGGGGCTGCTCGGGTTCCAGGCCGCCAGGCCAAACATTTACGGCCTGGAAATGCACCTGGTGCGCATGTACGCGCTGATCGAGGAATTTCAGCCGGAGGTCGTGATCATGGATCCGATCTCCAATATGGTGGCGGTGGGCAGCGAGCGGGAAGTGAACGCCATGCTCAATCGCCTGATCGATTATCTCAAGGGCAGGGGCATCACCTCTGTTTTCACCAGCCTCGCCCACCCGGGTACCACCGAGATGACCGAAGTGGCTATCTCCTCGCTGATCGACACCTGGCTCCTGCTCCGGACCGAGGAGACCAGCGGCGAGCGCAACCGCACTCTGTTTATCCTTAAATCACGCGGCATGGCTCATTCCAATCAGGTGCGGGAGTTCCGGCTTTCGGACCAGGGTATCGACTTCATCGATGTTTACATCGGCGAGGGCCAGGTCTTCACCGGCTCGGCCCGTGAGGCCCAGGAAGCCAAGGACCGGGCCGAAGTCCTGGCCCGCCGCCAGGAAATGGAAAGGCGGCGGCGCGGCCACGAACGGCAGCGGCGGCTTCTGGCGGCCCAAATCGAGACCCTTAGAGTCCAGCTCGAAAAGGAGGACGAGGAGCTCGAACTGGCGGAGATGCAGGAGAAGCTGCGCGAAGAGGCCCGCACCCTCGACCGGAGTCGGCAGGAGGTGCGGCGCCGGGTCGAGATCTCCGGACGGAAATCGGAAGAACAGAAAACGAAGCAACATCGGAAAAGGAGTCGATAATGGCCAAGAAGCAGAATGATCCCGCGGCCCCCGGGACCGAGGGGAAGAAAGCCGCCTTCAAACCGCGGGCAGGGGAAAAGGGGGCGGGGAAAAAGAAGGCGAAAGAGGAACTCCCTTTCGACCTGCGGCTTTACGTGGCGGGGCAGACCCCCAAATCGCTCACCGCCATCGCCAATCTCAAGAAAATCTGCGAGGAGCATCTGCTGGGCCAGTACCGCATCGAGGTGATCGATCTGCTCAAGAACCCGCAGCTGGCCCAGGGCGACCAGATCCTGGCCATCCCCACCCTGGTGCGCAAGTTGCCCGAGCCCATCAAAAAAATCATCGGCGACCTGTCCAGCACCGAGCGGGTCCTGGTCGGCCTTGATATCAGAGCCCCAAAATAGGTTTTTTCATGAATGAAGAAGATTACAAAGATTCGCTGGCCGAGTTTGAAAAATCCCTGGAGGGGATGGCCGGCCAGAAATTCGTGCTCAAGCTGTACGTGACGGGCGCCACCGCGCGTTCCTCCCGGGCGATCGAAAACATCCGGGCCTTTTGCGAAGAGCACCTGAAGGGGTGTTATGAACTGGAGGTGATCGACATCTATCAACATCCCGAAATCCTTGAAAAAGAACAGGTGCTTGCCGCGCCGACCCTGGTCAAGCAGCTGCCGCCCCCTCTGCGCAAGCTCATCGGCGACATGTCCGACGAGGAAAAGATTCTCGTCGGCCTGAACCTCAAGCCCCGGGACAAAGACCGGAAGACCGGCGAGAATGGCTGAACGGAAAAGCGCCAAAACCGCCAATACCCCGCGGACCCTTCGGCAGGAGAACGAGGAGCTCAAAGCGCGGCTTGCTGAGGCGGAGGATACCCTCCGGGCCTTGCGCATCGGCGAGGTGGATGCCATTGTCGTCAGCGGCCCGGCCGGTCCGGCCGTCTTCACCCTGCGGGGCGCCGAGCATGCCTATCGGGTCATTGTCGAGACCATGACCGAGGGGGCGGCGACCATTTCCCTGGGCGGGACGGTGCTCTACGGCAACCCTTCCCTCGGGCGGATTCTGGAGACGCCGGTCGGCGCCGTCATGAGCCGGCCCCTGGCCGATTTCGTGGCCGCCGGCGAACGGCGGAAGTTTGCGGATTTTCTGAAACGGGCCCGTTCCGGACCTGCCAGGGGTCGATTCCTGGTCGGCGACTGCCGCCCCGCCTATTTTTCCACCACCCTCCTGCAACAGGCGGAAGAGGGGACGCGGATCTGTTTGGTGGTGACCGATCTGACCGAGCACGAGGCCGCCCTTGACCAGCTCCGAGAGGCCCAGGCGGAAAAGGAAATTCTCCAGAAGAGCGAGGAGCGGTTTCGGCTCCTGGCTGAGGGGATCCCCCAGATCGTCTGGACCGCCAGTCCCGATGGGACGCTGGATTACTACAATAAGAGGGGGGTGAAATTCAGCGGCATCCACTTGGAAGAAGGTCCGGACTGGATGTGGAGTGGGATTGTGCATCCCGATGATTGGGAAAAAGCGAAGGCGGCCTGGCAACGGTCGGTCGCCGAAGGCCTCCCCTACGAGGTTGAACATCGACTCAGGCGGGCGGACGGCGAATATCGATGGCTCCTCACCCGGGCCCTGCCCCTGATCGGCGAGGACGGCCGGATCGTCAAATGGTACGGCACCGCCACCGACATCACCGAGACCAAGAGAAAGCAGGAGGAGCTGGCGCAGCTCGCCGAGAGGCTCGCCAGTTCCAACCGGGAGCTGGAGCGCTTTGCCTATGTGGCCTCCCATGACCTGCAGGAGCCGCTGCGGTCCGTCACCGGTTTCCTCGGTCTGCTCAAGCGCCGCTACCAGGGGAAACTGAGCCCCGAGGCCGATGAGTTCATCGAGTTCGCGGTGGCCGGCGCCAGCCGTATGCAGGAGCTGATTCTCGATCTGCTGCGCTATTCCCGGGTGGAAAGCCAGGGCAAGCCGCTGACGGCGGTGGACAGCGGCAAGACATTGGCTCAGGTCGTGGTCAATTTGCAGTCGGCCATCGAGGAGGCGGGCGCCAAAGTGGAAGCCGGGACCCTGCCGGTTATAGCAGGGGACGATTCCCAGCTGGTGCAGCTTTTTCAAAATCTGGTGGGTAACGCGGTAAAATTCCGCCGGGACGAGCCCCCCCTCGTCCGGGTGAGCGCCGAGCGACAGGAAGGGGGCTGGCGGTTCGCGGTGGCGGATAACGGCATCGGCATTAAGCCCGAATTCAGGGAGCGCATCCTCCAGGTATTTCAGCGGCTCCACACCCAGCAGGAATATCCGGGCACCGGCATCGGTCTGGCGATCTGCAAGAAGATCGTCGAGCGCCACGGCGGCCGCATCTGGGTGGAGTCGCAGCCGGGGCAGGGGACGACCGTCTACTTCACCCTCCCCGACCGGCCGGCGGCTGGAGGCGGATCGCGTTGACAATTCGTCCAAAATATTTATTTAATCGAGAGAATATCCTGACCGGTTACCACCGTTTCGCTTCTTGCCATTTCCTCGGGGAGGACCCCTTGCTCGTGAACATAGTCAGCTCCGTTCAGGGACGCACAGTTCCGCTGCGTCCCTTTTTTACATTTTTTGCGCGCCGGGAGCACTGCCATGAAAGGTGAGCAATCCAGTGCCGTTCACCTTCTGCTGGTCGAGGACAATCCGGCCGATGCCCGGATTACCCTGGAGGCGATCAAGGAGGTCGGTATGGCCGAGAAGATCACCATCCTGCACAGCGCGGAAGTGGCGGAGCAATTTCTGCGGCGGCGGGGCCGGTATGCCGATGCCGAACGACCCGATCTGGTCCTCCTTGACCTCAACCTGCCGGGCAGGGCCGGCCTGGAAATTCTGGCAATGATCAAGAAGGACCCGGCCCTGGTCGCAATCCCCGTGATCATTCTCTCCACCTCTCACGCGGAGCAGGACGTGCGTGATTCCTATGCGATGCATGCCAACTGCTATATCGTCAAGCCTTTGAGTTATGAAAGGTTGCTCGAGATTCTCATCAAAATTAATGAATTCTGGCTGGAGATGGTGAAGTTGCCTCCCAAGGGATAAATTCGGAAGGAAAACGATATGGAAAAGGAAAAAATAAGGGTTCTGCTGGTTGAAGACAATATGGCGGAGGCCAGGCTGCTGCAGGAAGCGCTCCGGGAGGTGCGATCCGAGGATCTACGGATCAGGCATGTCGTAAACATGAGCGAATTTCTCGCGCAGGTGAAAGCCGACGGCTTTGATGCCATTTTGCTCGATCTTTCCCTGCCCGACAGCCAGGGGCTCGAAACGCTGGCCAAGGCGCAGGCAGCCGCTCCTCATCTGGCCATCATCGTGCTGACCGGCAACGACGACGCAGCCGTCGCGCTGGCAGCGGTACGCATGGGAGCGCAGGATTATTTGTTCAAAGGGGATACCCACGGCCCCCTGTTGACGCGGGCCATCGATTACGCCATTGAGCGGAAGCGTAGTCAGGAAGAGCGCGAGCAGTTGATCGCGGAGCTGCAGGACGCCCTGGCCGAGGTCAAGCAGCTGAGCGGCCTGCTGCCCATCTGCTCCTCCTGCAAGAGTATCCGGGATGACCACGGGTACTGGCAGCAGCTAGAAAAGTATCTCGACGAGCACACGGAGTTGAAATGCACCCACGGTCTCTGTCCCCAATGCGCCCGCAAGCTGTACCCCGAACTGTACACGGACGAACAGCAGACTGACGAAGGGAAGTGACAGCCGGGGACGTTAAGAGCTGGTTGCGACGATTACCCCGGCCAGCCCCTGTAACGGCCAGGGGTAATGACTTAACTGTTTGGAGTTCGGGGGCGCAATCGACAACCCGTGAAGCATTGAAACAATGGTCGCCGATCATCCTCCTTAAACACGATGAAGACAAAACGCCTCGGATTAGGTTTATTCCTTACAATTAAAAAATGTTACAAGAATAAAGATTTGCCCCTCTTGATTATCATTCGCTCTTCCCATTTTCGGCATTGGTTATTCCCAAGTCTTTGAAAAAGCAGCTGGACAAGGCCCATCACTACTGTTAAAAATACTTATTTTCTTTTTCCAGAAGGCTAGATCCTCTTGAGATCGGCATAGGTTTTTGTTTATGTTCCGCGATTATAAGCCAGCTCGCAATTCGT
>JAWOIQ010000056.1:0-3817 GCA_046484585.1 Desulfurivibrionaceae bacterium
GTGTGAATCACTGGATCTTTTGTGATATCCCATCGATAGCTTGGGGTTAATTCTTGCAGTACCGTGCCATCTTTTGCAATAATCCTATCGATAATTGTTATATCCATCAATTTGCCACCATTTGCAATGGTTGAAATTGAATTTAATACTTGAAGGGGTGTTGCTAATACAAAACCCTGTCCCACTGTGGCGGTGTAAGTATCGCCAGTAGCCCAGTTTTCACCTAATGTGATACGCTTCCAGGTCGGGTTAGGAATAAGACCATCCTGCTCGCCAGGGAGCTCAATCCCCGTAAGCGAACCATATCCAATGGCTTTAGCATACTCACTCATATGCCAAATTCCAAGGCCATTTCCAGGGACTTCATCTTGGTAACCACCACCTACCTTATACCAGTACACATTACAGGACAAAGCAACCCCCCATTTGAAGTCAACCATGCCGTGTCCTTCTCTGTTCCAACACACAAATTGTCTGGGCTTTCCCGGATCATTTTCATAAAAACGTTGCATGATGGTGATGATGCCAGGGTCTTCAATTTCGTAATCGGGCGTCACCACACCTTCATTTAGAACCCCAAGCGCTGATGCCATCTTAAATACGGATCCTGGTGGATGTTCTGCAGATATCCCATGATTGAACAAAGGGCGTTGTGGATCATTGCTCAACTGTTCATAATAATAGCCGGGAATCACCCTTTCCATACGGTTGTTTTCATAATTTGGATATGACACAAGTGCCAAGATCTCACCCGTTTTGGGATTCATTGCAATTACAACACCGTTGTTAGAAAGAATGTTGGCAGAATATGCATTCCAAAAATCAATTTCACTGATCAATGCCTCATGGGCAATTGCTTGAAGACGAGCATCTATGGTCAGGTGGACATCATTGCCCGGGACTGGCTCAACTGGTTCGGCCAAATTCCTGACAATTTCGCCAGCCACATTAACCTCAACTGTTCGCAACCCATTCGTTCCAGCCAGTGGTACGTGAGCACTTTCCGACTCCGCGGCGACGAAGTTATCGGGCAAAAAGACCATTTATGGGACAGACGCTAACTATATCACCGAGATCCATTACCGATCATCATTTTAAAATCTTCTTCGCTGATAATTGCAAGCCCTAAATCCCTGGCCTTGGCCAGCTTGGAGCCCGCTTTTTCTCCGGCGACCAGATGGGTTACCTTGCGGCTCAGGGCAGACGAGACCCGGCCGCCCAGACTTTTCACCCTATTTTTCGCCTCGTTGCGGGAAAAAGAGCGGAGCGTGCCGGTAAACAGGAAGATCATGCCGCTCAGGGGCTGATCGGTAAGCTCTTCGGCGGTGTTTTGTATCCGCAGGCCTTGCTCCCGGAGTCTTTCGATTATCTCCCGGTTACTGGGGTTGCTGAAAAATTCCACCAGGCTGGCGCCGACTTGGGGTCCGATGCCTTCGATCTCTTCCAGATCGCTCTGCTTCGCCATTATCAGGCGATCCAGGGAAGGGAAGGACTTTTCGAGAAGCTGGGCCGAAACCTCGCCGACGTATCGGATCCCCAGGGCGGTGATAAGCCTGGCCAGGCTCGGGTTTGTACTTTTAGCCAGGGCCTCGCACGCGTTGGCGGCCGATTTTTCGCCCCAACCGGGCAGTGCGGCCAGATCGCCCTGGTCCAGGGCATAGAGATCGGGAATGCTCCTGACCAGATCGCGATCAAAAAGCTGCTCCATGGCCTTGACCCCTAAACCGTCGATATCGAGACCGGACTTGCCGGTAAAATGGATCAGGGCCCGCAGCCTCTGGGCGGGGCACTGGAGATTCACGCAACGCAGGGCCGCTTCTCCATCCTTTCTGACCAGATCCGTCCCGCATTTCGGACATTGGCGCGGCATGGTGATCGGCTTCTCATGGCCGGTGCGATTTTCCCTGATCGGCTTTACCACCTCGGGGATAACGTCGCCGGCCCGCTGCACCAGAACCCGGTCGTTGATCTTCAGATCCTTTCGGGTGATTTCGTCTTCGTTGTGGAGGGTGGCTCGACTGACCCTGACCCCGCCGACATTGACGGGTTCGAGGAGGGCCACCGGAGTTACCGCGCCGGTCCGGCCGACATTGAAGACCACATCCAGCAGGCGGGTGGTGGCCTGCACGGCCGGGAATTTGCAGGCTACGGCCCAGCGCGGACTTCGGGCCTTGCTGCCCAGCCGCGCCTGCAAGTCAAGGGAATTGACCTTGACCACCATCCCGTCGATTTCATAATCGAGCCCGTGCCTCTTTTCGGCCAGCAGATTGAAATGGTCGATTACCGACTCGATAGTGGAACATTTCCGGGTCAGCTCGTTGATTTTAAAACCGCGGTCGCGCAGAATTTCAAGAACTTGGTCATGGCTCTCGACTTCAAGGGCAAAAGGGTCGCTGACCCCGTAGGCAAAGAAGTCGAGGGGCCGGGCGGCGGTGATTTTTGAATCGAGCTGGCGCAGGGAGCCGGCCGCGGCGTTTCTGGGATTGGCAAAGATATTTTCGCCGTTTTGCAGGCGCTTTTCGTTAAGGCGGCGGAAACCTTCGGTGGCAATAAAGACCTCGCCCCGTACCTCGAGACGATCCGGCAAGTTGCCGCCCCGGAGCCGGAGGGGAATGGCCTGAATGGTCTTGAGATTGGCGGTGATGTTTTCGCCGGTCCGGCCGTCGCCCCGGGTTGAGCCGGTGGTAAAGAGGCCGTTTTCATAAACCAGTTCCACGGCCAGGCCGTCCAGTTTCGGTTCGGCCATGTAGCTGATTTCGACTTCCAGGTTCAGATAGCGGATCAGCCTTTTTTCAAAATCGAACAGCTCCTGATCGCTGAAAGCGTTTTCGAGGCTGAGCATCGGAATCCGGTGATCGACGGTCTCGAAGCCGGCCAATACCGCGCCGCCGACCCGCATGCTCGGGGAATCCGCGGCAGCCAGTTCCGGAAATTTCTCCTCAAGGGCCAGAAGTTCCCGGAAGAGCCGGTCGTATTCGCCGTCGGAGATCTCAGGATTATCCAGCACATAGTATTGGTGGTTGTGGTGGTTTATTTCCCGGCGCAGTTTCTCCGCCTGTTTTTTTGCTTTGGCAAGATTCTCCATTTCGGTCGCGTTTATTATCCGGCCAGGAGCTTGCCGCCGGAGGCGATATTTTCCCGCTCGCATTCATCGATAAAGATCAGGATCGATTCGGGCGGTTTGGCGGCGACCCTGGCGATTACCTCGGTCACCCCCGCGCAGATTTCTTCCTTTTGCCTGGTGTCCAGTTTGCCGGCTACCCGGATGTTGACATATGGCATGATAATTTCTCCTTTGGCTGTAACCCTTGAAAAGTTTATGGCTTTAACCTGAATCCATGAGCGTTCGAGAACGGTGCAGATGCAAGGCGGCAACGATGTTGATAATACTAATGATATATCAACGAGTTGCCAACGCAACAGATGCGCCGTTATCGGGCGCCCCGCAGGGCGGCGGGGTGAACCATGGTAATCCAGGGGAAAACAATTATCTGATGCAATTACAAACTGATAAAGTTAAATTCCCCACCAAGCCGTCACGGATTCAGGTTTAATATAGCTGAAAATTTAGTAAATAAGAAGGATTACAGGTGAGATTCAAGGGATAAGGACGGTGAGGGGCAAGGACGGTGAGGAGTGAGGGGTTAGGGGTGAGGAAAGCCCATGGGAGGGCGAAATCAAAGCACTGATGAAGCAAGTCAGGGTGTCAGGTTTTTCTTCCTTGAACCGTGAACCTTGAGTCTTGAACCTGTCCTCAACCTTGAGCCTTGAACCTGTCCTCAACCTTGAACCTTGAGCCTTGAACCTGTCCTTAACC
>JAWOIQ010000081.1:0-13846 GCA_046484585.1 Desulfurivibrionaceae bacterium
CCGCGAGGCGGTCCGGAAAAATTACGGCAAAATCGCCTCCGCCAACGACTCCGGCTGCGGCTGCTCCTCCAAAACCTGTTGCGGCGCGCCGAACACCGCCGGCGCCGTCGATATCTCGCATAAGCTCGGCTACTCCACCGACGAGGTAGCAGGGGCGCCGGAGGGCGCCAATCTGGGCCTGGGCTGCGGCAATCCCCAGGCCATCGCCGCGCTTAAACCCGGCGAGACCGTCCTCGACCTGGGCAGCGGCGCGGGCTTTGACTCCTTTCTGGCGGCGGGGGCGGTCGGGGATACCGGCCGGGTGATCGGGGTCGACATGACCCCGGAGATGCTCGCCAAGGCGCGGGACCATGCCAGGAAAGGCGACTTTAAAAATATCGATTTCCGGCTCGGCGAACTGGAAAACCTGCCGGTCGCCGACAATATTGTCGATGTGATCATCTCGAACTGCGTGATCAACCTTTCGCCGGATAAGGAAAGGGTCTTCCATGAGGCCTTCCGGGTCCTGAAGCCGGGGGGACGCCTGGCGGTATCCGATGTGGTCAGAACCGCTGAGCTGCCCGAAGCGGTCGCGAATGACCCGGCCATGTACAGCGGCTGCATCGCCGGCGCTTCGTCGATTGCCGAGCTGGAAAAAATGCTGGCCAGCGCCGGTTTCAAGGAGATCAAGATCAGGCCGAAGGACGAGAGCCGGACCTTTATCCGGGAGTGGGCGCCCGGCACAAATGTCGAGGATTATGTCGTCTCCGCGACCATTGAAGCGCTAAAACCGAAAAGCTGAACGATGAAGACAACCATTCTCTTTCTCTGCACCGGCAACTCCTGCCGCAGCCAGATGGCGGAGGGCTTGGCCCGACACCTCAAGGGCGACCTGATCGAACCATATTCGGCCGGGATCGCCAAGCACGGCTTGAATCCTCTGGCCGTAAAGGTGATGGCCGAGGCGGGGGTGGATATCTCGGGGTACCAATCCAAGACCATCGCCGATCTGCCGCTAAAGGAGTTCGACTATGTCGTCACCCTTTGCGGCCACGCCAACGAAACCTGCCCCTGTTTCCCCGGCCCCGTTATCCACCAAGGCTTCGCCGACCCGCCGCAACTCGCCGCCGGGGCGAAAAGCGAGGAGGAAGCCCTGATCCATTACCGGCGGGTCCGCGACGAGATCCGCGATTTTATCATGACCCTGCCCGAGGCGCTGGGCAAATACCTGAATCCGTGACGGCGTGAGGAATTTTACTTCCGTTGCCGCCTTGCATCTGCACCGTTCACGAACGCTCACCGATTCAGGTTATCCTTATCGGCCTCTGGTTACCTGTTTATAGCAAGGGCATAAGTTTCGTTTGAGCCGGCAAGCGGCTCAACTCAGCTTTATCTGTCCGTGATCGCGGTGAAGAAATTGCAACTATCGCCTCCTTGCATCTGACCCGCTCTCGAACGCTCACGGATTTCAGGAAATAGATTCAAAGTGTAAGCGTTCGGCAACTCTTCATCTTGCGCAACAGCTTAATCCGCATGGAACCCCGCTATAGCTCGCCAGCCTGGTGAAGCCGGCCGCCCCCACCGTTCATTTCCGGCACCCTATAATCGCTTACCGGATGGGAGATTGGCCAATCCTGGCTTGCTTATCACGGGTCGGTTACTTTGCCCCTGGTTTTGCGCAAGGCGTGCACCGCCAAGGCACATCTTTGTTAAAAAAATCACTCCATATGAGAGAAATCATATTGCATTCTACCACATTGTGGTATGTTGGGAGCGGCAGCCGTATCGGGTGGCCTGGTTATTCCAACCGGTATAAAGAACCGCTAAAGGAAAAGGAGGGAAGATTATAATGGTAAAAAGTAGCGTTAAAAAAATTGTTTTCGGTTCACTGGCCGTTCTGGCGGTCTCAGTCTTTTTGGCCACCATCAATAACGGAAACTCCGCCAATGCCGCGGATGGCGATAGCGGGCCGGGGTATTACGGCAATGTCTTTCTGGACAGTATCCTGCCGGACAAAAACTATTACCATCCCCATAACAGCACCAGCCCGGACGGGACGAAGATGTTTGTCTCGATCAATAAGGCCGATAAGCCCTATGGCAAAACTTCGGGGGTGATTGATCTTTACCTGCTGGATGCGGTAAAAATGTCGCAGGGGGAGGTGGTCAAACTCCTCGGCCCGGTTTCGATCGGTTCGGCGGAGACGACCCCGAAAAACAAGGTGTTCCGCTCAACCTGGACCGCGGACGGCAAAAGGATCATGGTCTCGGGCGGCGACCGGTTCTGGGTGATCGATGCAGCCGACCTCAAACCGTTGAACGGGGTGGAAGGCAATCCGGACCTGCTGCCCGGCACCAAGGGGAAATGGCATCATAATCACGATGCCCTGCCCACGACCGACGGCAAGTATGTCTTGCTGACCCTCAGGACCAAACCCCACTCCGGCGATGACGCTGACATGATGGACGGCGAGATCAAGCTCTATGACCTGGCCGCAAACAAGGTGGTCGGCGCCGGCCTGTCGGTCTGCAACGGCTGCCATACCGAACAGCTTGACGAGATCCCGAACGGCGCGGTCCTCTGCGGCCTGGACGGCAAGCTTGAGAAACAGGCCGACGGCACCTATGCCGGCACGGTTTACGTGGCCGGTCACGGCGGTCATGTGGCAAAGGCGGATTTGACGATCGATCCCGCCGATAAGGCGAAGCCGATCAGCATGAAGCTTGATCGGCTGACCGTATCGGATAAGAAGTTCGCCGACACCGGCACCAATTCGGACGACACCTCGCAGTACAAGCTGCACGATGTCCGGCTGGACGGCAATGGGGGGCTGTACTGGTCGACCTTTAATACGGACGCAGCCAACAAGGTCCACTACGGTAAGATCGATCTGGCGACCGGGGAGGTGGTCAAGGATGTCGCCATCGATGTCGATGCCCGCGCAATCAAGCCGGATTTAAAGGCCAAGGGAAACCGGGGCTCGATCTACTGCGGCTCCGCCCTGTCCAAGACGGCTTACATGCCGATGACCATGACCAATGAAGCGTACATTACCGTGATCCCCAGATTCTAACAAATCAGGATTGGATTACTTCGGCGGGGCGGCGAGAGCCGTCCCGTTTTTCGTTTTTCCCGGCTTGTCCCCAAATCTTTTTTGTATTTTGAGCCGTTTTAGTAAATGGCGGGTCGCGGTTACTGCTGGCGGTGATCATCTACTGCGGCGTTAGACATTTGGAATGCAGGGTCCTGGCTGGGGGGGTGAGATTTGATCAGCGAAAAAAGCCCCAGATGTATTTGACCGCCGGAAAGAGGATGCAGAAGGTCAGAATCCACTTGATGACCCGGGGCGGCACGAATTTCTGGAGTCTGGCCCCACAGTACATGCCTACGAAACCTCCCAGGCCGAAGAGCAGGCCCAGGCCCCAGTCCGGGGCGATGACCATGTCCGGATAGAAAGGGGCGAGAAACTGGTAGAAGGCGACTCCGGCCACCGAGGTGACAAAGGTACCCATCAGGGCCGCCCCTGCCACGGTATAGACCGGCAGGCCGAAGAAGCTGACGAAGAAGGGGGCGATGATGGCGCCGCCGCCGATCCCATAAATCCCGCCGACAACGCCGACGATCAGACTGAGCCCCATGATTCCCAGAGTGGGGACCTCGAAGGTCTGGCCATAGAATTCATAGACAATGCGGGCCAGGGAGAACTCCCTGACCGCGACCCGCGGCAACTCCCGCCGACCACTCTCCTGCCGGGCCTTGTTCTCCTGCCTATATTGACGGACAAGCCGTTGGAATTCTTCCTCGGCCGCGCCCTTGTTGTTCTGTGTTTTTTGCAGTAGGTCCCTGAGAAGTCTGGCGCCGATATAGAGGAGCACCAGGCCGGCGAATAACTTGAAGGACCGGGGGTCGGGCAGATAGCGGATGCGGACAATAGCGCCGATCAGCACGCCGGGCAGGGTACCGATAATCACGACCCAGGTGAGAGGCCAGACCATGCGGCCTTCTCGGATATAGCGGTAGACGCCGCTCGGAATGGCCACGATGTTGAAGAGCTGGTTGGTGGCCGAGACCGAGGGATTGGCATAGCCCAGGACCGACACCTGAAAGGGCAGCAGCAGAAAGGCCCCGGACACCCCGCCCATGGAGGTGAAAAAGGAGATGCCGAAGGCCACCATCGGTGGCAGCCAAGGCGCGACTTCGATTCCGGCGGTTGGGAAAAACATCGTTGACCTCCATGGAAGATTGATGTGTTCGCAAAAAGTCTCGGGATGGCTAAGCAAAAACTATCTTTCACTCAGAGACACAGAGGGAGCGAAAAATTTAGCTCCGCGGCCTCTGCGTCTCTGCCGTTACTTTTGGCTTTCACTATTGGCCTTGACGAATTGACACGAAAATAATAATTTGCGTGTTAAGTTACTAAGTTTAACACGCAAATGTCAAGATTGATGGCCAAGCATGTTGGTGGCCGAGCAAAAAGTTTTTTCACCGCTAAAGGCCCTGAAGGCCAATATCTTTGCAAAACAATCAAGGTTTTATCCTGAATCCGTAACGGCTTAGTGTATTGATTCAAGATATATGATTGTTTTTACGTCAAATATAGATAGTGATCCGTGGTGGCTGGAATGCACCCGCCGCCCTGCGGGGCGCCCGATAACGGATTCAGGTTTATGGCTTTGTCAAAAAGAGAGATAAATTACCGGGATCATGCCACCGGACCCGATCCGTCCACGGGGGCCAGATGTCACGGCCGGATCATTTCGACCCCGGACGGCAGTCGATGTCTCGCTACCGACCAACTCCAGCGGCTGGAGCAATCCTTCCGTGCATGGGCCGAAAGCGCGGTCCGCGCCGATGTGCGACTGTCCCGCCGACGCATACTGCTTATTTTTCTGCTGATCCGTTACACTGGGGCCAAGCTGAACGAAGTCTTGGCTCTCGATCCGTTTGCAGACGCCGATCCAAACCGGCAGACGGTTTTCTTCGGCCGCGCCGGTTCGGGCAAGGAGGGGGCGGCAAGGGAGGTGACCATTCCGGAGAGCCTCTGCCATGAAATACAGGCGGCGCTCAGTGATCCAGGCTTCCGAAATTCCCCGCGAAAGCTGTTTGATATCGATTCTGCATTTGTGCGCCGCAAATTCTATGAGCGCGCCCAGGCCTGCGGCTTTGACAAGCGGCTGGGCGGGCCGGAGATGATTCGCAGGGCTCGGGCCGTGGAGCTGATGCGGGGTAACCTGCCCTTGCCGGCGGTGCAGATGCTCCTCGGTCATTCAACCCCCAATCTGACCTCAGCTTATATTTCCTTTTCCAAGGAGGAAATCCGGGAACTGACACGATTCTTCATGGAAAGGGAGTCTTCGCGCAAAACCAGCGCCCGCAACGCCTTCTTCGGAAAAATTGTTAAAATCCGGCAAGGGGAAATTCAAAGCCGGGTGGAACTGGCCACGGTTGGCGGCCATTCCATCATCACGCTGATTACCAATGACAGTCTGCACTCCCTCGGCCTGAAGGAAGGAAGGCTGGCGACCGCCGAGGTCAAGGCCCCGTGGGTCATCCTCCAGAAAGGAGGCAGAGAACCTGCCTGCAGCGCGGAAAACAGATGCAAAGGCTTCATTGCTCGCAAGGTTATGGGCGCAATCAACACGGAGTATGTGGTCAGTCTCGCGGACGGCACCGAACTTTGTTCGATTACCGGAACAGCAGGCCATCACGCTCCTGACTTTGCGGAAGGCGATAAGGTATGGGCTCTCTTCAACTGCTTTTCCGTGGTGCTACATGTCGCGTGAGGGGATATGACAGGGAGGAACTGCTGATGAACCATTTATCCTTCGGCGAATTGTTCGCAGAGGCCGGAACGGGGGGCAAGTCCCTGGCGCCGGGCGAGTTTCTGTTTAAAAAGGGAGATAGCGCCATCCATCTCTATACCGTGCAGACCGGATGTGTCCGGATGGTCCGCTTTTCGCGGGAAGGCGACCCCGTGGTCATGCACACCGCCCGGGCCGGGGACGGCCTGGCCGAGGCCTCCCTGTTCTCGCCGATCTACCATTGCGACGCCGAGGCGGTGCTGCCGTCAACCGTAATCTGCTATGACAAGAAAATCATCGTGGCCATCCTGCGCGACTCGCCGGAAAAAGCCCTGGCCTGCATCGCCCTGTTCTCCCGCCAGGTCAGAAGCCTGCGCACCCTGCTCGAAGTCCGTTCCATCCGCTCCGCCCGCGACCGGGTCCTCCATTATCTGATGCTGCTGGCCAACCCGGAGACCATGACGGTGCGCGTTTCCGGATCCGCCAAGGAGATGGCACAGAATCTGGGCATGGCCCACGAGACCCTCTACCGGACTTTGGCGGCTCTGGAAAGAGAAGGCATGATCAGCCGGTCGGACGGCAGCATAAAAATTGAAGGCGCCTGAAAAAACCCTGCCCCGCCGTTGTAGTGGTGAGCGAGGTCTGCGGGGGCCGGCGCTTTGCCAATTCCTTCCGCATATTGGACGGCGCCGAATTGCCTGATTCCCATGATCGAAATCATATCCATGCGGAGCATAACCGTTTATGCTGGCTATAATTTATTGAAGAATCAGAGGACTGGGCCATGGTCGGTCCCGAGCCTCTGGAATATCAAGAGGCTCAGGATTGCCTGATTCGGGAAATAGCGATGTATTGCTGGTCCGGGCTACCGGCCGGGGCGACCTTAAGTCCTTTAGCCAACTGGTGGAACGGCATCAGCTCTGGGCCTGGAAAATCGCTTATCGATTCATTGGCAATGAAGATGACGCTTCGGATATCGTCCAGGAAGCGTTCCTGCGCCTTCTGGACGCATCGGCACGCTATCGTCCCACCGCGGAATTCAGGACTTTTTTTTACCAGATCATCTCCCGCCTCTGTCTGGACCGGGCGAAAAAGAAACAACCGCTATTTTTCGCAACGATTCCGGACGCTCCCGATCCCCGCCCCGGCGCGGCGGAGGCCATGATGCGAAGTGAAACAGCCGTCACGGTGCGTAGCGCGCTCGACTCCTTGCCTCCCAAGCAACGGTTGGCCATAGTCCTGCGATACTACGAAGAACTCAATTACGAGGAAATCGCCACGGCCTTGGAGACGACAAGCAAGGCCGTAGAGCGCCTTCTTGCCCGGGGTCGGGAAGGCTTGCGGGCTATTCTCGGAACCCGGAACGATTTTTTTCAAGTTTGAACGGGGGTTTTTCTTCCGCCGCTCGTTTAATGGGTAACAAGGTGATTGAAATGTTGACGTGTCTCGGATATCGAAACCGCCTGGGGGCATACCTGGATAGCGAGTTAAGCCCGAGGTGGAGCAAGGCCGTTTCCGCTCACTTGGCGCGGTGCAAGAATTGCCGTATTGCGCTGGAGGAGCTGCGCCGTCTTGCACCGGCTATGCATGCCCTGGAGGTTCCGCCGGTTCCGGCGAATTTAGCGGACCAGGTGATGGCGCGTGCACGTACAAGACCTGTCTTGTCCGACGAGGAGCCGGTTATGTGGAGCCCCCTGGAATGGTGGCGGATGCGGTCGGCACCCCTGCGTCTGGCCGCTTGCGCCACCGTACTTTTCGCTTTTCTCCTCGGCCTGACTCTGGGCCGGGGAGATTTTTCTTTTCGAAACAACCAGGCATCTGTGGCCGGAGCAGCAAGCGTGGAGGGGTTCGAATGGTTCGGCCAGACGCCCCCCGCCTCGCTTGGTTCGACTTATCTGATGCTCGCTTCCAATGAAGTGGGAGACATGAACCGATGAAAGTAAACCTCAAGGCGGTTATTTTCGCCTTCTCACTCATTTTGAATGTGGTTTTTATCGGGATCTTTGCCGCCCGGACGATGCCGATCTTCAACCCGGATAGAAAGACCGATGAATTGATGAAACCACCGTTTCTCCAGCTTGATCTCAGCGCTGAGCAACTGGCGCGATTCACGTCAGCCAGAGAGAAGTTTATCGGGGAATTGCACGAAATGGCGCAAGCGGTCGGTGAAAAGCAGATCGAACTCATTGATCTTCTGGCCGCAGCGGCACCCGACGAAGGAGCAATCAAAATGAAGCAGCAAGAAATCCAGTACCTGCAAGCGGCCACGCAAGATCGGGTTATCGCTCATTGGCTCCGGGAAAGCGCTCATCTGGACCCGGAACAGCGAGCCCGCTTTTTTCAACTTGTCAAGGCGCATATTGCAAGCAGTGTCCAGGCATACCCTCCTTTCATGAAATCGTCCGAATGGTGTCTACCCAGGGAACAGCGATGAATAAGACGCCCTCTACATTCTGTATAACAATGGAGTAACGATGAAGATACTGCCTATCCTGATGATTTTCGCATTGCTTGGCGGATGCGCCGCCACTAGACAGGTCGATCCTTACCGGCCGGCTATTCCGCGCGAACACGTTGCCGCCGAGATCCCGTCGGCATCAGGGCATGCCGGCTTGCCGGTAGGTCCGCTGTCTCTCCGGCGGGCCATCGAAATTGCCCTGGCCAATAATCCCGAAGTCGCGGCGCGAGGCTGGGACTCCACGGCCGCGCAGGCCCGGCGGGATCAGGCTTACGGGGCGCGCCTGCCGCGTCTCGGCGTGGCGGGCGGCTATTCCCACTACCTGGATGACCAAAGGCTCATTTCCGCCAGCCGGGATGGCGAACCGGGACTTTTTGGGCGGGATATCGTTTCCGGCGATCTCGTCCTGTCCATGCCGCTTTTCACCGGCGGAAGGCTGGTTAACCAGGTAAGAGCCGCCGAACTGCTTCAGGAGGCGGCCGGTCATCGGCTCCTTCGTTCCAGGGAAGAGCTTGTTTTTAATGTATCCAGTGTGTTTTTTAACATACTTGCCCAGCGGCATGTCATCGAATCCCTGATGTTCTCCCGGCAAACCCTGGCGGAGCACCTGAAGCGTATCGATGCTCTGGTCGAGGCCCAAAAGGCCGCCCGGGTCGACCGGATGCGAACCGAGGTCCGTTTGGCGGATGTCGAACAGCTTTTGGTCCGGGAAAAGAACCTCCTGGCCATCCAGAGCCGCGCCCTGACCAGTTTCATTGGACTGGAGAATCATGGCGAAATATCGCTTCAAGGGGCGCTGGAGTCTCAGGAAAAGGAAGTGCTTCCCGATTTAGAGACAGTTCTCTCAAGAGCCTGGAAAGAACGTAGCGACTATCTGGCGGCACATTCTTCTCTTGAAGCCCAGGCCAAAAACGTGGATGTGGCCAAATCCGGCCATTGGCCGACGGTTTCTGTTCAAGGATCGTATGGCGGCCGGTGGGCAAACGGACCGACAACAGGCGCGGGTGACGAAACGGGAGATGTGGGACGGGTCGGTCTTGTGCTGGAAGTACCGATTTTCGAGGGCGGACAGGTGGACGCGGGTATCCGTGAACAGCGAGCAAATCTCGCCGCAGCACAGGAACGCTTCCGCTTGTTGGATCTCCAGATCCGCCTGGAAGTGGAATCCGCGCTCCTGAACGTGGAATCGGCCGGCGAGCGGGCAACAGCCATTCAAAAAGCCATTGCCCAGGCCAGGGAAAGCCTGCGGATCGAGCGACTGAAATATGAACTGGGCGAGGGCACGGTCGCCGACGTCCTGGATGCCCAGGCCGCCCTTTTACAGACCGAGACGAATTATTACCGGACCCTGGCCGATTTTCGCACGGCCGGCGCCCAACTTGACCTGGCAACGGGTCGAAATTTAGAGGCCGTTATGGAATAATCATGACATTTTTGCCCAGTTCGTTAAGGCCCCTTATGCCGAGTACAGCATTTCAATGTGATGTTTTGATTATTAACAACGGCTTGTTCACCGGTGCACGGTGACAATGGAGGAAACATAGCATGAACAAGTGGAGCAGTATGATAATCGGAGCCATTGCCGTCGGTGCGCTGGCGGGGGTATTCGGATTTCAGCCGGAGCCGGCGGCGCAAGACCATGGGCATGGAGGAGGCGGGATGGCGCCACCCGGCAATCAGCCCGTGTTGGTGCGCACGGAAAAAGCCCAATCGCAGGCGCTCGACAAGGAGATCGAACTGACCGGCTCGGTGGCGGCGACCCGAATCGCCCGCCTGGCTTCCCCCGGCGAAGGTCCGGTCAAAAGTTGCCGCTGGCGGGAAGGCGACCGGGTGCCGGCGGGGGAGCCGCTCGTGGAGATCGGCCGGGCAAGCGCGGCGACGGCCGAACTTGCTTCGGCGCGCCAGCTTCTGCGGGAACAGGAGCAGGAGTACGAACGGATGGAAACCCTGGTAGCCGCCGGCGCCATTCCCGGAGCCGGACTCGATGCGGCGCGCTCGAAATACGAAAACGCCAAGGCCCAGGTGGCCAAGGCCGAACAGAATTCCGCTGATTATCTGGTAAAGGCGCCGTGGACTGGAGTCATCTCCAAGGTGCTGATCAAGGATGGTGATTATGTCGCCCCGCGCCTGCCGCTGGTCGAGATGTTCGATCCCGCCAGCCTGGTGATTCGTTTCGCGGTGCCGGAAGCCCAGGCCATGGAGGTCAGAGAGGAGATGAAGGTTGTGGCGCGGTTGGACGCCTATCCCGGTCGGACCTGGCGGGGGCGGATCAACCGGGTTTACCCGGAACTGGAGGCCCGGACCCGGACCAGGACCGTGGAGGCGGTGCTGGCGGAGCCGGTGGCGCTGATCCCGGGGATGTTCGCCCGGCTTATCGTCAAGCAGGAAAGAGTACCTGCCGCGATCACCGTGCCGGCTGCGGCGGTAATCGCCACCCCCCACGGGCATGCGGTTTTCGTGGTCGAGGCGGATAAAGCCATGCGCCGTAAAGTGACGACCGGCATTGAGGCCGGAGGGGCGGTCCAGATCCTCTCGGGAATCCGGGTCGGTGAAGAGATCGTCATCGCCGGCCACGAGCGGCTCAAGGATGGCGGCCCGGTCCGGGTCGCCGGTATGACCCTGTCCGAACAGAGCCGGGACCAGGCCGCCGGCCCCGGACATTCGGCCGGTCAACCGGAAAACCGGGGCGAGCATCAGGCCAGCCAGTCAGGCCACCAGCCTGCCCACCAACCCAATCACCAGCCAGCCCAGCAGCCCGAACATCAGTCTGGAGGGCACACCCAATGAGGATCACCGAATACGCGGTCCGGCGCAGGCTGGCCAGCGTCGCCATTGCCCTGGCCCTGGCGGTGCTGGGCGCTTACGGACTGTGGGGGCTGTCGGTCGATTACCTGCCGGATGTCAACTATGCCCTGGTCAAGGTCCAGATCCCGTGGCCCGGCGCCACCCCCGAGGAGATCGACAAGGAGATCGCCGATCCCGTCGAACGGCTGATGGCCACGGTCGATCATCTCGATTATCTCGAATCCACCTCCCGGGAGGGCCTTTACTCGCTTGACGTCCAGTTCGAGTACGGCTCGAATATCGATGTGGCCTTTCAGGACGTGATGGCGATTCTGACCAGGGCCGGCAAGGATCTGCCCAGCGATCTCGAGCCACCCTTTGTTTTCAAGGCGCGGCCCTCCCAGCTGCCGGTCATCCAGGTGACGGTCAGCTCCGACCGCTGGGGACCGGTCGAGGTGCGCGAGTGGGCGAACAACTGGCTGCAGGACCGGTTGGTCGCCGTTCCCGGGGTGGCCGGTACCGAGATTATCGGCGGGCTTGAACGCGAGATCCGCGTCCTGCTCGACCCCGCCGCCCTGGAGAAGCACCGCCTCTCCCTGGATACGGTGCTCAAGCGGCTGGCCGCGGAGAATGTCGAGCGGACCGGCGGCCGGATGTCCGAGGGACGCCGGGAGATCATCGCCCGCACCATGGGCGAACTGACGACGCTCGATGAGATCGGCGCGGTGCTGCTCGCCCGCCAGGGACAGGCCGGAATCTACCTGCGCGACATCGCCCAAATCGTCGATAGCCACGAGGATATCCGGCTGATTACCCGCTACAACGGCGAGCCGTGCGTCAAGATCTCGGTCCTCGGCCAGGCGGAGGCGAACACCGTGGAGGTGGCCCGGGGGGTAGCCGACAAGATTCTTGAACTGCGCCCGGAACTGCCGGCCGGCGTGCGCCTGGATTACGTGGAAAACCAGGCCGAGTATGTGGAAAATGCCCTGGCCGGTGTATGGAACGCCGCACTGGGGGCGGTGGTGCTGCTGATCGCCGTCATTTATCTTTTTCTGGGCAGCATCAGACAGGTGCTGGTGATGCTCATCGCCCTGCCACTCACCCTGCTCTTCAACTTCGGTCTGATGAAGCTGGCCGGCTTCTCGCTCAACACCTTCTCTCTGGCCGGGTTGGTGGTGGCCATCGGCGTGCTGCTGGACAACTCCATCGTGGTCATCGAGGGTATCAGCCGCCACCGCCTGGACAAGCCGGAAGAGAGCGCGGCCGACCAGGCAGTGGCCGCCACCCGGGAGGTCGGGCCGGCCATCGTCGCCGCGACCCTGTCGTTTCTCGCCCTGTTCGTGCCGTTTCTGATCGTGCCCGGCTTGACCAGCCTGCTCTTTCGCGAGCTGATCCTGGTCGTCGCCGGTATTGTCGTTATCAGTCTGCTGATGGCCATTACCGTGACGCCGATGCTCACCGCCGCCTTCTTTTCCGGCCACCGCCGGGGGCGCGGGCCGACCCGGTTCGAGCGGGCCTTCGACCGGTTCGCCGATGGCTATGGCTGGTTCCTGGGCTGGGTGCTGCGCGGCCGCTGGCTGACCCTGGCACTCTTCCTGGCCGTCTTCCTCCTGGCCCTCTGGCTGGCGGGCCGGCTCGGCGGTGAGTTCCTGCCGGCGGTGGACGACGGCCGGATCATGATCAAGGCCAAGCTCGCCACCGGCGCCGCGGTCCGGGAAACCGACCTGGTTCTCGCCGATATCGAAGCGCGGCTCGCCGGCGACCCCCTGATCAAAAGCATGTTCACCATGGCCGGCGGCCGGGTGCAGGGGCTCTACACCTACGAAATTGCCAACGAAGGCGAGGTGGATATTCAATTGGTGCCCAAGGGTGAGAGGCAAGTCAGCACCAAGGCATACGTCGCCAAGCTGCGCCATCGCTTAAGCCAGGTGGAGGTGCCCGGCGGCCTGGTCATGGTCCGGCAGATGCCCATCAAAGGCATCCACGGCCTGGGCGGGTCGGACCTGGTGGTCGAGGTGCGCGGCCAGGAAGTGGCGCCCCTTTTCGATCTGGCCCAGCAGGTCGCCCAAACCATCCGCGCCGGCGGCGAGATGCGGAACGTCTATGTCTCCATGGATGTCTCCCGGCCGGAGTACCAGGTGCGGATCGACCGGGCCAAGGCTGCCGAACTCGAGGTGTCGGCCGCCGATGTGGCCGGAACGCTGCGCTCCCTGATCACCGGGGCGGTGGCCAGCCGCTATCGCGACGGGGCGGAGTATTACAACATCCGGGTGGTGGTTCCCGAGGATCGCCTGAGCAGCCGCCGGGATCTGGAGCATCTGATCCTGACCGGCGTTCGGGGGGAGCCCTTGCGTCTTCGCGATCTGGCCACCATCCAGCCGGCGCTGGGACCGGTGGAGATCCTCCGCAAGGACCAGGTCAAGCAGATCACCATCGAGGGCGATACGGCCGGCCGCGATCTCGCCACCACCCTGACCGGGCTGCGGCGTGATCTGGCGAAGATCGAGCTGCCGGCCGGTTATGAACTCGGCTTCGGCGGTCGGGCCGAGATGATGGCCGACATGAAGAAGGCGCTGCTCGCGGTTATAACCTTTGCCCTCTTCTTCTCCTTTGTTGTCCTGACCGTGCAGTTCGACAGCGTCAAGCTGCCGGCCCTGGTCCTGGGCAGCGTCCCCTTCTGTCTGGCCGGCATGGTCTATCTCCTCCATCTGACCGGTCTGCCCTTCGCGGCGACGGTCATCATCGGCGTCCTGGTGGTGATGGCCGCCACGGTCAGCGATGGCGTGCTCCTCCTGACCTTTGCCGGCGAGTTGCGGGAGAGCCA
>JAWOIQ010000176.1:0-9978 GCA_046484585.1 Desulfurivibrionaceae bacterium
CCGGTGGCGCACATCGCCCCGGCTATCACCTGGCTGTAGTTGTCCGCCGCCAGGATGAAGAGCAGCAGGCTCAAGCCCTGGACGGCCAGGGCGAATTCGACCAGGCTCGAAGCGAGCCAGGTCTCGTTTTCGAGACCGATCTGGAGGGTGCTGTCGCTGGCCGGATCCCAGTAGCGCAACACCCTGACCCCGGTCCGGACCGCATTGATCATCAGAAAAAGGACGACGATACTGCAAACAACCAGACTGAGGCTCCAGGCGTTAAGAAACATCTATCCTGCCGTCCTTGACGTCGATGATCCTGTCCATTCCCGGATGTTCGGTGACCAGGGGATCGTGGGAGGCGATGATGATGGTCTTGCCCGCCTTTTTCAGCTCGACCATGATTCCCATAAAATCGTGGCTGAGACTGGTGTCCAGATGGGCGGTGGGTTCATCGGCCAGGATGATCGGCTGGTTATTGATCAGGGCCCGGGCGATCGCCACCCTCTGCAGTTCTCCCCCGGAAACCTGCCCGGCCGGGAAATCACGCCGATGAGCGATGCCGAGGCGCTCGATCAGCTCCGCGGCCCGGGATCGCCTTTCACCCGGGGAAACCCCCAGGGGCAAAAGCGGTAGGGTGATATTGTCGAGCACGGTCAGATCGGGCAGGATGTTAAACTGCTGAAAAATAAAGCCGATGGTCCGGCGGCGATGAATGGTCATGAAGCGATCCGGCAGCCGGGCCAGTTGCTTGCCTGCAACCGCCGCCCGCCCGGAAGTGGCCGGAAAGACGCAGCCGATTATGGCCAGGAGGGTCGACTTGCCGGAACCGCTGGCCCCCCGCAGACAGACCATGCTGTTCTCCTCGATAACCAGATTGATATCGAACAGGGCCTGGACCTCATTGGGCTGACCGAGATTGTATACTTTATTAACCGATTGCAGTTCGATCATGATTTTAACGTAACCAATCAAGGGATAATAAGCCACCCAGATTGGCCAACCTCCAATCTGGTAAGCGATCACAGGGTGCCGGAGATGCAAGGCATCGGCCTGCGATGTTTACTGGTGTACATGGGCAGGCCGATAACACAGCAGATTCGGCGACCTGTGATCGCTTACGATTCACTTTATCGCCGCGTCGGGGGGTACCGTCGAACCGCGCCAGGCCGGAATCACCGTGGCGGCCAGATAGGGCAGGACCGACAAGGTGAAAATCAGGAGCAGATCACCGGCCGCGAAGACCGGCACTATCTTCAAGGATGGATGGATTACCGACCAGCCCAGCAGAATCGGGCGGAACAGGGAGCCCTCCAGGAAAAGAACATGCAGGTAGGCGGCTGTGCAGCCCCCCAGAAAAGCAAGGCCCGAGACCGCCAGACTTTCCCAGAAGCGCAGGACCAGGATGTCGGCGGTCTGCCACCCCAGAATCTTCAGGATGCCGATTTCCCGCTTTTCCTCGGCGGAAAGGCCGGACGCCTTGTCCCAGGCCAGAATGGCGAAGGCGGCCAGGGCGGTCAAGAGGCAGATTGAGGCAAAACCGCTGCGCCAGCCGAACACCACTTTATAGGTTTTATGGATTTGCGGCCTGGTCAACACCCTGGTGTCGGGCAGCCTGGCCGCGATTTTCTTGGCAATGGTGCTGATCTCGCCGGGATTGGCAACATAGACGAGAAGATCGGTGGCGAGGTTTTCCGGAATGGCAAAAAGGTCCCGGCCGTCATCAAGGCCGGTCACGATCAGATCGGCGGTCAACAGGTCGGTGCTCTCGGCGAAAATCCCGGATACCCGAAAACTCTTCAGGGAAAGATCGGGACGGAACAGGGAAAAGGTCCGGCGGCCGGCGAGCTTGAGATTCGCCGCCACTTCGCGTCCCAGGGCCGCCTCGCCCTGCCCTGCCGCCGGGAAGTCGCCCTCAAGGGCCATCGCCAGATTTCTGCCTTCGGGCATCAAGCGCCGATCGACAGCCATGACCGTATAATTGGCCCCGGAAGTTTCATCAAAATAATAACCCCAGACCCTGGGCACGGCGGCCCGGATTCCGAAAATTCCGTCCAGGCGGTCAAGGTAGGCTAGCGGAATCGCCTCCTGGCGGCCGGCCGACATTTTCTGGATGACTATTTCAGGGGTCTGGGCCAGCATGCGTTCGGCGGTTTCGGTGAGGCTGCTGGTCAGGATCTGGAATGAGGCGACCAGAAAGATTACCACGGCAAAAACCGTAATGATTCCCATATTCTTAAACTTACGCCGCCACAGGCTCGACAAGGCGTAATCAAGAAGATTGAGCTGTTTTTCAATGGCCCGGCTCTTCATAAATAACGATCTTTCGGCACGGCCCAGAAAGAACCGGTCGGGAAATGCTCAATGGCGCCGGGATGATCCATGAACGGCGCCATGGGGTCGGAAACCGCCGGATGCCTGGTATAACGAGCCTCGGTGGCCAGGCAGAGGTCGGTAAGACCCAGGCCGGCGGTGACGATGTCATTGAGATCGGCGGCGGATCGTTGCCGCGGCAGCCGCTCCAGGCGAACATGGCAATAGAGGGCCGCATCAAGGGTGAGCAGCAGGAAAATAACTAAAGCGAGGATTTGGGCGGGACGCATCGGCCATGCCCCTATTAATTCATGGTCTTCATACGGCTGCCGGCGCGAAGCCGCTCGACGATATCAACGGTTATTTCATCGAAGGTGAGAATCCTTCGACCTTTATGATCAGCCAGGAAAGATTCGGCCGCGCTCCTGCTCGCAAAAGGAATCAATTCATGCCCCATGGGGCCGTAGACATCGCTGCCGATAACATAGAAGGCCTGCCGCCCATCCAGCCATTTAAGAGAATAATAGTCTTTGACCCAGATCTCGCTGATTGAGGAACGTTCCGGGCCGTTAAACTTTTCCGGATTATGATAAAAGGCCATAAGATCCTTGACCCCGTCGAAGCTGAAGAGGGTTAATTCGTCAACTCTTATCTGGGTTATCCAGGCCTCGTATTTCGCCACAAACATTCCGCAAACCGGACAGCGCTCATCGGCTTCGATGTTGTCCCGGGGAGCCGCACCGAGGCTGGAGGCCGTCAGCCAGAAGGAGGAGGCACCAATAGAGAGGATAGCGCATATCTTAATCAGCTTGTTTCGCATTGGTTCCACCTGTTTTAATATAACCATCTTTTTCACAGCGGCTCGGGATTACAGAGCCCGCAAGAGGCCCGGAGTCCGATTACTCCGCCAGCTCGCCGGCCAGCATCTCATCGAGCTCGGCCTCGGCCACCCCGCCCAGGATGGCGCCTTGAATAAGATGATCGGAATCGAGGATTATGGTCTGGGGCTCGACATTGATATTATACAATTTCGATACTTCCCGGTCGTAATCAATGGCAACCGGAAAGGGGATGTCCAGATCGGCTGCGAATTTTTCGACCTGGCCCTGATCGGTGGTGGTCGTAAGATAGAGGATCATCAGCCCCCGCTCTTGATGCTTGTTGAAATAGTCGTTGAAAACAGGGGTGTCGGCCTTGCAGAACTTGCAATCAGTTATAAAAAAACGGATAACGACCGGCCGTCCCTTTAAAGAGGAAAGCCTGATTTTTTCACCAGCCAGATCCTCAATCAGAAAATCCGGAGCAGGATCGCCTATCTTGAGTTTCGCCGGTTTATCAGGCGAACAGCCGGACAGGACCAACAGGCTTACCAGCAGGATTAAGGTTATTTTCTTTAACATATTGAACCCTTGATGCGGGCCTCGGAAAAATGGCCGTCTTTCATCAGAAAGGTTCTTGGATTGTCCTGGGTCAATACCAGTTTACTGTTGTGAGTAACCACCAGAAAAGTTGTTTTGTTCTCGGTATTGTACCTCCGGAAGATTTCGAGGATCTCCCCTTCGGTATCTTCATCAAGGTCGCCGGTCGGTTCATCGGCCAGGATAATACTGGGACGATTGATAAATGCCCGGGCGATAGCAACCCTTCGCTGCTGGCCCCCGGAAAGCTGGGACGGAAAGGAATTTTCCTTGTCGGCCAGACCGACCTGATCCAGAAGCTCTCTGGCATATGGTATTTTAGCGGCAGGATCAGAGCCGGAGTCGGCAAAGGATAACGGCAACAGGACATTCTCGATCGAAGTCAGGGTCGGAATCAGGCTGCCAAACTGGAAGATGAAACCAATCAGTTGATTACGCATCTCGGCACGTTTTATCTCGCTCTGCCGCCATGTATCAATATCATTAATATAGACACTGCCGTTATCAGGCTGGGCCAGGCCGCCAATCATACTGAGCAAGGTTGTTTTGCCGGAACCTGAATGGCCCAGAATCGCAACGAAATCGCCTTCGGCAACCGAAAAAGAAACATGATCAACGGCTTGCAGTTCGCGATCTTCCAGTTTATAGCTTTTAACAAGATCTTTACACTCAATCAGCATTATGTTCACTTTATTCAGATGATTAGCCGTGAAATTGCCGTTTAATGCTTCTCCCCTGTTTAATGAAGATTCACGGGTTTACTAGGCAGAGAATATGCCAGACAGGATTATTATCAATAATTAGCTGATCGGAGGGAATTGTGCAAGCGGCTTTTGTTCACTGTTATCCTTGTACGAATAATGGTTCGCGAATAACGGTCAATAAATAATTAAACTTTTGTTTATGACACTTTGTGGTATTTAATTTTAATTATTTTGTGGTATTTTTCGGTTAAAATGGTTTAGTGCTTATCTTGGTGAAATAGCTTGATTTTATCTTTAGCAAACATCGACCTGTAACTGTACATGTACAAAATCGTGAAAAATTTTGTTTTAAACCTTTGTTTTTATACCACAGTGTCGTATAATTAAAATAAGCTAGGATTCAGGGGTTGTTTCTATAGCTTAGACGCTGTTTGAAGTACACTGCAGCTCGGCTTCAGGTGAAAGGGAGAGGATCCGCTGGCCTGTCCGCCGAAAACTTAATTAGAAGAAGGAGGAAAGCATGAAAATTTCTAAAAAGTTAATGATGGGCTCTATGCTTACAGGCGCTGTCGCCTTGGGTATGTACAGCCTCAACATTCCGACGGATGTTTCCGCCATGGGTAGCAAGCCCGAAGTCGAGGCCGGCGCCATGACGCAGACCGGCGACAGCTATGAAGCTACTTTTTATGTAGCCGGCATGGGCGGTCACTTCGCCAAGGCCGTCGCCACCATCGATCCCGGTGCCGCCCAGCCCATTAACGTAACCAGCCTTACCAAGATCGATATCGGTGACCGCGACTCCCATCCGACCCACGATGCCCGGATCGACAACCTCGATCGCGATACCATGTTCTGGTCGACCTATCAGATCGACGAGGATGCGGGCGGTCTTCATGTTGGCAAAACCGACCTTAAGACCGGCGAGGTAATCCAGGATGTGGTCGTTGACGTTCCGGCCCTGGCTACCAACACCAAATCAATGTACTGCGCCTCCGGCCAATCAAAAGACCACTTCATTCCATTTACCATGAGCAGCAAGGCATATATCGACGTATTCAATAAATCCGATCTTAAACGGGTCCAGAGAGTCTTTCTGGAAGGTACCGAGGGCGATATCGGCGCTCCGTACAAGTTCTATCATGGTAACACCAACAATGCCATGGACAAGCTGCTTGTCATTGCCAATATCACCAACAAGGATCACGGCGATTACACCGGCAAAGTAGCCTTGGTTGAATTGGATCTTGACGAGTTCGTTAAAGGCAATGTGAAGGTCCTCAACCGGAACATCATTGCCGGCACCCCGAAAACCGTGACCTTCCGGGCCTACTATTCACCGGATGATTCGATGATCGCCGCTTCCGGCGGTGACGTCATGTTCCTGATCGATGCCAAGACCCTGGAGGTTATTGACAGGGAGTCACTGAGTGCCTTGGATCATAACCATGACGCCATATTCACTCCGGATGGCAAATACGTCGTAGCCACTTCCCGCTTTAAGGACATAATCGACCTGGACGCCTGTGAAGATCCCAACGCCCCCAAAGCCCACGAATACACCATGGACGGTGTTCTGAAGCTTTACGATGTTGAAAAGCAAGCCTTCATCGGCACCCATACATCAACCTGTCTCAGTTGCCATAACGAGGTAGGCCTTGAAGAGCATGCGGTCCTTTGTGGTCTGGATGCCAACTTCAAGTAGAGAGAGAATTAACGCTTAACCTGTTCGTAAATATGTGCTAGATAAAAGGAGGGAACCGGAACCGGTTTCCTCCTTTTTTTTATGCTCGCTTATTGCAAACCAGGATTCCAAAACCAGGAAAATCAAAATGACAAAACAATCCCTGAAAATCAACAGCCTCGGCGGTTTAGCCTGGAAAAACGTCATCCGTAAAATATTCAGGAATATAATTCTGGTTCTGGCGGTGGCCCTGCTGGTCTCCCTGCTGGTATTCGCCCTCCTCTTCAATCGGGCCATAAAAGAGGATATCAAGGAAGCCACCCGAAAACTCGGGGCGGATATTGTTATTGTCCCGGTTGAGGCCGTCGAACTGGCGGAAGAATTCATCCTGGAAAGCGATGTGAAGACTTTCTACATGAACGAATTTGTCTTCGAATCCATGAAAGATCTGCCGGTCGTTGAGCAGGCAACTTTTCATGTTTACCTTAACACTCTCGCGTCGGAGTGCTGCAGCATTCTGGAAGGCCAGATTGTGGCGTTCGATCAGGAAACCGATTTTGTGATCAAACCCTGGCTCGATACCGACCGGGAACTAAAGGAAGGGGAAGTGTACATTGGCCATTACATCCACCAGTACCTGGGGTTGATTGATACCGCCACTCTTTTCGGTGAAGACATCAATGTGGTCGGTCATCTGCGCGAAACCGGCACCGGTCTCGATCGCGGTATATTCATGCGGAAGGAAGATCTCGATGCGATCAGCACAGAAGCAACCGGCCAACGCGGACCGGATGATATCTCTATCGTATTTCTGAAGTTAAAAGAGGGAGTAAATCCGGACGATGCGGTTGCCATGATAGGTTCCGTGAATCCCTCGGTGGGATTGATGACCAGAGGCAGCATCGGTAAGGATGTGCGCACCACCCTCGGCGACATCATCCGGATATTCACCATAACCATCGTAATTGCCTCAACCCTGGCGATTCTCCTGGCCTGGTCGACCTTTACGGCCATGACCAACGAGAGGAAAAGAGAGGTGGGCATCCTGCAGGCCATCGGCGCCGGCCGCAAGCATATCATCAAAATGTTTATCGCCGAAGCGGCGATCATCAGCCTGCTGGGCGGGTTTATCGGAGTGATCGCCGGGCATCTGCTCCTGAATTACCTGGCCGCCGACTTCAATCTGCTTACCAGACTGGGGGATATATCGATCACCTCTCCGGCCAGTATACTCATCAGCCTCCTGGCCATGGGCCTGGGCGGCGCCGCCTGTCTACTGGGAGCCATCCTGCCGGTTTACCGCCTGGCCAGACTGGAACCGCTGCTGGCCCTTAAGGAAGATTAAAAAAACTCAAACCCTTCGGGAAGGGGTCACCGGTTCGAATTAGCTCAGCTCGCCTCACCTTTTTTGATTTCGATCCCATAGGCCTTGATCTTGGCGAGCAACGACGGGAAACTTAACTCCAACATTTCCGCGGCCCGGGAGCGATTGCCGCTCGTGGCCCGCAGGGCTCCGATTATGAGCTTCCTTTCCCAGATTTTTTTGGCCTCTTTCAGGGAGAAACCGTTCTGCTCGTCCAGGCGGACCAGACAATCGGCAGAGTTGTCCGGATAATCCGGCAGAACTTCGGGACCCAATATTTCAGCGTCGCTCAAAACCATCGCCCTTTCCATGATATTCTCAAGTTCCCTGACATTGCCCGGCCAGGGCAGTTCGATAAGCCTGGCCATCGCCCCGGCCCCGATCCCCTTCACGGACATTCCCAGCTCTTCGTTGTAAATATCGATAAAATATCGGCAGAGTGCCGGAATATCTTCCGGGTGTTCCCGCAGGGCAGGCAGGTGAATGGGCATGACATTAAGACGGTAGAAAAGGTCCTCCCGGAATAGTCCCCGGCTGATCTCTTCTTCGAGATTCCTGGCGGTGGCGGCGATAACCCTGACATCCACCTTTTTGGTCTCCGTCGAACCGACCGGTCTGATTTCATTTTCCTGCAGAACCCGGAGGATCTTGACTTGAAGCGGCAGAGGCAGCTCGCCCACTTCATCCAGAAAAATGGTGCCTCCCTCCGCCTCCTCGAAGAGCCCTTTGTGGCTGCGGTCAGCCCCGGTAAAAGCGCCCTTGAGGTGACCGAACAGCTCGCTTTCCAGGAGCGCCTCGGGAATCCCGCCGCAATTGACCGGGACCAGGGGGTGATCGCGGCGGGGGCTGGCGAAATGAATGCCGCGGGCGACCAGTTCCTTGCCGGTCCCCGACTCGCCGGTGATCAAAACCGTGGTACTATAGCGGGCGACTTTTTCGGCCAGCTCGAAAACCTTGCGCATGGGCTCGCTTTTGCCGATCATCCCGGCAAATTTGCTGCCGTCCTCGAGATTGCGCAGCTGGTTCCGCAAACGTTGGTTTTCCCGGCGCAGACTCTCCCTCTCTTCCGCCTTCCTGAGCGCCATGACCACTTCATCCATCTTGAAGGGTTTGGAGATAAAATCGTAGGCCCCGCCCTTCATAGCCTCCAGGGCCAGGTCGATGGTGCCATAAGCGGACATCATGATCACAGTCGCATCCCCTCGGCAGTTGGCCGAGGCCCGCAGAAAATCCATCCCGTTCATATTGGGCATCTTCACATCGCAAAGGATGAAATCGAATTCGTTCTCCCGCAACAGGGCGAGCGCCTTCAGACCGTCTTCAACCGTGACCGTGACATATCCGTTGCTTTCGGCCATGATCTTCAGCATGTGCCGCATATTCTGCTCATCATCGATTATTAAAAGCCTGCCGGCGCCGCGCTTATCGGACATTTTCTAAATCCTTACCGTTTTTGATTTGCGGGAACTCCTGAATCCGTGAACGTTTGAGAACGGTGCAGATGCGAGACGGCAACGATGTTGATAATACTGATGGTATATCAACAAGTTGCCAACGCCGCTGATGCGCCGTTATCGGGCGTCCCCACAGGGCGGCGGGTGTTTCCACACGGATCACTATCTATATTTGACGCAAGAACAATCATATATCGTGAATCGATGCACTAAGCCGTCACGGATTCAGGTGACTCCCCGAAAGGGGCAGGCTGACGGTGATGGTCGTCCCCCTTGCGCTGCTTGCCGCCTCGATAACTCCCCCGAGGTTTTCAATGATCGTAAAACAAATGGACAAGCCCAGACCTGTTCCTTTCCCAGGTTCCTTGGTACTGTAAAACGGATCGAAGATATTTTCGAGATTGCCGGCATCAATACCGGGACCGTTATCGGTGATCCGAATCCGGATACCTCCGCCCCGCCCTTCCCCGCTTTCTGCTTCAGCCGCGGTGGTTATGGCAATCCGTCCCTCCCCCGAATCGCCATAACCGCCTTTTATGGCGTCGGCCGCATTGATCAAAAGATTCAGAAAAACCTGTTTTAATTGGCCGCTTGAGCCGACGACCCGGTCTTTTTCGGCCTGCCCTTCAAAAACAAGCTCGATTCCAGACATCATCGGCTGAACCCGGCAGATATCCACGACCTCCTCGATAATTTCGTGAACGGATATCCGGTTCCGCGGTTCATCCGCGGGCTGTCTGGCAAAATCGAGAAGCTGCCTGATGATGGTGTTTACCCGGTTCATCTCCTTTTCAGCCCGTAGAATAAAATCTTTTTTCTGCTCGGCCGGAATCGAGTTTTGCTTCAGGAGATCGAGGTAGCCGATCACAATCCCGATCGGGTTGCCGATCTCATGGGCGATACCGGCCGACAGACGTCCGACCGAGGCGAGCTTTTCGGCCCTGACCATTTCCAGTTGGGTCTTGCGCAACATGAGGTTGGCATCCTCAAGTTCGGAGATGGTTTCCCGCAGTCTATCCCGGTCCCGGCCGATCCGTGCCAGCATCTTATTGAGACTGTGCGA
>JAWOIQ010000183.1:0-2520 GCA_046484585.1 Desulfurivibrionaceae bacterium
GGCGGTCGGCGAGGGATGTGTCGCCGGCTGGGAAGCGGCCAACTATGCCCGGAAGCGGAAAAGCGGCGAAAAGGCCTGAGCTTGCGGGGTGGGGATGGAAACGGACGAGACCTATATGCGGATGGCCCTGGCCGAGGCTTCCCAGGTGGCGGCCCGGGGCGAAGTGCCGGTCGGGGCCGTGGTTGTCGATCCGGGCGGCCGGGTCCTGGGCGGCAGCGGCAACCGGCCCATAGAATTGCACGATCCTTCCGGCCATGCCGAGATGCTGGCCATGCGGCAGGCCGCCGCCGCCCTCGGCAATTACCGGCTGACCGGCAGCACCCTTTACGTAACCCTGGAACCCTGCCCGATGTGCGCCGGCGCCATGGTTCATGCCCGGCTGAGACGGGTGGTTTTCGGAGCCGATGATCCCAAGGGCGGCGGGCTGGTCAGCCGTTACCGGATCGGCGCTGACGGTCTCCTTAACCATAGCCTGCTGGTCGAGGGCGGGGTGCTGGCCGCGGAAGCGACGGCCCTCCTGCGGGACTTTTTCCGGGAGAAGCGGCGGGAATGATTCCGGTTAGCCTTCCGGTCAGCCGATTCGGCCAGGGTTTGATGTCATTTCGACCTTGCGAACTTATCAAGGTTGGCCCGGGGGATAATTTTTCCTACCATTTTCCGCAAAAACCGCTATATTAGCTCTCTTCAATTTGAGGTTGAGCAAACGGAGAGGTGACCGAGTGGCTTAAGGTGCACGCCTGGAACGCGTGTGTGCGGCAACGTACCGTGGGTTCGAATCCCACCTTCTCCGCCATTTTTTTAAAGGTCCGCAGTTCGGTGAAGAACCGGATGTGGACCGATTGAGTTTGGCAGTCGGGTCCTGCGCAACAAAGGTTCGCGAACCCCGCCAGGTCCGGAAGGAAGCAACGGTAGCGATTTCCTTTGTGTGTTGTAGGCCGCCCGGCTGCCATTTTTTTTGTAAGCGTTCGCGGAGCGCCGAATCTGCTGCGTTATCGTCCTGTTCGCATACCGATGTATAGCTCGCAGGTCGATGCCTTGCATCTCCGGCGCTCTGCGAACGCTTACGGCCTGGTTTGGCCCACCGAATCTGCTGCGTTATCGTCCTGTTCGCATACCGATGTATAGAGCTCGCAGGCCGATGCCTTCATCTCCGGCGCTCCGCGAACGCTTAGGGCTTGGTTTGGCCCACCGAATCTGCTGCGTTATCGTCCTGTTCGCATGCCGATGTTTTTAAGCAGTGCCTCTCCGGTTAATTTCGTTTATAATTATTTCCACTATGTCATATCTCGTTCTGGCCAGGAAATGGCGCCCCCTTAATTTTGATCAGGTTGTCGGGCAAGGTCCGGTGGTCAGGATTCTGCGCAATGTCATCAGCCGCAAGCGGGTGCCGCACGCCATGTTGTTCAGCGGAGTGCGCGGTGTGGGCAAGACCACTCTGGCCCGGATCATGGCCAAGGCCCTTAACTGCGAAAGCGAGGCGGGCGAGCTTCCCTGCAACGAGTGCGGGTCCTGTCGTGAGATCACTGCCGGTACCGCCGTCGACCTGCACGAAATCGACGGCGCCTCGAACCGCGGCATCCAGGAGATTCGCGACCTGAAGGAAAACATCCGTTTTCTGCCCAGCCGGAACCGTTACAAGATCATGATCATCGACGAGGTCCACATGCTCACCAATGAGGCCTTCAATGCCCTGTTGAAGACCCTTGAGGAGCCGCCCGATCATGTGATTTTCATGTTCGCCACCACCGAAATTCACAAGATCCCCGTCACCATCCTCTCCCGCTGTCAACGTTATGAACTGAAAAAGGTGCCCTTTGCCGAACTTTTCCAATTGTTCAGGAAGATTGCCGAAGCGGAAAAGGTGACGATTTCCGATGGCGCCCTGGAGATGATCGCCAGGGAGGCGGCCGGCAGTATTCGCGACGGGCTGAGTCTGCTGGACCAGGTTTTCTCCTTCGGCGGCGAAAAGATGACCGATGTCGATGTCAGCGAGGTTCTGGGTCTGGTCGGCAGTCAGGTCCTTGGCCGGCTGACGGCGGCCCTCCTGGCCGAGGATCTCGGCGCGGCCCTGAAGATTCTCGACCAGATCTGTACGGCCGGGGCCGATCTGAAAAGGTTTACCGCCGATATTCTCCATTTTGTCCGGGGCCTGATTATTTGCCGGGTCAGTAAGGCGCCGGCCGAACTGCTCGACGGCTCCGACCGGGAAATTGCCGAAATGACCGAGCTGGCGGCCCGCCAATCCGCCGAAACCCTTTATCAGCTCTTTGATCTTCTTCTGAAAGGGGCGGCCGAGATGCAGTATGCCCCATACCCCCGACTGGTTCTGGAGATGACCTTCGCCAAGGTCGTGCAGAGCGGGCAGGCGGCGCCGATTGCCTCCCTGATCGCCAGGCTGGATGAGCTGCTGGCGGCTGCCGGCGGGGATGAACACTCACCGGCGCCTCCCCGACCTTCCGCGAGTTTTCTTCCGGAAAAAAAAAATTCTGAGCCGGTAGCGGCGGACCGGGCGGATTCGCT
>JAWOIQ010000005.1:0-3119 GCA_046484585.1 Desulfurivibrionaceae bacterium
TAGCGGAAACTGCGGTAGTCGAAGTTGGATGAGCCGATTACAAAATGCTTCCTGTAGGCCGCCGTGGCCTGAATCCGTCAAGAGGAGATCAAATAACAGCAATCTCCTTCCCTGTCAAGGACAAATCACACAAGCACAACCGGGGGCCGATCCGAGTCAACCGGCCGCCTTGCGCGATTCAATGGCCCGGGTCAGGGTCAGTTCATCGGCATACTTTATATCCATTCCCATCGGAATCCCGCAGGCCAACCGGCTGACCACGACCGGCAGGGCTTGCAGCCGGCCGGCCAGATAGGCGGCGGTTGCCTCGCCGGGCACCGTCGAACTGGTGGCAATCAGCACCTCTGCCACCCCTTGCCGCTTAACTCTCTTTATCAGGGCATCCACCCTGATCTCGGCCGGGCCGATCCCGTCCATCGGGGAGAGAACCCCGTGGAGAATATGGTAACACCCCTTGAACGAGGCCGCCTTCTCGATGGCCATCAGATCCGCCGGTCCTTCGACCACGCAGATCAAGGCGCGATCCCGGCCAGGATCGCCGCAAATCTCGCAGGGGTCGCTCTCGGAAAAGGCGAAACAGTTCGAGCAGAGATTGATGGTCTCGTGGAGATTGGCGATATCATTGGCCAGTTCGTGGGCCTCGACCGCCGGCCGCCGTAGAATGTGCAGGGCCAGACGGGTGGCGGTTTTCCTGCCGATGCCGGGCAGGCGGGCCAGATCGTCGATCAGCCGGGCCAGGGCGGGTGGTACTACATTCATTTAAGGCGCCCTCAAAAAAGTCCGGGAATATTCAAGCCGCCGGTCAGCTTGGCCATCTCGCCGCGGCTCATTTCCAGAACCTTCTTCAGGGCGTCATTCACCGCGGCCTTGATCAGATCCTGCAGCATCTGCGGATCCGCCGGATTGATCACCTCCGGCTCGATTTTCAAATCGACGATCTCATTGCGGCCGTTGACCGTCACCGAGACCATGCCGCCGCCGACGGTAGAAGTCACCTCTTTATTGGCAAGCTCCTCCTGGACGGAGGCCATCTTCTCCTGGAATTCCTTGGCCTGCTCCATCATTTTCTGAATATCCATTACTCCTCCTTTACCGTCCCGGCTCCGCTTACCCTGCTGCGGGGACCGGTCCGGACATCCGCGACGTGGCCGCTGAAAACCTCCGAAACCAACAGGGCCAGAGGGTCCCGGCGCAGGGCCGTCCTCTCTTCCTGCAGAACTGTTGCTTCATCTCCGCCGTTTCCGCCTTCACCGGTTCCCCTGGCACTTATTTTAATCCGTAATTCCCGTTGAAAAAAATCCTGGGCAAATTCGGTCAGAACCTTGAGATTGTCGGCCTGCTGAAGAATAGGGCAGTGGGTGCTGTCTTCATATTTCATCCGCAACTCGTCGCCCTTGAAACGGGCGGAGTCGCACATTTTTACGATCTGGGCCATCCAGCCCTTGCGTTCCCCGATATAGACCGCGAAATCATCCCAGTCCCGACGAGGGTCCTTCGATGATTCCGGCCCCATACCGGCCGCCGATTTAAAATCGCCCCCGGGAACCTCCGGCGGGAGCGGCGGGGGTTGCTCCCGGACGACAAAAGCGGGCGCCGGTTCGGAGAGCCGGCCCGGTTCCGTTATGGTCGGCGCTGCCGGCTCAGGATTTTTTTTTTCAGGGAGAGAACTCACCGGGGATGGGGAAGGCAACGGCGATTCATCCCCGCCGGCCGCCAGCAGCTCGTCAATTCTGGCGATCAGGGAAGCGATCGGCGCCGCCTGCCCGCTCTGAACTATCCTGGCAAAGGTCATTTCCAGGACCAGCCGGGGATATGGGGCATACTGCATCTCGGCCGCCCCCTTCAGCAGGTAATCGAAAAGCTGGGAAAGAGTTTCGCTGGATTGACCGGCCGCCAACTCGGTCATTTCGGCAATTTCCCGATCGGAACCGTCAAGCAGCTCGGCCGGCGCCGCGTTCAGCCGGCAGACAATCAACCCCCTGACAAAATGAAGCAGATCCGCGGTAAATCTTTTCAGATCGGCGCCGGCCGTACTGACCTGATTGAGGATCTTCAAGGCCGCGCCCAGATCCGCTGCGAGCAGGGCTGCCGTCAATCGCTCAAGGAGCTGACTGTCGACCAGGCCCAGAACCTCACTGACATCCGCACCGGTCATCTCGTCGCCGCCGAAGGAAAAGACCTGATCCAAAAGGCTCAAGCCATCCCGAATACTGCCGGCCGCCTCCCTGGCGATCATCTCCAGGGCATCGTCGGAAATCGTAACCTTTTCGGCCTCGGCAATCTTTTGGAATAACCCGAAAAGTTCGGCAAAGGGCACCTTCTTCAGTTCATAGCGCTGACAGCGGGAGAGGATGGTAACGGGAATCTTGTGGATTTCGGTGGTGGCGAACATGAAAATCACATGATCGGGGGGCTCCTCAAGGGTCTTCAACAAGGCGTTGAAAGCCTCGTTGGTGAGCATGTGGACCTCATCGATGATCATGATCTTGTAACGATTCCGGCTGGGCAGAAAGCGGATGTTTTCCTTCAGATCGCGGATCTCCTGGATGCCGCGGTTCGAGGCGCCGTCGATCTCGTGCAGGTCAACGGCGGTGCCGGCGGTGATCTCGAGGCAGGAACTGCATTTATTACAGGGACGCTCACCCTCCTGTTTTTCACAGTTAAGGGCCTTGGCCATGATCCGGGCCAGGGTGGTCTTGCCGACCCCACGCACCCCGCTGAACAACATGGCGTGCGGGACCCGGTTACGACTGATGACATTGCGCAGAATCCTGACCACCGGGCCTTGTCCGACAACCTGGTCAAAATCGAGGGGGCGCCATTTTCTGGCCAGTACGAGATATGACATAGTGAAATAATTATAAACGAAATTAACCGGAGAGGCACTGCTTAAAAACACAGAGATGCGAAGAGGCCGATAACCCGGCGAATTCGGCGGTCTAAACAAAACCGTAAGCGTTCGCGGAGCGCCGGGGATGCAAGGCATCTGCCTGCGAGTCATACACTGGTATGCGAGCAGGCCGATAACGCAGCGGATCCGGTGGTCCAAACAAAACCGTAAGCGTTCGCGGAGCGCCGGAGATGCAAGGCATCGGCCTGCGAGCCATACACTGGTATGC
>JAWOIQ010000195.1:0-19895 GCA_046484585.1 Desulfurivibrionaceae bacterium
ACGGGTGCCATTCCCGGCCCACTTTTATACAGTCCCTGAATTCGTGACGGTTAGTGCGTTGATTCGCGATATCTGATTATTTTTTTACGTCAAATACAGGCACTGATCCGTGGCGGCAGGAATGTACCCGCCGCCCTGCGGGGCGTCCGAGAACGGCGCATCTGCGCCCCGCAGGAAGTGCCCCCCTCAAGGGGGGATTGAACAGAACCCTTGGGGTGTCGCGTTGGCAACTCGTTGATATACCATCAGTATTATCAACATCGTTGCCGCCATGCATCTGCACCGTTCTAGTACGCTCACGGATTCAGGTATTTCTCCGGCTTGCTTTGTTTGGTAATCGTTCACCGGGGCGGTCGCCAAAGTATCCAGAACCGCCTGACTGTAACCGTTCAGCAGTGGTGCAGATTTGGACAAGCGGACCGGCGCCGCGTACCTCGTGTACGTAAGCCGGGCCGATCGTCCGAAGATGCTGTGCTGCTGAACGGTTACCTTTGTTTTAACCATTTTCCCTACCCTTAAAGACAAGATGCAAATCGGCAACGTCATACTGGATTCCCCCTTCATTCTGGCCCCTCTGGCCGGTTTCAGCGATCTGCCCTTCCGCCTTCTCTGCCGGGAGTACGGGGCTGCCCTCTGCTATTCCGAGATGATCAGTTGCCACGGCCTGGTCTACCGGCAGCGGAACACCCTCGATATGCTTAAAACCGTCGCGGCGGAGCGGCCGGTCTCCATCCAGCTCTTCGGCAGCGAACCGGAAGTCATGGGCGAAGCTGCTGCCATCCTCTCCGATTATCCGATCGACATGATCGACGTCAACATGGGCTGTCCGGTCAGGAAGGTAATCAGGAAAGGGGCCGGGGCGGCGATGATGAAAGAGCCCGACCTGGCCGGGGAGGTGATCCGCCGGGTCCGCTCCAACACCGATCTGCCGGTCACCGTCAAAATCAGGAGCGGCTGGTCCCATGAACGGATAACCGCCCCCGATTTTGCCAAAATGATCGAAGAGGCCGGGGCCGCGGCGGTGGCGGTACACGGTCGAACCTGGACCGACGGTTTCAGCGGCAGCGTCGACCGGGGGGTGATCAAGGCGGTCAAAGCGGCGGTATCGATCCCGGTGATCGGCAACGGCGATATCCTGAGCTATCGGGATGGCCTGGCGATGATGGCGGAAACCGGTTGCGACGCGGTGATGATCGGCCGAGGGGCGCTGGGCAACCCTTTCGTCTTCAGTCCGGATGGACGGCCGGCCGATGCCGCCGGCATTATTCCGGCCCTGGGGCGCCACCTGGAACTGATCGAAGAGTATTGCCCGTCCGAACGGGTCCTGGCCCGGACCAAGAACCAGGCCGGCCGTTATTTCAAGGGACTGCCCGGCGGTGCGAAAATCCGCCAGTTGATTTACAGCGCCGCAAACTTCCGGGAACTCAAGGATTTGCTTGATTCACACCGGTAATTCTTTCCCTCCCGGCTTCATATGATTATAATGTTTTTTTGTGCGGCGCCGATCCCCGCCGGAGAGGCTACGTAACCATAAACAAAAAAACAAATTAAGCAAAATCCACCGTAAAGCCGTCACAAAGGGTGCCAATGGAAGACAAAAGAGCCAGGATCATTCAATGGACCGCCCTGCTGGGCTGCATTATCACCGCCGCCCAGATCGCGGTCATCCTCTTCAAGGGCGAAGCCTTCTGCCTTAACCAGGGCTGCCGAATCGTCGAGAATCTCACCACAATTCCCTCCGTCTACTTTAATCTCGCCGGTCTTCTCTATTTCCTGGTGATTTTCGCGGCTGCCCGCCCCGCCCACGAAAGACCCCGGCCCGGTTTTGACTGGCTGAGTATCCTGCTGCTGGCCGGACTTGCCGCCGAGGGAGTGCTGATCGGCTATCAGCTCATCGTGGCCCAGACCTTCTGCTCGTACTGCCTGATCATCCTTGCTCTGGTCATTCTATTGAATATTCTCCAGGGCAAAAAGCAGCTGTTGACCGGCTTGGCGATCTTTCTTTCAATCCTGGCCGTTGCCGGATCCTTGAATTTCGGGGCTTCACGAATTATGATCCAGTCGCAAAATCTTCGAGAAGGCACTTTTGCGGTAAAAAGCGGTGATTATCCGACCGCCGAACTGCATCTCTTTTTCTCGTCGGACTGCCCGCACTGCCAGAATGTGCTGGATGCCATGGCAGGCGGCAATAACTGCGAGATAAACTTCAATCCGATTGACCGGCTCGAATCCCTCGACCTTGCGGAACTCACTTACTTCCCCGAATACAACCCCGCCATTAACCGGCTGCTGCTCTCGCTTCTCGACATCAAGACCATTCCGGTCCTGATGACCGTGAACGAACCAGGCCCCGCTCTGATTAAAGGTGAAGGGGCAATAATCGACTACATAAACGAAGTCTGTTTCGCTGCCGAAACCGATCCCTATACGGGCACCTCCGGCTACGGCGAACCAGATATCGGTTTCAGTTCAGACCCCGCTCCGGAGGGCGAATGCGAAATAGAAGTGGAATGCCCGGACGACCTGCCGGATTTACCGGCGCCGCCCGGTGAATATTGATGGCGTCGCAAAAAGTCGCCAGCTCCCGCGTTGCTGCAAATTGTCTCGTCATTGCAGCGTACTGAAGTACGCTTCATTCCTCAAAATTTGCGCGCCTTGGATCTGACGATTTTAGCTTAGCCATCCCGTTTTTTGACTTTTTGCGAACTCGTCAATTTTAAAGAACAAGGTAATCCGTCATGCTCGAAACCATCATCCTCTGGCTGATCATCGTCGCCGCCGCCATCTATAGCGGCAGGAACATCTATCGAACCCTTTCCGGCAGGACCAAGGGCTGCGGCTGCGGCTGCGATTGCGGCGAGGAGCGGACCTCGCCTCCCCTCCAACAGGAACTGCCCAGCCTGAAGGACAAAAAAGATAAGCCCGGCAAGTGACTGCCTCCTGTTCACCCCCCCCGAATCCATTCACCAGCCGACACCTCCCAGAACTCTGGACCCGCAAATGGTTAATCCGGCTTACCGCTCCGCAACCGCCCCGCCCCAACAATTTCCCAACTCCCGCCTTGACTAATGGGTGGACAAGATTGCATCCTTAAATAAATTCGCAAAAGTTATCGGGCAGGCAAAACGAGCCTGTGCGACACTGGGAAAAGCACATTTCCGGACAGTAACCAACGATCTAGTGTCTTTCCTGGAATGAGGATTTTTGTCCGAGAACGAGAAGCAAGGATGTCGGAAAAGCACCCTAAAGGGTATAAACTTCGCGTACTTGGGTACATGAGCACTTTCCGACACTGCAGCGACGAAATTATCGGGCAAAAAAGACCATTTATGAACAGGCACTATCTAAGGAGTTCCCATGGACACCATCCTGAAATTTTTCCCGGAGTTTACCTGGGATGTGCTGATCAAGACAGGTCTGCGCGTCACTCTGGTTCTTGTCTTTGCCTGGATTGCGGTAAAGCTGGTAAACAAATTCCTCGAACACCTCAAGAAAGGTTTGATCAAAAAAAGCGAGCAGGAGGGCGAACCCCCCTCGGAATCGCAAAAGAGAGTCGAGACCCTGATCCGTCTGATAAAACAGGGCGCCCTCCTGGCCCTGTGGCTGACCGCCGGGCTGGTCATTCTGAAGGAATTAGGGATTGAAATCGGCCCGATTCTGGCCAGCGCCGGGATCCTGGGTCTGGCCATCGGCTTCGGCGGCCAGAACCTGGTCCGCGATGTCATTTCCGGTTTTTTCATCATCCTGGAGAACCAGATCCGGGTCGGCGACGTGGCCATCATCAACGGCACCGGCGGCCTGGTCGAGGAAATCAACTTCCGGACCACGGTGCTCCGCGACCTGGGCGGGGTGGTCCACGTCTTCCCGAACGGCACGATCAATACCCTGAGCAACATGACCAACGAATGGTCGGCCTACGTCTTCGATCTCGGCGTAGCCTACAAGGAAAACACCGACCGGGTCGTCGAGGTTATCCGCGAGGTTGGCCGTCAGATGCGGGAGGATGAAAAATACGGAGAAAAACTGCTGGAGGATCTCGAAATCTTCGGGGTGGATAAGTTCGGCGACTCGGCGGTGGTCATCAAGGGCAGGCTCAAAACCAAACCGATCAGACAGTGGGAAGTTGGCCGCGAATTCCTCCGGAGAATCAAGCTCGCCTTCGACGAACACGACATCGAAATCCCCTTCCCGCACCGGTCGATCTACTTCGGCGAGGCCAGCGCCCCCATCGATCTGCGGGTCCTGGAAAAAGAACGGGAACAGGAGCCGGCCGACGATTAACCTCCCCGTAACCGATCACGGGATAGCCACCCGGGATTGGCCAATCTCCCACCCAAGATCACCAGTTATACTCGATCCCGAACCGGTATAGGGTATCGCTCCGCTGCGTTCCCGCCGCAGGAGTGTTATCCCATTCGAAATCGACCTGGGCCGTGGCATTTAAATTCTTGTAAAGCGGCAGACTTACCCCGGTTTTGGCCTGGAGATAAAGATCCTCGCTGGCTTCCAGGCCTATCAGCAGTTCATGTTTATGGAAAAACCGGGCTCCAGTGTCGAACAGCTGCTGACCGTAATCGGCCGCCCAGCGCGCGGACGGGTAGTGGTCGTCCGGAGCAAGCTCGTAGTCGACATCGCTGTAACCCAGACCGGCCTCAAGGGAGAGGCTCCTTCTTTCCGAATCCCAGACCTGGTGACCGAGGCCGAAGCCCACGAAGGTCCGTAGATTAAGATCCTTGAATCGGTCCTTGGCCGCATTCGCGTTGGCGTAGAGATACCACTTGTCGCTGATGAAATAGTCGTATTTAAGATACCCTTCCATGTTCTCCTCGGTCGTGCTGCCCTGGTCCGAGGCGGCATCATAAGAGGCCCCCACCGTCAGCCGGTTTTTTTCAGCCCGACCGACAATTTCGCTTGCGAAGTGATAGGTCCTGGTATCGCTGTTGCCGTCCGCGATGTAGGCCGCCGCGCTTAACCGGCCCCGCAGGTAAGTATTTTCATCCGTACCCGGCTGCCTGATCCCCTTTATGGCATCGAGATCGTGGAAGGTAACCTCGCCGGTCTCACTCGATCTGATCCCTACCTTCCCATCATCGGTCGACTGGGCGACGCCCTCGACATCGCTGCCGTCAGCCAGCGTGAAGATTAGCGGCCCGGAAGATGCGATTCCGCTCACCTCCGCCAAGGCGACTTCGATTGTGCCGCCGTAAGTGGTTTCTACGACCACGGTCCTGTCAGACAATTTGATGATGGTCCCGGTCAAGCGATCCCCGTTTTTCAGGGTAAGTTCGCCGCCAAACGCCGCACCGGTGGAGAACAGGAAAAGCAGCATGCCGGACAGAAACGAGACTGACAATAGCAAAAATTTCATCATACCCCCAGGTAACTCAACTTTCTGACTTGTCTTATGGTATTGGTTTGCTGTCATATAATGATTCGGAGTCATAGTGGCATTCCATGGTGAGAAGCCAGAAGCCAGGAGCCAGGAGCCGGAATGACTGATTTTAAAGCTTTTCTCCTGGATTCTGACTCCTGGCTTCTGGCTTCTTGTGGAACACAGGCACGAAAAAAATCGCCAAAACCCCTTTATTATCGGGAGATCAACCAAACTCAGAAAGTTGAGCAGGTAATTAAAAACAGCAATCCTTTTGCTCTACCGGTGAAAGGCCTCGAATTCACGGCAGGCCTCCCGAAGTTTTTTGAGGTTTTCGAGATCGACCGTCTGTTTACATTTCATCGCATAAACCAGGATCTTCTGGAGACTGCTCACTTTTTTCGCATACTCCTTATCGTCGAAATTGAGACGCTGGGTCAGGAAATACTGGCTGACAATGTGCTGAATCTCATTGGCATGATGTTCCTTGTTGTCGATCCAGCGAACCAGCTGGTTGTAATTCAGCTCTTTTTCTTTCTGTAATTCCAGGATCTGGTTCATGGATTTTTCAATGGTCGTGACATGTTCGGAAATCATATCAAGCCGCATCTCGTCATCGTAGATTCCGCAGGGAATCTCGCAGTGGGCTCTAACCGAGGCAGCAGCAAGAATCAGGGAAAAAACAGCCAACCCTATCCAACAATACTTTGCTCGCCAATCATTCCTTTGATTTAAATCAGCTATTTCGGTCACAGTGATTACCTCCTTTTTTGTTTGCAAAACAAGGTGCACTTCATCCGGCCGTAATTGAGCTTCGAAAAAAAATAACCGGATTCAGGGCGAAAGTATTTTTTATATTGTCCATAAAAGTTGGTTTAATGTCAAAGAAGCTTCTTGCAGAATGGAAATTACCGGGGTCCTGAAAATCAGACGTGACTAGTCAGATAACCGAATCCATGGTTCGCCCGTGAATTGCTTATATCAGGAGTGGTGTATTTTTGTGACTGAGGAAATACATATGTTATGCCTAATGAGTAAAATGCGCTACGAAGGATCGGTCTTAGGGGGAAGTCATTGTGTAGAAGCAAAGCGACGAAACAATGACTTTTTTATGACTTCTTGCGTACGTATCAAATATGCGGGATCACTTTAGAATTAAGGGATCATTATGCTTAGACATAACAGTTCGAAGTTGTTGATATTTTTTTTCTTTCTCGTTCTTTTCGCCGGCACGGCACACGCCACCGAGGAGTATGCCGAGAAAACCGGAGCCGAGTGCGGGGTATGCCATGTCGATCCACTGGGCGGTGGCGAACTGACTGAAGCCGGGCAGGGCTACCTGCTCTCAATCGGGGCCGGTGACGCCCTGGGAGCCGGTTCAAAAAACCCGCTGGCGCGCCTTTTAAAATTAGCCGTCGGCTACCTGCATATCATTACCGCTTTCCTGTGGTTCGGCACCATCCTCTACGTTCATCTGGTTCTGAAACCCGCTTACGCTTCGACGGGGCTCCCCAAGGGCGAGGTCAAGGTGGGACTGGTCTCGATGGTGATAATCGGCGCGACCGGTTCGGTGCTGACCTATTACAAGGTTCCCTCTCTCGATCTTCTGGTCTCTTCACGCTTCGGATTGCTCCTTCTGGCCAAGATCGTTATTTTCACGATCATGGCGACATCCGCCCTTTTCGTGGTCCTGGTGATCGGTCCCCGTTTGAAAAAGAAAAAAGTGGCGAAACCGGTTGCCAAGGGTGACCTGTCCCTTGCCGAACTGGCAAGTTTCAACGGCCGGGAAGGCCACCCCGTCTATTTCGCCTACAAGGGAAAGATCTATGATGCGAGCACAAGCAAACTCTGGAAAAGCGGCACCCACATGAAGAGACACCATGCCGGAGTTGATCTTAGCAAATTCATTGCCCAGGCCCCCCACGATGAAGAAAAAATCCTGGCGCTGCCGGAGATCGGCCGCCTTGTCAAAAAGGCGGAAAGTGCCGGGGCCGAGCTCCATAAAAAGGTATTCTTTTTCATGGCCTACATGAACCTCAGCTTGGTGTTTATCGTCTGCCTGATCCTGGCTCTGTGGCGCTGGTAGTGTATGCATTCTCAAGGTTTGCAGGCATGACCAAAAAATTTTCGCGCCCGTTTGAATCCGACGATTTGCACCGCAAGAGCGATAAATACCCTGCCTGGTATTATCAAAATCGTTGCCGCCTTGCATTCGCAACGTTCACAAACGCTCACGGCTTCAGGTGAAACAAAAAAAGAGCTGTCCCGGATGATCTTCATCATCCGAAACAGCCCTTTATATACCGGCCTTGGTTCAGCCGGACTTAGCGGTTACTTCCGGTTTTGTAACCGTTCACCGGGGCGGTCGCCAAAGTACCACAACCGCCAGACTGTAACCATTCAGCAGTGCCGCAGATTTGGACAAGCGGACCGGCGCCGCGTACCTCATGTACGTAAGTCGGGCCGATCGTCCGAAGATGTGGTGCTGCTGAATGGTTACCCGGTTTTTCAGGCGCTATTGCGGCCAGTCTTGGCTCCGGTCCTCTGGGGCTGGTTAGAGAAATCGACCCCGAGGGGGGCTGAACGGCGGCGCCGCGGGTTGCTTGCTTTATTCTGACCACCGCCATTCCGCCGTTGCGGCTCCCCTCCCCTGCCTTGTGCCTTTTTACTGCCCCAAGGGGTTTTCGGGGCCGCCGAACCACTTCTGGCTTCGGCACCGGACTTGTCGGCAGAACGTCCCGCCCTGTTACCGTCCGCGCCCGGCGCTGCCGGTTGATTATTTCCGGGCGCCGCGGAATACTTAATATCGGCTGTCTGGACAATCATCTTCGCGCCGATAGTCTGCTCGATCTGTCGGACGATCCCCCGGTCTTCGCCGGTGACAAAGGTAAAGGCCTCGCCGGTCTGATCGGCCCGGCCGGTGCGGCCAATCCGGTGTGTATAGGCCTCAACGGTGGCCGGCACATCGTAATTGATCACATGGGAAATCCCCGAGACATCAATGCCCCGGGCGGCAATATCGGTTGCGACCATAATATTGAATCGCCCGAGCCGGAAGCCATCCATGGCGGCCTTTCTTTTGTTCTGGGACATATTGCCCTGGAGGGCCACGGCCCGGTGACCGGCCTTCTCGAGATTAATCGCCAGTTTCTTGGCGACGTGTTTGGTTCGGGTGAAAACCAGGGCGGTGCTGACCGTGGTATCCTGGATTATGTGATTCAGCAGGGCCGGTTTGCCGGCCTTCTCGACCCGGTAGAGCTTATGGGAAACCAGGGCGGTCGGCCGGGAATGATTGATCTGGACCCGGGCCGGATCCTTGAGGATGGAGTCGGCCAGATGTCTGATCTCGTTGGGCATGGTGGCCGAAAAAAGCAGGTTCTGCCGCTTCTGGGGCAGATACTTCATTAATCTTTTGATGGCCGGCATGAAACCCATATCGAACATCATATCGGCTTCGTCCAGAACCAGCGTTTCGACTCCGGAAAGATCGAGATCGCGGCTGTCGAGATGGTCGAGAAGACGACCCGGACAGGCAACAATGATCTCCACCCCCGATTTGAACATCTTGAGCTGGCCGAACTTGCTGACCCCGCCGTAAACGGCGACGCTGCGCAGCCCGGTTTTACAACCCAGCTGGCTGATATTTTCGTGAATCTGTTCCGCCAGCTCCCTGGTCGGCGCGACGATTACCGCCCGCACCCGGCGCCGGGGCCCCTGGGTCAGTTTCTGCAGGATCGGCAGCACAAAAGCCGCCGTCTTGCCGGTTCCGGTCTGGGCCAGGCCCATGATGTCGCGGCCCTTGATAACCTCGGGAATCGCCTGGGACTGGATGGGGGTGGGGGTTGTGTATCCGCATGCTTCGATGCCGGCGGCTATCTTCTGATCAAAATTAAACTTCTCGAAACTCATTTTTTTTCTCTCTTATGAAAATGATCTTTGCACAATCGCGCAAAAAAATTGTTGGTCCGGAAGTTGGATTAATTAATCCTGAAAATTTTCCGCATTATACCTGTTAAAACAGGGTTCCCCGCGAAAAAAGGGTTTCCGGAAGCCGATTTTAATACTATCGACCCATAAACGGACCATTACGGTGTCTGGATCTGACAGTGCCTAAGGACCGGGGATCCCAAAAAAATGGAATACACCCGTTAATTCTTGGCACCTTCCTTAAGTGATCAGCAGAAACTTAACGGCATCTAACGAGGAGGGGATAAAACCTGCGCGGAAGGGAAAATGACGTGCATTGGATTCTGATTCTTATAACCAAGTTAATGTACATAATAAAGCCGTTCGGAAGATTTAGCAAGAAATTAAATAGAGATCCGCTCGGGAATGGAAAATTCAGCATATATCCTGACTGACCACAAAGCGTAAAAACTCGGAATCGGCCGGTTCCGCCGACGATAAGGGACTCAGAAATTGTTGACATACCGGTTTACCACGCATCGAAAAATCCGTCATTCCGGCATGTTTTAAGCCGGAATCCAGTTCATACGCTGGATGCCGGCTAAAAGCATGCCGGCATGACGACAAAGATATAGCTGAGTTGGGCCGCTTGCCGGCCCAAACGAAACTTATGCCCTTTTGAGGTATAAACGGTCAGGCATTGCCCCTGTTTTTCATGGCGATGCCCCGCTCTCTGGCAAAATCCATCATCCTTTTAAGGGGGATAACGGCCTTTTGGCGGATGGTTTCATCAACGGTGATTTCATGGCCACCGCTCTCCAGGGTCTCGGCCAGGTTGCGCAGACCGTTCATGCCCATCCAGGGACAGCGCAAACAACTCTCACAAGTAGCCAGATCGCCGCCGGTCGGAGCCTCCAGAAAAACCTTGCCGGGAGCGGCCTGCTTCATCTTGTAAAAAATGCCGGGTTCGGTCGCCACAATGAATTTTTTAGCATCGAGGGTGGTGCCTGCCTTGATCAGTGCCGTGGTCGAACCGACCACGTCGGCCATCTCGATGACCTCCCCAGGCGATTCCGGGTGGACCAGCAACTTGGCATCCGGATGCTTTTCCATTAACCTGCGGATGCCGTCGGCCTTGAAATTTTCATGGACGACACAGCTTCCCGGCCAGATCAGCATCCGCACCCCGGTGGCCCGCTGGACATAGGAGCCGAGATGCTTGTCAGGGGCCCAGAGAATCTTCTCGTTGCGGCCGGCCAGGTATTCAACGATGGGCAAGGCGATCCCGGAGGTAACCACCCAGTCGGCCCTCGCCTTGACAGCCGCACTGGTATTGGCATAGACAACCACAGTGTGGTCGGGATGCGCGTCGCAAAATTCGGTGAAAAGTTCGACCGGACATTCGAGATCAAGGGAGCAGGTGGCCGCCTCGTCGGGCATCAAGATACGCTTTTCGGGATTTAATATCTTGGCGGTCTCTCCCATGAAGCGGACCCCGGCCACCACCAGGGTCGTGGCCGGATGTTCGCTGCCGAAGCGGGCCATCTCCAAGGAATCGGCGACATGGCCGCCGGTTTCATCGGCCAGTTCCTGAAGTTCCGGGGCAGTATAATAATGCGCGACCAGCACCGCGTTTTCCCGGTCGAGCAGCACCTTGATCCGCTCGACCAGGGCTTCCCGCTCACCGGGGGCATAGGCGCTGGTCTGCCGGGCCGCGGCGGTCCGGGCCTTTTCGAGAAGTGCGTCATCTACTTTGGGTATCTTCCCGGAAAGATCATCATTCTTTCCGCTGGTATCGATCATATCGGATTCCTCCTTATATTTTCGGCGTACAAATCACCTGTATTTTCCGACAAAAATCATCCTGAATCCGTGAGCGTTCGAGAACGGTGCAGATGCAAGGCGGCAACGATGTTGATAATACTAATGGTATATCAACGAGTTGCCAACACGGCAGATGCGCCGTTCTCGAGCGCCCCGCAGGGCGGCGGGTGCACCAGCCACCACGAATCACTGTCTATATTTGACCGTAAAAACAATCATAGATCGTGAATCAATACACTAAGCCGTCACGGATTCAGGAGCATGGCTGGTCGCGCCATATTTTCACTTATCCTGAATCAGGGAGATCGGTCATGGCGAAGCGGGTTTAAAAAATACCCGATTCGCCCGGTTTTGCCAGAATATCTTTTCAGAAAGTGGTGAACCGCTGAAGAATAAACTGTCAGAAAATACGCTTCATTTTGAGGATAAACCTCTTCCGATCATTATAATCACATACTGAATCGAATTCCTGCCGAAAGGGTCCCGGATTTGACACAGCCATAACGACCGTTATACAAATAATATATGTACGCATCCAGGCAAGACATAGAGTCCCTCAAACAAATGTTAAATATGGGAGGCATATAATGTTGAGACAGGTGAGCAGTAAACAACTTCCCGGCAGTCATCTCGCTCCGCATCGGAGGAGCCGAACCGTAACGCCAAGCTCCAGAGCCACTGTTGCAAAACTCCTTAACCATGCTGATGTGGAGATCGACGGGCCCCACCCCTGGGATATAAAGGTAAAAGACCATCGTTTTTACGATCAAGTCCTCGCCGGCAGTTCCCTGGCCCTGGGTGAAACCTATATGAAGGGATGGTGGGAATCGGACCAGCTTGACGAGTTGATCACCAGAATGCTAAGGGCGGAACTGAAAGAGAAGCTCAACTCATGGAAGGATGAACTCCGGGTTTTACAGGCTAAATTGATTAACTATCAGAGCCGGGTCAGGGCCTTCCAGGTCGGCAAGCGACACTATGACCTGGGCAACGATCTCTACCGCGCCATGCTCGACCAACGGATGATCTATAGCTGCGGTTACTGGAAGGACGCCGCCAATCTTGATGAAGCCCAGGAGGCCAAGCTGGATCTGATCTGCCGGAAACTGAGGATAGAGCCGGGCATGAAGGTTCTAGACATCGGTTGCGGCTGGGGCGGCACCGCCAAGTTTATTGCGGAAAAGTACGGTAACGAAGTAGTCGGAGTGACTATTTCAGAGGAACAGGCCAAACTGGCCAGGGAAAATAACCGGGGACTGCCGGTGGAGATCAGACTCGCCGACTATCGGAGCCTTGACGGCAAATTCGACCGGATCCTTTCGATCGGCATGTTCGAGCATGTCGGTTATAAAAATTATCCGGTCTTTATGAAGATAGCTAGAAAACTGCTGAAGGACGACGGTCTTTTCCTGCTGCACACTATCGGCGGCAATAAATCTTCCTCACGCATCGATCCCTGGGTTGAACGCTACATCTTCCCCAACGCCAACCTGCCCTCGACCAAACAGTTAAGTTCCGCCGCTGAAAATCTTTTTATCATGGAAGACTGGCACAATTTCGGACCGTATTACGATACAACCCTGCTGGAATGGTACAAAAATTTTGAGATGAGCTGGCCGTCACTTAGCGATAAATACGGAGAAGAGTTTTATCGGATGTGGAAATACTATCTTCTTTCCTGCGCCGGCTCGTTTCGGGCTCGCCACAGCCAGCTATGGCAGGTGGTTTTTTCACCGAAAGGCATGGCCGACAGCTGTGAATGGCCCCGATGATTGTCGAGATAAGGCGCCGAGATAGCTGCCGAAACAAAAACGGACCGTCGAGAAAAACCTCGGCGGCCCGTTAAGCGTCTCTATCAATCACCTGAATCCGTGAGCGTTCGAGAACGGTGCAGATGCAAGGCGGCAACGATGTTGTTAATACTAATGGTATATCAACGAGTTGCCAACACCGCAGATGCGCCGTTATCGGGCGCCCCGCAGGGCGGCGGGGCATTTAGGTCACCACGGATCATTGTCTATATTTGGCGTAAAAACAATCATATATCGTAAATCGATAGACTAAGCCGTCACGGATTCAGGAACCATCACTATTCCAGACGGCCGAGCGCCTCTTTGAAACGGTTCATGCCGTCCCTGATGACCTCCATCGAAGTGGCGAAAGAGAACCTGATAAACGGGTCGGCCCCGAAGGCAATGCCCGGTACGACGGCGATCTTGGATTCATCCAGCAGATAATCGGCCATATCGAGGGATCCTTCTATCTTTTTCCCATTGAAACTTCGGCCATAATATGCGGCGATATTTGGAAACACATAAAAAGCGCCGCTCGGCTTAACACAGCTCACCCCCTCGATCCCGGCAAGCGTGTCGAGAATGTAATCCAACCGGGGCTCGAAGGCCTGCCGCATAACAGCCGGGAAATCCTGGGGACCGGAAACGGCTGCCAATGCCGCCATCTGGGCCACGGAAGACGGGTTGGAGGTGGACTGGCTCTGGATCTTGTTCATGGCCGCAATCACATGCTGGGGACCGGCCGTGTAACCGATCCGCCAACCGGTCATCGCGAAAGATTTAGAGACGCCGTTTAAGACCAGGGTCTGGCCGACAAGGGCGGGATCGACATCGAGGATATGGGGCAGCTTACCATCAACGTAGGTGATGGTGTCGTAGATATCATCGGTGATGATCGCCCAGTTATTTTCCAGAGCCAACTTGCCGATGGCAGCCAACGCCTCCCGGGAGAAAACCGAACCGGTAGGATTCGAAGGGCTGTTGATGATGATCGCCCTGGTCCGTTCGGTCACGTAACTGGCCAGCACCTCATATTCCAGATCAAAATTCTTTTCTTCGCTCAATGGGACGACCACCGGAGTGGCGCCGGCCAGCTGAATTATGTCGGGGTAAGAAACCCAATAGGGCGCCAGGATCAGCACTTCGTCCCCCGGCCCGAAAAGAGCCTGGGCCATATTATAGAGACCGTGTTTGCCGCCGCATGATACCTGGATCTGCTCCGGTGAATAATTCCAGCCATGATCTTCAGCAAACCGGGCGGCAATCGCCTCGCGCAGCTCCGGAGTTCCGGGAACCGCGGTATAGCGGGTAAATCCCGCGTCAATTGCGGCCTTGCCCGCTTCCCTTACGTGGTCGGGAGTATCGAAATCGGGCTCCCCAACGCTGAAGTTAAGGATATTGGCACCGGCCGCCTTGAGGGCCTTGGCCTTGGCATTAACCGCCAAGGTCGGTGAGGGTTTGATCTGTTTGACCCTTTCGGCCAGATTAATCTTTGATTGCATGATTTCCCTGTATGCCTTGCTTTTTTTAAGGCTGCAAAATTAACAACTTAGCCATTCCGCCTCTTTTTACGAACTCATCAGAATCGATGGTTCGCAAAACACAAAATCCACCAGTTTTCGATAAATCTAGCAGTTAAAGCTGAGCTGAGCGCTCGTCTGCTCGTACGAAACTTTAGCCCTGTGGGTATAAACCGCACTGGCCGCCGGGCTCGCAACGATTTGCGCAACCGACGCGATTACCGGTCAATCTTACGAGCCCAGATACAAAAAAAAATCTTCAGCACAGATATAACCGAGCCGGCCCGACTCAACAAGAAAATCGGCCGGTTTTTTTAAAAAAAATCCTGAATCCGTGACTGCAAATGGAGTGCCCTTATCAATAATAAACTTCCTTCAGAAAAAGCCCTCGGGCCGGAGCGGTAGGACCCGCGGCACTCCGATCACGACCGGCCAAAACCGCCTGGAACTCATCAACCCCCATCCGCCCCGCTCCTACTTCCAGGAGGGTGCCGACTATATTTCGGACCATATGGCGGAGGAAACCGTCCCCCGCGATCTCGATGTCGAGGGGCAGCGGAATCCCCTCCCCCTCGACCAGCTCCGTCCGGAAGATGTTCCTGACCGCGCCGCGACCCCCGGTAAAGTCGGGATCGCGCGACCCGGTCGCCTCGAAACAGGAAAAATCATGCCGGCCACGCAGCGCTTCAAGACATTCGCGCATCGGATCGATACGGAGCCGATGTTTAAGGTGATGATTGTAAAGCCGGCGGGTCGGAGGACAGATTCCCCCGACCAGTATCCGGTAAACATAGGCTTTGCCCCTGGCACTTATCCGGGCATGGAATCCGGGCGCCATCTCATCCGCGGCCAGCACCCTGATATCCTCGGGCAACAGGCTGTTCAAGGCGCGCACAATTCCGGCACAGGGAATAGCGGAAGCGGTTTCAAAACCGGCCGTCATCGCCAGGGCATGAACCCCGGCATCGGTCCGGCCCGCTCCGTGCAGGGTGACCGGGCCGGCGGTGATCAACGCCAGTTTGTCCTCCACCGTGCCCTGGACAGTCGGCTGCTCCTTCTGCTTCTGCCAGCCCGCATAAGCGGTGCCGTCGAAGGCCAGCCGCAAGAGAATATTACGCATTAATTTTGATGGCGTCGCAAAAAAAGTCGCCAGCTCCTGCGTTGCTGCAAATTGTCTCGTCATTGCAGCGTACTGAAGTACACTTCATTCCTCGAAATTCGCGCGCCTTGGATCTGACGGTTTTTGCTTAGCCATCCCATTTTTTGACTTTTTGCAAGTTTATCATTTTCGATGGCATCGCAAAAACTCGATCTCCTGCGTCTTAGCGTATATCGAACTTTTTGCCTAGCCATCCCATTTTTGACTTGCTTGAAACATGCCATTTTCAGGGAAAAAGAGGGACCGTTCGCAACCCTTCGTCTTCGGCGAAGCCGCAGACCAGATTCATATTCTGGATCGCCTGGCCGGCCGCCCCTTTAATCAGGTTATCTATTGCCGACAGGATAACGATCCGGCCGGTCCGGGGATCGACCTTGAAACCGATATCGCAGAAATTGCTGCCTCGGACATACTGAGTAGCCGGATAGGTCCCGGCGGGCCAGAGCCGGACAAACCGTTCATCGCGATAGAACTCCTCGTAGACTGACGCAACCTGCGCGGCATCGACTCCTTCCCGTAACGAGGCGTAGACCGTACTCAGAATCCCCCGGGCGATCGGAAGCAGATGCGGTGTAAAGGAGATGGTGACCGGCCGATCCGACAATACACTCAGTTCCTGTTCGATCTCCGGGGTATGCCGATGTTCACCGACCTTGTAAGCCCGGAAACCGTCGGACACCTCGCAGAACAGACTGCCGACCAGGGCGCTCCGTCCAGCCCCGGAAGCACCTGATTTGGAGTCGGCTACGATGGTGGAGGCGTCAATCAAACCCGCCTTGAGCAGAGGGGCCGCGCCGAGGATGATACTGGTCGGATAACAGCCGGGATTGGCAACCAGCGTAGTCTTTTTGATTTTCTCCCGATAAAGCTCGGGCAGCCCATAAACCGCCCGGGGAAGATAATCGGGCGCCGAATGGGCCTGATACCACTTTTCATAAACCGCGGCATCGCTGATCCTGAAATCGGCCGAAAGATCGACCACCTTGCGGCCGGCGTCCAGAAACTTCGGGACAATATCCATCGCGGTCTGGTGGGGAACGGCGGTGAAGATAAGATCAGCCCGGTCGATAATTTCATCCGGCTCGGCATTCTCCAGAGTTATATCGACCAGACCCCGCAGGTTCGGGAATACCTCGCCGAGTTTACGCCCGGCAAACTGCCGGGAAGTAGCCACGGTCAATTCCACTTCGGGGTGACGAACGATGATCCGGGCCAGTTCTTCACCAGTGTAACCGGAAGCACCAACTATCCCTACTCTTGTCATATCGAATAACCCCTCTCAGCTGATACCATAAATTCCCGGGCCATAAGAATCCCTTGTTTCAAATAGACAACATAACCACTGCGGCCAAGTTTGATGACGTCGCAAAAACCACCATGTCTGTCTGCTTTAAAGCCCAAAAAAATGGGGAAGCACGATTAAAATCGTCTTCCCCATTTTGAATGGACTGCTGCAGAAACCGCGAATTAACGTTTGGAGAACTGGAACCTCGCACGGGCGCCCTTCTGGCCGTACTTTTTCCTTTCCTTCATTCTGGGATCGCGAGTCAGGAATCCGGCTTTTTTGAGGGAGATCCGGTTTTCGGGATCGACTCCAAGCAAGGCCCGGGAAATACCGTGCCGCAGAGCCTCGGCCTGGGCCGATTTGCCGCCGCCTTTAACGGTGGCCATTATATCAAACTTACCGGCGGTATCGGTGACAACCAGCGGCTTCTCGATTTTCTGGCTGAAATCATCACCGCCGCCGAAGTATCCAATAATGTCAAAGGTGCGATTGACCACAACCTTGCCACTGCCGGGTTTCAACCATACTCTGGCGATAGCAGTTTTTCTCTTTCCCGTAGCGTAATAACTTTCAGACATCTTTTTCTCCAAACCAAACTGGTTTTATATTATACCCACAGGGGCATAAGTTTCGTACGAGCAGACAAGCTGCTCAACTTAGCTTTATAATTCGAGTTTTTCGGGCTGCTGAGCCTCATGGGGATGCTCGGCGCCGGCATAAACTTTAAGTTTCTTCAGCTGGGCCCGGCCCAGGCTGTTCTTGGGAAGCATGCCCTTAACCGCCTTGAAGATAATGTCGGTGGGTTTCTTCACCAGCATCTCTTTAGCTGTGGTCTCGGTAAGGCCGCCCATGTAGCCGGAATGACGATAATACATTTTATCATCCCATTTTTTGCCGGTAAGAGCAATCTTCTCGGCGTTAACCACAACGACGAAATCACCGTTATCCATAAAAGTGGAGTAGGTCGGTTTATGCTTGCCACGCAAACGACTGGCAATTTCGGTGGCCAGACGGCCCAGGACCTTGTCGCTGGCGTCAACCACAAACCACTTCTTGTCTATCTCTTTAAGCGGGGCTAGGTACGTTTTCATTACTTTTTAAACCTCTAAAGACAGTTTTGTGACCCATGCCGCGGGAGACATCTTAAAGCCGAGTTGAGCAGCTAGTCTGCTCGTACGAGACTTATGCCCTTGCGGTATGAAAAATGAAAAAGGTTCGAACCCTGTTCGAACCTTGAATAATCATGGAGCGGGAAACGAGATTTGAACTCGCGACTTCGACCTTGGCAAGGTCGCACTCTACCACTGAGTTATTCCCGCTTTCAGGCCGTAAGCCCTAAACAGGCTGCGAATATACCCGAATGTTTTCGTTTATGTCAACAAAAAAACTAAAATTCCCCGCGCATTTCTACTGCTGAAAAGAACCGGGCGCCTTTCAGGATTATAACATAAATCTTCGATAGATAAATTCTTTGCGATAAAAACCTTTAATGGTATGATTTTGCCAGAAACCTGAATTCGTGACGGTTTTGTGGGGATTTTACTTTATCAGTATGTAATTGCATCAAATAATCGTTTTTCCCTGTTCGCCATGGTTCACCCCGCCGCCCTGCGGGGCGCCCGATAACGCCGCATCTGCCGTGTTGGCAACTCGTTGATATACCATTAGTATTATCAACATCGTTGCCGCCTTGCATCTGCACCGTTCTCGAACGCTCACGGATTCAGGAGAAACAAAAGCCCGGACTGACAAACAGTCGAATACCGCAATCCCGACCCTACACCAAGTTTAATGATTTCCCGAATATCTGTCCAGGAGAAGATTTTTGTTCGATATCAAGAACAATACCAAACTGATTAAAATTCCATCCGCCTAACCTTTCAACAACCAGGAGAACAAAACAATGAGCTCGAGCGCTTCCCGAAAAAGCGAAATAAAACGAACCACCAAGGAAACCGACATTACGATATCACTGCAAATTGACGGTCGGGGCAAAACCGATATCGAAACCGGGGTTCCCTTCATGGACCATATGCTCACCCTTTTCGCGGTTCACGGTTTTTTTGATCTGGCCATCAAGGCCAGGGGCGATATCGAGATCGACGATCACCATACCGTCGAGGATCTGGGTATCTGTCTGGGCCGGGCATTCAAAGAGGCCCTCGGCGAGTTCAGCGCTATCAAGCGTTACGGCAACAGCGCGGTCCCCATGGACGAAACCCTGGTCCGGACCACCTGCGACTTCTCGAACCGCCCTTATCTGCACTACGGAGCCGAGGTCAGGGACCAGAAGGTCGGCAATTTCGACACCCCGCTGGTTCAGGAGTTCCTGCGGGCCCTGAGCCTCCACTCCGGCCTGACCCTGCACGTGGAAGTGGTCCACGGCGAGAATACCCACCACATCCTCGAGGCCGTTTTCAAATCCCTGGGCCGCACCCTGGACATGGCCTCCTCGACCGAAACCAGGGTTGACGGACCGCTGTCTTCCAAGGGTTCTTTATAGACACCGAACAGATACCGACACCCTTCGACTGGAGTCCTCAGATGATAAAAACAATCCTGGCCGCCCTGCTGTTCTGCTTGCCCTCGGCAGCCGCCAACCTCCATGCGGCCGACGATTCCAGCAAAATCGTGGTCATGCCGATAGAATTCGCTGACGAATCGCTTTCCGAGGGTGCGGAAGTACTTCAGGAGGTTATTTCCGACTATTTTAAGGACAACCACCTGGTGCTGGTCATCTCCGAAGAGCAGCGGGAAGCCTTGGCCGGAGACGATACCGGCAGCCGTGAACAGTTGATCAGGACCGTAACCGAAAAAATGGAGGGCGACCATGCCCTGACCTTCTCCCTGCGGCGCTACCGGGAAAGAGTCGGCGACGAATACTCCGTTGAAGATCCGGCCTCCCTGGCTTTCGAATTCGAACTGATAAAGGTAGAGAACGGCGAAACCATCTGCAGGGGCCGGTTCGACGAAACCCAGCAACCCCTCACCGAGAACATCCTGAACTTTTTCACGGCCTTCAAACGCGGTTTCAAGT
>JAWOIQ010000043.1:0-29814 GCA_046484585.1 Desulfurivibrionaceae bacterium
TGCACAAGACAATCGGCGCCTCCGCCCCGGCCATTCCGGCACATCTTGCCACCGTGTTCTGGAACATGGTCTGCTCGGAGGTCAAGGCCAGAAACTGCTTGGGATAAAGCTCCCTGGACAGGGGCCACAATCTGGTGCCGGAACCGCCCGCCATAATCACCGGTATCATCATCACTCTCCTTGCTGTAGGATTACCGCACCCGTGGGCATTAAAAAAATCAGGCCAGAACCACTTTATCAAGCCCGGCCCGCAAACCGGCCGTGGCGTTTCTGGTATCGATCACCAGTCTGGCCCGCCTGACAATCTCGCCGTAATCGTAGGCCGAGTGATCGGTGACGATGACTACTGCGTCACAGGCGCACAACAATTCGGCAGTCAGCTCTTCCGACTCCTGCGTGAAGTTATACTTCCGGGTCGGCCGCAGCCGGGGTATCCAGGGATCGTTATAGGAGACCAGAGCCCCCCGCTCGGTCAACATATCCATAATGGCATAACCCGGCGATTCCCGGTCGTCGTCGATATCCTTCTTGTAGGCTATGCCCAATACCAGGATGCGGCTGCCCCGCAGATCCCCGCCCGTTTTGGCGAGGGCCTCGGCGGTTCGATCGACCACGTAGCCCGGCATCGAGACATTAACCTCGCCGGCCAGCTGGATGAAGCGGGCATCGAAATCATACTCCCGGGCCTTCCAGGCAAGATAAAAGGGGTCGATGGGGATACAGTGGCCGCCCAGGCCGGGACCGGGGAAAAATGGGGTGTACCCGAACGGCTTGGTCGCCGCCGCGTTAATCACCTCGAAAAGATCGATCCCCATCCGGTGGGCCAGGATCTTCATTTCGTTGACCAGGGCGATGTTCACCGAACGGTAGGTGTTTTCCAGGAGCTTGGTCAATTCCGCCGCTCTGGTCGATGAAACCGGGACCGCCGTGGTAATGGAATTATAGAGGGCGACAGCCGCCTCCAGACAGGCCGGGGTTACGCCGCCGACGATTTTGGGGATATTCGAGGCATCGAAATTCTTGTTGCCCGGATCTTCCCGCTCCGGCGAAAAGGCCAGGAAAAAATCACGGCCGGTCTTCAGACCGCTTTCTTCCAGACGCGGCTGCATCATCTCCTCGGTGGTGCCCGGATAGGTGGTGCTTTCCAGAACGATCAACTGCCCGGACCGGATCGAGGCGGCGATCTGCCCGGTGGTCTGCAACAGGTAAGAAAGATCGGGCTCCAGCTTGTCGTCAAGGGGGGTGGGAACGCAGATCAGCAGGCAATCCGGCTCGGCAAGGCGGCTGAAATCGCCGGTGGCCTCAAACCTGCCCTGGGAGGAAAGCTCCCCGACGAACTGATCGGGAATATGTTTGATATAAGAGCGGCCCCGCGCCAGAGAATCGATCTTGCCTTGATCGACGTCAAAACCGATAACCTTGAAGTTTTTCCGGCAGAAATGCAGGGCCAGGGGCAGCCCCACGTAACCAAGGCCGATGATGCCGACTACTGCTTCACGGCGGTCGATTTTTGTTACAAGTCGGGTAAAATCATCTGAAATATCTTCTTGTCCGGCCATTCAGGTTTTCCTTGGCAGATGAGATAGGGGGTTGGCAAAACAAAGCTGATTCTAAATCAGATAAGAAAAAAACTCACCATTTTAAAAGGAGCGAGGCGTGCTCCTCACTCCTTACACCTCACTCCTCACCGGCCGAGTCTGGACAACAGCTAAGCCGGAGCGAAGAACCGCAGACGCAGGGCGTTGCTGACCACCGACACCGAACTCATCGCCATGGCGGCGCCGGCGATCATCGGGTTAAGGGTCGGTCCGCCGAAGGCATAGAGCAGGCCGGCGGCAATGGGGATGCCGATTATATTGTAGATAAAGGCCCAGAACAGGTTCTGCCTGATATTGCGCATGGTGGCCCGGCTCAACTTGAGGGCGGTGAGCAGGCCGTGCAGATCGCCCTTCATCAGGACGATATCGCCGGACTCGATCGCCACATCGATGCCGGTGCCCATGGCGATGCCGATATCGGCCCGGGCCAGGGCCGGGGCGTCGTTGATGCCGTCGCCGACCATGGCCACCTTCAATCCCTGGTTCTGGAGTTCGATGATCTTATCGGCCTTGTGCTCGGGCATGACCTGGGCGATGACTTCGGAGATCCCGGCCTGGGCGGCAATGGCCCTGGCGGTCACCTCGTTGTCGCCGGTCAGCATGATCGGCCGGATCCCCATCTTCCTGAGCGCCGCCACGGTAGCCGCCGCCTCCGGCTTGATCTTGTCGGCGATAACGACAAGGGCGGTCAGAGTTCCATCGATAGCCAGATAGAGGGCGGTTTTGCCCTGGCCGGCCATTTCGGCCGCCCCTTTGGCCACCTCCGGTTTATCGAGGCCTGCTACTCCCTTATCGGCCATCAACTCATGGTTGCCGAGCAGCAGTTCCCGGTTGTCAATGGCTGCGATAATCCCGCGGCCTACCAGGGCTTCGAACCTGTCCGGTTCCTTCAGGGCGTACCCCTTTTCGCGGGCCGCATCGACAATGGCCCGGGCCAGGGGATGCTCGGAAACGCTTTCGGCGGAAGCCACCATGGCCAGGCACTCTTCCCGGTCCTGATCGGCGAACATGACAATGTCGGTCAGCACCGGTTTGCCGTAAGTGAGGGTGCCGGTCTTGTCGAAAACCACCGCTTCGATCTTCTGGGTGGTCTCCAGGGCCGCCCCACTCTTGATCAGGACCCCGAGCTGGGCGCCGCGGCCGGTACCGACCATGATCGAGGTCGGGGTGGCAAGTCCCATCGCGCAGGGGCAGGCGATAACCATTACCGCCACGAAGATCCGCAGGGCGAAGGAGAAATCGGCGCCGCCGGCCAGATACCAGGAAAGTCCGGAGACCAGGGCGATGGTCATGACAATCGGCACGAAATAAAGGCTGATCCGGTCGGCCAGATTGGCGATCGGCGCCTTGCTGCCCTGGGCCTCCCTGACCATTTTGATGATCCTGGCCAGGACCGTGTCGCCGCCGACCTTCTCGGCCTTGATCCGCAAGACCCCGTTGGTGTTGAGGGTGGCGGCGACCACCTTGTCGCCCTCCTCCTTGCTGACCGGCATGCTTTCCCCGGTCAGCATCGATTCATCGATATTCGAGCTTCCCTTGACCACTACCCCGTCCACCGGCAGCCGGTCGCCGGGCCGGACCAGGAGGATGTCGCCGGGCACGATCTCCTCGACCAGAATCTCCTCCTGCTGCTCGTCCCGGATCAGAATGGCCCTGTCGGGAGCGAGCTGCATCAACTGCCGGATGGCGTCGGAGGTCCGCACCTTGGAACGGGCCTCCAGGTATTTACCGAGGGAGACCAGGGCGATAATCACCCCGGCCGATTCGAAGTAGAGATCGTGGACCCGGGCGTGGACATTGATGCCCAGGACAATCTCGGCCAGATTCCAGCTGCTGTACAGGAAGGCGGCGCCGGTGCCGATGGCGATCAGGGAGTCCATATTCGGCGAGCCGCGGAACAGGCTGGGAAAACCGACCAGGTAGAACCTTCTGCCAAACCAGATAATCGGCAGGACGAGAAAGAGCTGGATCAGAGCGAAGAGCAGCGGCGCCTGATTGGGGGCCATGAAGGCGGGCAACTCCAGGCCGACCATCTCCCCCATCGCGACTACCAGCAGCAAAGCCCCGAGGATAAGGGTCGGAAAAAGCTCGCGCTTCATGGTCCGCAGACGGGCCAGGGCCCGCTGCTGGCCTTCGGCGAAGCTGTCGCTGCTCTCGGAAGCGGGGGTCGCCTTGAAGCCGAGCTCGGCGATCTTCTCCCTGATCTGGCGCAGCCCCACCTTGTCCGGATCAAACCTGACCAGGCCGCTGTTCGCCGGCAGGTTAACCGCGACGCTCTCCACCCCATCCATCCCGGAAACGACTTTTTCGATCCGGGCGGAACAGGAGGCGCAGCTCATCCCCTCGATATTGAGGCGGACTTCATGATCCCGACTCGGCATGATCATCTCGAAACCCAACCCCTTAATCTTGTCGGCAATCTGCTCAAGCCCGATAGTTGCCGGATCCCATTGCAGTTCCATGTTTTCCGTAGCCAGATTGACATTGGCCCTGCTCACCCCGTCAAGGGCGGTGACTACTTTTTCGATCCTGGCCGAACAGGAGGCGCAATGCATGCCCCGAATAGCCACACTGGCGGTTTGCCCCAGATTTTCCGGAGATTTATTCATACCTGGTTCCTTGCGATGGGTCACGAATGACCTTGATTTTTAGAATTCAATTAATGACTTACGGATTCGATTTGCGGAAAAGTAATAATTAATTGTTTTTTAGGCAACACCACTTATAGTTAAACTGTTTTAAACAATGATGGCGTCGCAAAAACACAGCACTTGTGTATCGAACTTTTTGCTTAGCCGTTTCGTGCCTTTTTGCGAACGCATCAGGGAATGAACAATTTCGGCTTAAATCAAAAAATCATTAAGGAGATCATGATGGCCACGATAAAAGTAATCGGGATGAGATGCGGACACTGCGTCGGCGCAGTCACCAAGGCGCTGGAAGATATCGACGGGATCAGCAACGTCAAGGTCGACCTGGAAAAAGGAGAAGCGACTTATGACGAAAGTGGCCAGGTATCGACCGAGACCATAGAGGAAGAGATCAAAAAGATCGGTTTCGAGCTCGGCTGATAAAATGGGCGGGAAGCCGGTCGACATTCGCCTCCGGCCGGTTTCTCCTGCGCCGACGCCGACCTCGCCTCACGTAACCGTTCACCGGGGTGGTCGCCAAAGTACCACAACCGCCCGACTGTAACCGTTCAGCAGTGGTGCAGATTTGTTACCGCCTCACAGAACATACTTGATGGAGACATGGGCGGAAAGCTCCCGGTATATGCGGTTGCGGTGCTCCTCACTGACAACCTCCATTTCCAGATCGACACTATGATATTTACCGGTGCTGCTTACCTTTGAAGCGGTTATTATACAGGAATCCGCATCGACGGTTTTCCTGATCGCCTCTTCCACTTCCCCTCCGCCGAACCCGATAACCTTGAACAACCACGGGCACGGATAATCGATTTTCGGCTTGGCCTGACATACTTTTTTTTTCACGACAACTCCTCGATAAAAATCCCGAAGTGATCACAACCCGGCCGCCCTACTTTTTCTCGATCCGGACCGGCACCCTGCGCCGGCCCCAGATAAGAGCGTCCTGATGATTATCCTTATACAGATCCAGCCGGTCGGGACCTTTTATGGCGCCGCCCCGGTCCTCGACAACTCCCCAGCCATAGCCGGGAACATACATCCTGGTCCCGAACCGGTAATAATTGGTATCGGCGGCAATCGTACCGTCCGCCGGCAGCAAGAGCCAGGGAAAGAAAACTATCCTGAAAGGGATCAGCCAAGGCCTCCTGAGGCTGTCCACGGACATCAGCCCCGGATAAGGTTCCCGAGGCTTGGTGCCGCTTGCGGTCCGCCCCGTATAATCGCGGCCCTGATCGACTCCGGCAGCCACGTAGCGATTCCAGAAATCAAGTTTGAGAAATTTCCAACTGCCCCTTTCCCAGCTGCAGCATTGAGCGCAGCCGCAGTAGGCCGTGGCAATCATGGTTCTCGATACCGGCTTGGCGGCGCAGCCGGAGATCAGCATAATCACCGTTATCAACCCAGCCACGTACAGAGAGCGGGGAAATTGTCTGGAAGTGCGGCAGATCAAAAAAGCCTCCTATCCCGTATAAAAAAGCAGTCGATCAGCTGGCAAGTCTCCATATCCTGAATCACTTAACGGATTCAGGGATATATCATAATCAGGATTTATTACTGAAACAAACCTTCCTGATTTTTTCTTGACAGAGACGGCACATTAAAATTAAGGATAAGGCAATGCAAGATATAAATCATCCGTCCGGTTTCAATCAGAATTACCATTTATAAATGAATTTCGGCGAATTCACGATGGTCGCCAAGGACGCCAACCATAAGGACAGAAGAAGATGAAATTATCCCTGACAACTCTGCTCGCAATTCTAATCCTTGGCTTTTCCGCCGGCCCGGTTTCAGCTGAATGCACCGAAGGAGACTGCGCCAACGGCAGCGGCACTTTTGAATACACCAACGGCGGCAGTTACGTCGGTGAATTCAAGGAGAACTCCCCCCACGGCGAAGGAGTGCTGATCTATCCGGACGGCTCGAAATACGCCGGTTCCTTTGAGAACAACGAACTCCACGGCAAAGGGATTTACACCTTCCCCAACGGAGACAAATACGAAGGGGAGTTCGTCAAGAGCAAGCGGCACGGCCAGGGGACTCTCACCCTGCAGGACGGCACGACCTATGTCGGCGAGTTCGACGACAATCAGAAACACGGGCACGGCGTTCTGACCTTTCCGGACGGCACCGTTTACGATGGGGAGTTCGTGGCCGGCGCCGCCCACGGCCAGGGCACCCTTTCCTCACCCGAGGGGGACAGGTATAGGGGCATGTTCGAAAACGGTCTGCCCAACGGCCAGGGCGCCATGGAATATGCCGACGGCAGCAAATATGAAGGCGACTGGCGAGATAACGTTCCAAATGGACAGGGGACCTATACCTATGAGGACGGGAAGACCAAGATCAAGGGCCTGTTCAGGGACGGTAATTATATCGGAGAATAGCTCCCGACCCGGTCTGATTTTCAGCACAATCCGGACTTATCCAGCGCGGTTCCGCTTTTTCGGGGCCGCGCTTTTTTATACCTGTACCACCGCTAACCTGTTTTCCTCCTTTGCCCCGACCGCACGCCCCGATCCGAAGCCCTACGGGATGGATCAGCCATTGATCCGTCAATCCGGAGAAAATCGACCGGTCTTGGATGGTGAAAAAGACTTGTCCCCCAAGAACGCGACATAACAGCAACATATTATTAAAACTTGAAAAATTGCCGGCCAACCATTATAGAATGCGGTTCGTGAATAACGTAAATTCGAAGCCGCCTCCTCTAAACACCCTCGCCGCTAACCCCGGAAAAAAAGGCAGTAATGCAAACCAAGCAGCTTTCAGAAAAACAGACGATTAAGCGAATTTTCAAGACGGTCCGCCCCTACAAGGTGATGCTGGCCATCTCAATAATCAGCATGGCGCTGGTCGCTTCCCTGAGCGGCGCCCAGGCCTGGATGGTCAAGCCGCTGCTCGACAAGATCTTCTTCGAACAGGACCGAACCACCTTGAATCTGCTGCCCCTGGCTCTGGTGCTGATCTTCCTCTTCAAGGGTTTTTTCTACTATATTTACACGGTCTTTCTCGAAAAGGTTGGCCAGGGGGTGATCCGCGATCTCCGGGAACGGCTGTTCTCACACCTGCACTCGCTGCCCATCTCTTACTTTCACCAGACCCCGACCGGCGAGCTGATCTCCAGGGTGGTTTCCGATATAACCCTGATCCAGTACGCCGTCTCCCAGGCCCTGGTCGGGATCATCAAGGATCTGCTCCAGGCCGTTTCGCTTTTGGGGGTGATTTTCTATATGAACTGGCAGCTCGCCTCGCTGTCGATGATCTTTCTGCCGACGGCGGTAATCCCGATCGTCATCTTCGGCCGCCTGCACCGGCGCTACAGCAACCAGGCCCAGCAGACCATGGCCACCATTTCCAATATCCTTCACGAAACCATCGCCGGCAACCGCATCGTCAAGGCATTCTGCATGGAAAAATACGAGGCGGGGCGTTTTTCCACGGCAGTGCGACGCCTGTTCGATGTCTTCGTCAGCGATGCCAAGGTCCGCAACTTTTCCCACGCCCTGATGGAGCTCATGGGCGGAGTCTTTGTGGCCTTCGTGATCTGGTACGGCGGCCATCAGGTTTTAAAGGGCAACTCCACCCCGGGCACCTTCTTCTCCTTCCTGACCGCCCTGGTGATGATCTACGAGCCGATCAAGAGCCTGAGCCGGGTGAACAGCACCGTTCAGCAGGGCATGGCCGCCGCTACCCGGGTTTTCAAGGTTCTAGACACCCCGCCGCAGATCACCGACCGGCCGGGCGCCAAAGCTCTCGCTCCCCTGCACGATGATATCTCGTTCCGGGATGTCTGCTTCTCCTACGACAACAGAACCCAGGTCCTGAACAATATCAATTTACGGGTCAAACGGGGCGAATGTCTGGCCCTGGTCGGCACCAGCGGCGCCGGCAAGACTTCCCTGGTCAACCTGGTACCGCGCTTCTTCGAGGTCGACAGCGGCGAGGTCCAGATCGACGGCCGCGACATCAGAGACGCGACCCTCGCCTCGCTGCGCGGCCAGATCGCCATCGTCACCCAGCAGACCTTCCTGTTCAACGACACCATCCGCAACAATATCGCCTACGGGGACTCCGATCGTTCCGAAGAAGAGATTATCGAGGCAGCCAAGGCCGCCCATGCCCTGGATTTCATCAGGCAGCTGCCGGACGGCTTCGAGACCGTGATCGGTGAATCGGGGGCGAAACTCTCGGGGGGGCAACAGCAAAGGGTATCGATCGCCCGAGCCCTTCTCAAGGATGCCCCGATTCTGATTTTAGACGAGGCGACCTCCTCCCTGGATACGGAATCGGAGCGTGAAGTCCAGAAGGCCCTGGAAAACCTAATGCGGGACCGGACCACCCTGGTCATCGCCCACCGGCTCTCGACGATCCGCAACGCCGATCGGATCATCGTGATGCAGCAGGGCAGGATCGTCGAGGAAGGCGACCATGAGCAACTTCTTAAGAAAAAGGGCGTGTACGAAATGCTCCACGACATGCAGCGCTGATTCCCGAGCCGCGGCTCATGAAACATCCCTGATTTGGCGATGGACTTTACCTTAACCCTGAATCCGTTATCGGGCGCCCCGCAGGGCGGCGGGGCAGATCGAGACGACTCAGTGGAAAAAACGGTTTTTAACGCAACAACAGGCAGATAAAGCAGAACCCATCTAGAAGCCGTCACGGATTCAGGTTGACGGCAATCACTGCAATCAAGCGGCAGGGTCATCTCTACTGTTATCTCCGGCCAGCATGGCGCCGCACCAGAGATAAAGGAAACGCCCCTCGGCAAAGGTCGAGAAATGGGCGCTGAACATGCTGGTAGCGCACCAGGCCAGCAAGACGCCCAGGCCCATCAGCCGGTAGACCCTTGTGACCCGTTGCCGGAAAAAAGCGCCGATCAGCCAGAAAAAAACCGCCAGGCCCAGAATACCCTGTTCGGCGACAATCCGCATGAACTGGTTATGGGGATCGCCAACCGCTTGTCCCCGCCAGCCCGTCCGTCCCTCGACCTGACGCCGGTACGCTTCCATAAATCCGCCGGTACCGTAGCCGAACCAGGGTTTTTCCCGGATAATTTCCAGGGTGTTCTGCCACATGACCACCCTGAGCCCCATCGAAGTCAGTTCCTCGGATTGTTCATAATTTTTGATCTCGCTAAAGCCCTGCATGATCCGCTGGCTGGCCACCGGCGAGAAAAAGAGCAGCAGGGCGAGCCCCAGCGGAATGCCCAGCCCCAGAAAGTAGCGGATTCTGCCCGGCGCCATGACGAAAGAGGCAAAGGCGGCGAGGACCAGCAGGGCCAGATAGCCGCTGCGCCCAGGAGTTATGAAGAGCAGATTAGTGCAGACTGCCAGCCCGGCCACCGGCAGGAACCAGCGCCAGCCCCTGTTTTCCGGCTGCGGATAGCGGATCAGCATGGCGATGGCGAAAAAACTCACCGCAAACACCATGGCCTGGGTGGCATGATTGATTATGGCGATTCCCACCGGATATTTATAGATTCTTATATCGCCGAACCAGCTCAGATACGACAAAACCGCCCCCAGGGATGTAAAAAGAATGAACCCCCAGACCAGGCGGTACTTCCATGCCTTGCTGTCGAAAACCGCCGCCGCCATCGGCAAGAGCAGCAATTTCCGCCAGCTGACCAGATTGCCCATGGTTTCGGGACCATCGGCAACGCTGTACAGAGCGGCGACGAGAAGAACCGCCCCCCAGGCCAGAGCTGCCTTGACCATAGGCTGCGCGATTGCCCGAAAAAGCCGGCCCCGCAACTCGGCGGAGAACAGAAATAACGGATAGACCAGCAGCTCCACTCCCACCGCCAGGCTGGTCGAAAAGAACAGCGCCAACAGCTCGGCCAGCAAAAGTCCCCGAGCTATCGGTAAGATCCATTCCTGCCCTCGGTGAATTATTGACCCGGTTGCGATTTTCATTATTTTTTCCTATTGCCGTCGATGTCGAGTTTTTTTCTGAATTCGGGAGTCATCTTCCGGGGATCTACTCCGGTCAGGGGATATAAATACTTGCGGCGGAGCTTCTTAACGATCCAATTCACCTTCTCCTTCAATTCACCCCGGTCTTTCTCCTTGAGCATAGAGCTGAAACGGCCGGTGTGGGAGCCCTGACTGACCACCGTAGGCTCAACCCAGTAGATCGGTATATCGAGTTCACCGGTAATCTTAGTGATCAGGTGATCGGCCGGCAGTGAGAAGCCGTTAGCAGCGAGCCACTCAAGCATGCGGCCAGCCGTTTTTTTGGTCAGCCAATAGGAATCAGCCGCTCGAACCTGCTCGGCCCGGTAAAGCCGCCGGTTTTTTTTCAGTTTCGTCCAGGGCACATACATGGCGCAGCCGTCACCGAAACAAAGGCAGCCCTCCTCCTTCCCTGAGTTGTGGAATTCCGCAATCGCCTGCTCAGCGATTTTTATGAACTTCTCACGATCAATCAAGACATCATCTTCAAAGACGAAACCGGCCTGATCAGGACCTGAAGCTATCTTCTCCCAGGCCGAAATATGTTTGAGACAGCAGGAAATTTCCGAATCGCGCAATAATCTCCCATAAAAACCGTATTTTTCAAGGACCTCATTGCCAAGCTCGGCGACGTCAAAGTCGAGAATCCACTTGACCGGTATTGAGAGCTTTGCAAACTGCGCGGCAATACTCTTCTCCCGATCCTCATATCCTTCTTTTACATGCAGAACATAGCATGGATATTCCATGGCAAGACAACCTCTTCAGAAAATGATCCCGGCCAAATAAGCCTCATTCCATTTCTTAATATCCGCTCTTCCATTTCGCGCTCGCCGCGAGATCAGTCACGACGCATGACGCAATCCATCTCGATGATTTGCAGAGTCGCCTTGTCCCTGGCAACAGGGTATAGCCCGGTCAGCTTAAAACCCAGCTCATGAAAACGAGTCAGGGATTCCAGATAATTCGGCATGCCCTGATATATGGGGATCATCGAAATCTCGGACTGCATTCCCTTGAGATCTCCGATCACATTTGCCGCACCTTTCAGCACCTCAAGGTCATAGCCCTGCGTATCAAGCTTAAGAAAAACATTCCGGCTCTCGGGGGCAAGACCCATTTCGGCAACGACATCGTCAAGACGTTCAACCCGGACCACTTCCCTCTCTACAGTGGCAAAAACTTCCGACCACTTCTCTTTTGCAGAAGGGGCGACATCCAGGAAGGAAGAAAAATCGTCGGATTCCGGCACGGTGATGGTCATTTCCGCCTTACGGGGGCCCAAGGCGAAATTATACGCCGACCAATGGCGATCATTCACGCTATGCCGCAAAAGACGGGCGTAACATCTCTGCACCGGCTCAAACGAGATTATTTCACCTTCATAGCCGAACTCCCGCAGCAAAAGTCCATACGCACCGTTGTTTCCGCCGACATCGAGAACCAGATCGATGTCCAGAGATTTAAACAACAGCTGCAGGTGGCTCTCAATATTGGGTTGGTATTTGGAAATCCTGGCAAGATCGTAGCCAAACATTCCAACCAACTTACGTGGTATATTCATATTGCGCTGCTCCTTGCATCCTCAGAGATTATTCTTCCGGCAGGAAGGCTTCAGATTCCGCCCCCGATCGCCAAGCTTGGCAGGGAGATTGAGGATCATTAAACCGATCTTCATACCCGTATTTTCCGCGGAAACCTTGAAATATACCGTAACATCCTTGACATTGCCAGTCTCTTTGAGCATATTCGGTGAGATTCGCCGCCGTGGTCAAACACCTGTTCACCAAAAAATCGGCAGCATCCATGCTGCCGGCAGGCGCGGCCTTTTTAACCATCCGGGATAGTCATGATAACCAGCGCAGACATCGAAAAACACTTCGCCGCCGATGCCGAACTGCTAAGCACCGGCTATCGGCGGGAAGTCTTCCTGTTCCGGAATTTGGTGGTAAAGCGCATCTACCGCGGCTACAAACGCGCCAAGGATCTGAACTATCACGAGTTGCGCAACTACAAAAAGATCAGCGCCAAGCTTCCCGAAGAGCTTAAGATCAACTTCCAGACCGTATATCAGGTATTGGAGGCAGGTGGGCAGACCTATCTCATTACCGAAGCGATCCTCGACGACAACGGAAAGCCTTCCAAGAGCATAGAAGATTTAGGAGCGCTGCAAGACCGTGAATTCTGGGAACGATTGGAAGGGGTCGTCAGCTTCCTGGCCGAAGCGGATCTCTGCCTTACCGATATTCACCGCAAAAACGTGCTGGTCCGCAAAAAAGAAGGGCAGCTCATCCCTGTTATTGTGGACTATAAGACCATGGGCAAGGACTTCGCCCCCTGGCAAATCGAATTGTTTTTCCGAATCGGACGAGTCGGCAAGATGTACAGGAAGTATAGCAGAATGAAAAGAGAATTCATGGCTGTTTGATTTCGACCTGCCGAAATTGTTTATCTCCGGGGATTTCCTCTTTCCGAAAGCACTACCTTAAAAACGATTGGCGAACATCTCCCTGAAAAGCCGCTCGTATTTATCGGTCTGTATGTCCCAGGAATAGGCCTCCGCTTTTCTTCGGGCCGCGGCGCCAACCCGCTGCCGGAAACCGTGATCGGATAACTCAGCAAGGAAGCGTGCCAACTGTTCCGAATCGTCAAAAACAAATCCGTCTTCACCGGTGTTGATCAGCGGCGCAACCCCGCACTCCCGGCTTACCAGAACCGGAAGCCCGGCAGCCATCCCTTCCAGAACGGTCATCCCGAATGCTTCCGAACGGGACGGCAGCACTACCACATCGGCGGCAGCGTAATACCTGCCGACATCTCCTTCAATCAGGCCGGCAAAATGAACCCGGTCATCCAGGCCTAATCCAGCTGCCAGGTCATGGAAAAAGGATAGATTGTCTCCCCTGCCGAGCACCAGAAGCCTCATCCCGGGCGCGATGGCAGGGATCAAGCGATCAAGCCCCTTGCGCTTGAACTCCGAACCGACAAAAAGAATCAGCAGCTCGTCATCATCAACGCCGAACCGTTGGCGGATCACTGTCCTTTCAGCCGCAATTCTAACGGGATTAAACTGATCCAGATCAACTCCGGGTTCGATCACCGTCACTCCGTCGTGCCTTTCGTAAAAACGGATACCGTCTTGACGAATCGCTTCCGAAACCGCCACCAATTGCGGAGTTTCCATCTGTTTTTGTTCCAGCAGCAGGTAAACCCAACTCCGGTAACTCAGCCAGGTCTGATCTAGGCGCCGGAAAAAAGGATAATTTCTCAGGCCGCCTTTGAACGAAAAGGTGTGAATGGTCAGTACATCCTGGCAATAAGCCCTTTCATGGGAATGGATAATATCAAAGCGCCCCGCGGCAGGCAGCTGTTTTGCGCAGTCACGGGCAAAGGCCAGACAACTCAGCGCGCTGGAAAACCGCCACCGAACGGGAAGGCGATGAATAACCATCCCATCGGTCAACTCCTGATCAAACTCCCGGCAGAAAAGATGGATCTCATGACCACGGTCCCGCAGCCGCCTCGTCACCTCAACCGCATAACGTTCCTTCCCGCCAGAAGTAACAAAACGCCGGATCAGCACCGCGATCTTTAATTTTTTTTTCAAGGTTACATCGCCCATTTCCACTTCCATTTCATGCCCTTCGCCACACGGCGGTTACCATCTCCACGCTGACTCACCGCATGGATCCACGATTGGCCGTAGGATTCTTCTTCAGACAAGGAGGATTATCCGCACCTTTGTGCCTGGTGATTATGATTGTTCGAAATCGCCGCCATCTATTTAGCCGTTGATAAATAACTCAGCCGGGAAATCGTAACCGTTCACCGTGGCGGTCGCCAAAGTATCCAAAACCGCCGGACTGTAACCGTTCAGCAGTGGTGCAGATTTGGACAAGCGGACCGGCGCCGCGTACCTCGTGTACGTAAGCCGGGCCGATCGTCCGAAGATGCGGTGCTGCTGAACGGTTACGGGAATTCCGCGTGTCCAGTGAGAGATGTAGGCTGCTCCCCGCTCTACACCCGTTGATCCCGCCCCAGAATTTCATTAACCGCCGCGACCACCTGCGCCACCGAAATCGCCCGCATGCACTCGGAATTTTTCGGGCAGTTTCTTTTCAGACAGGGACTGCAATCCAAGTCGGCCCGCAGGACCAGATGTTGATCACCCCAGGGACCGGTCCGCCAGGGCGCGGTGGACCCGAAAATCGCCACCAGCGGGGTGCCGACGGCGGCGGCAATATGCATCGGCCCGGTATCGGTCGAAACCACCACATCAGCCTCCTGGTAGAGGGCGGCCAGGGACATCAGGGAGGTTTCCCCGGCCAGATTAACCGCCCGGCCTTTCATGGAGCTTATGATTCGGTCGATTTCGTCGCGATCCGCCGGGCTGCCGGTGAAAACCACCACACAGCCCCGCTCCAGCAGATGATCGCCAACCTCGGCGAATCGCTCACTGAACCAGAGTTTGGTGGGCCAGCGAGCCACAGGATTTATGGCGACAATAGTTTTTTGCCGGTCGATCCCGTGAACGGCAAGAAGTTTTTCCACCTCGGCCCGGTCTCTTTCGGTAATCGGCAGATCGAAGACAATCTCTTCGGTTTCGATCCCTGCCGCCTTCAATAAAGCCATCTCCCGCCGCAAGGCATGGGTGTCCATCGGTACCGGCGCAATCCTTTCATTTAAAAAGATATAGCTGCACTCGGCGTGTTCCATGCCCCGGCCAAAGCCGATTTTGCGGTCAGCATCGGCCAGCCAGACCCAGACGCCGCTTTTGAGAAGTCCCTGGAAATCGAAGAGCAGATCATAGCGGGTGCTGCGCAGATCCCGGATAAACCTCCAGATTTCCCGCCAGGCCTTGATGAAACCGGCGCCGCCACGCATCTCGGCTGCCCAATGCTTGCGGCGGGAGACCAGGACCCGGTCCAGAGCCCGATGGCCTTTGACGAGGTCAGCCGCCGCCTCCTCGACCAGCCAGGTTATTTTTGCGCCGGGATAATGTTTCCGCAGAGCGTTCAAAACGGGCAGGGTATGAGTAACATCGCCGATGGCGCTGGTTTTGACTATCAGAATATTCATAGATTAATAATGTCGTCGGCAGGCATAGCCTGGTAAAAACAATCTCGGCCCATGCGACAAAACTCCACCTGAATCCGGAGGTACTAAGGGACTCGGAAATTATTGATATACCGGTTTACCACGCATCGAAAAGTCCGTCATGCCGGCAGGTTTTAAGCCGGAATCCAGATATATACTGGATGCCGGCTTAAAACCTGCCGGCATGACGACAAAGATAAAGCTGAGTTGGGTTGCTTACCGGCCCAAACGAAACTTATGCCCTTTTGCGGTAATAAACGGTACTTTTATATTTCCATGTCCCTTAAAAAGCATTTAAACAGAAAAATCTCCCATCTAACATCGCGACCATCTTAGCCTTTGCACCGCACCGGTGCAACAAACATTGGCCGCTTTCCGATTTATTCTCGATGAAAGCTGCCCTCCTGTTGCATTATAGGGTTCAGAGTTTTATGTTCGGAAGTAAGACCAAAGAACCATGCCGAGTCGGTGTGCTAAATAAATCGTAACCGATCACGGGATAAGCCGCCCAGGGTTGGTCAATCTCCCAGCCGGCAAGCGATTACAGGGTGCCGGAGATGCAAGGCATCGGCCTGCGATGTGTACTGATGTACATGAGCAGGCCGATAACAAAGCAGATTCGGTACCCTGTGATCGCTTAAAATAAATCAAAAGAGGACCATCCATGATAAAAAAGGAACTGCTGGAGATTCTGGCCTGCCCCCAATGCAAGGGGCAAGTCAAACTTAACGATCAGCAAGACGGCCTGATCTGCGAAAAGTGCCGGCTCCTCTACGAGATCAGAGACGATATCCCGATCATGCTGATCGAAGAGGCCAGAAAGCTTGACTGAAAAAAAGCATGCAACCGGGCGGCCCCAGCCCGATCTCCCTTTTGCCGATCTGACCTCCCGCCTGTTCATCAACGCGCCGTTTGAGCGGTTGCAGACAGATCTGTTCAGGGTCTTTCTCGACAACCGTCTCCAACCGGAGATCGGTCTGGAAGGCTCCTGCCTCCATGATAAACCCCTTGCGGATTTCAGACAGGTTGCCCGGACCTTAAATGAAGAAGGCATCGACTGCACCATTCACGCCCCCTTCGGCGACTTGGCCCCGGGCGGCACCGATCCGGCGGTGCTGACCGCCACCCGCGCCAAGTTGCGCAAGGCCTTTGAACTGATCGAAGTGTTCGAACCCGTTTCCATCGTCTGCCACCTCGGCTACGAGGAGAACAAGCTCGGGTTCAGACAGGAAGAGTGGCTGGCCCGTTCCCTTGAAACCTGGCAAGGGCTGCTGGCTATCGCCGAAGCCCATCGGGTCCCGGTGGCCTTTGAGAACACTTACGAAACCAGCCCCGATCAGCATCGTAAAATTCTCGGCGCTCTTGATTCACCATATGCCCGCTTCTGCCTCGACGTCGGCCATATCATGGCCTTCGCCAAAAACACCTGGCGGGACTGGCTGACCCCGCTGCTCCCCTGGCTTATCCAACTCCATCTCCATGACAATCTCGGCAACCGGGACGAACATCTGGCCATCGGCGAAGGTGATTTTGATTTTAGCGGTCTTTTCGCCTTTCTGTGCCGGGACAAGCAGCGTCCGATCATCACCTTGGAACCCCACCAGGAAGAAGGGCTGTGGACCAGCCTCCAGGCCCTGCAAACATTCAAGCTGCCGGAACCTTATATCCGTAAGCCCCTGATTTAAAAGAACTTTACCAGAGCTCCGAAAAAAGGGCAGAGCTTTTATTTCTCCCTGTTCAATCCCCTCATCCAATGCTATATTGACACTTTCATATTCGATTCACCGGATATTTTCGCGACCCGACGCCTCGCGGGCCGCAATACCTGCGAACTTTACGAAGACAGGTTAAGGCGCTGAACATGGCCGCCTTACCCTGTGAAGAGTTACATTTTTTTTACGATTTGTGTTTTGTCCGGACACTTCCCAAATACCTGAATCCGTGAGCGTTCGAGAACGGGTCAGATGCAAGGTGGCGACAATATTGATTATCCTGATGGTATATCAACTAGTTGCCGACAGCAAATGGCCCATTCATTCACGGATTCAGAAAATAGACTTTTGTAAAGAGAAATCATGAACAACAATTCGCCGCCAGCGGCCCAACCTGCCGATTTTGTCCATCTCCACGTCCACACCAATTACAGTCTGCTGGACGGCGCCATCCGGCTCAATGACCTGATGGACAAATCCAGGGAATTCGGGATGAATACAGTCAGCATCACCGACCACGGCGCCATGTACGGAGCCCTCGATTTTTACAACAAGGCCACCAAGGCGGGACTGAAACCGATTATCGGCTGCGAGTTTTACGTCACCCCGGCCAGCCGGCACACCAAGGACGCCCAATCGAAACTGCTGCATCACCTGGTCCTCCTGGCCATGAACAAAGTTGGCTACCAGAATCTGATGCATCTGGCCTCGATAGCCCAGCTCGAAGGTTTTTACTACAAACCGCGAATCGACATGGAGGTTATCGAGAAATACAATGACGGGCTGATCGCCCTGACCGCCTGCTTGCAGGGTCCGGTGGCCTACTATCTGAAAAAAGACGACCCTAAACAGGCCCTGGCCAAGGCCCGCCAGCTGCAGGATATCTTCGGCGACCGGCTCTATCTGGAACTCCAGGAAAACGGCATTCCCATCCAGACCAAGGTCAACCAGGGCCTGGTCGAGATTGCCGGGGAAACCGGGATCCCGCTGGTGGCGACCAACGACTGCCACTATCTGACCAGGGAGCAGAGCAAGGCCCACGAGGTGCTGCTCTGCGTACAGACCAGCCGGACCATCGACGATCCGGGCCGCTTCCATTTTGATTCGGACCAGCTCTACTTCAAGTCTCCCCAGGAAATGAAAGAGTGCTTCGCCTGGTGCCCCGAGGCGATCGCCAATACCGTCAAGGTGGCCGAACGCTGCAACCTCGAACTTGAATTCGGCGAACACCACTTCCCTCTCTTCCCGGTCCCGGAGGGAGAAAACTTCGATACGGTATTTGAAAAAGCGGCCCGGGACGGCCTCGAGAAGCGGCTGGAAATTATCCGCCCCAAGGACAATCTCACCGAGGAACAGGAGAAGACCTATCGGGACCGCCTGGACATGGAGATTGAGGTGATCAAGAAGATGGGCTTCCCCGGTTATTTCCTGGTGGTGGCCGACTTCATCAGCTGGGCCAAGGAGAACCGGATTCCAGTCGGGCCGGGCCGCGGTTCCGGGGCCGGCAGCCTGGTCGCCTACGCCATGCAGATTACCGATCTCGACCCCCTGCCCTACGGGCTGATCTTCGAGCGGTTTCTCAATATCGAAAGAAAATCGATGCCGGATTTCGATGTCGACTTCTGCCAGGATCGCCGCGGCGAGGTAATCGAATACGTCCAGAAAAAATACGGCGGCGCCGATCACGTCGCCCAGATCATCACCTATGGTTCGATGAAGGCCCGGGGGGTGATCCGCGATGTCGGCCGCGCCCTGGCGATCCCCTTCGGCGAGGTCGACAAGATCGCCAAACTGGTACCGGACGAGCTGAAGATCACCATCGAGAAGGCCCTCGAGAAGGAACCGCGTCTCGCGGAACTGGTCAGGCAGGACAAGGATATCGCCAGATTAATCGAGATTTCCATGGTTCTGGAGGGCATGCCCCGGCACACCTCCACCCACGCGGCCGGGGTGGTTATCTCCCCCGGCCCCATGTACCAATATCTGCCCATGGCCCGCGGCTCGAAGGAAGAGGTCCTGACCCAGTACGACATGGTCCATACCGAACAGACCGGCCTGATCAAGTTCGATTTTCTGGGCCTGAAGACCCTCACCGTCATCGAAAGGGCCGTGGTCCTGATCGAAGCTGCCATCGGCCGCAGGCTGGACATGGCCAACATTCCGCTGGACGATCCGAAAACATACAACCTCCTGTGCCGGGGCGACGCCCTCGGGGTTTTCCAGCTGGAAAGCTCCGGAATGCGCAAGCTGCTCTTCGACATGCACCCGGAAGCCTTCAGCGACCTGATCGCCCTGGTAGCCCTCTACCGGCCGGGCCCCCTGGAAAGCGGCATGGTCTCCGACTTCGTCAACACCAAACACGGCCGGATGGCGGCCAGATACCCGCTGCCGCAACTGGAGCCGATTCTCAAGGAGACCTACGGAGTCATCGTCTACCAGGAACAGGTCATGAAGATCGCCAACGTCCTGGCCAACTACTCCCTGGGCGATGCCGACATGCTGCGGCGGGCGATGGGCAAGAAAAAAGCGGAGGTGATGGCCGCCGAGAAAGAGAAATTCATGGCGGGCTGCGCGGATAACGACATCCCCACCGACAAGGCGGAATACATCTTCGACCTGATGGCCAAGTTCGCCGGCTACGGCTTCAACAAATCCCATTCCGCCGCCTACGCGCTGATTGCCTACCAGACCGCTTATCTCAAGGCACACTATCCCGCCCAGTTCATGGCCGCCCTGCTCTCCTGCGACATGAGCAACACCGACAAGGTGGTCCTCTATATCAACGAATGCCGGGAACGCGAGATCGAGGTGCTGCCGCCCGACATCAATGAGAGTAACCGCGATTTCGCGGTAATCGAAGATCGGATCCGCTTCGGCCTGGCTGCGGTCAAGAATGTCGGCGGCGCCGCCCTTGACTCGATCATCGAGGAAAGAGAGGCCAACGGCTTCTATCGCTCCCTTCCGGATTTCTGCACGCGGATCGATTCCCGGCGGGTCAACCGGCGGGTCATCGAGAGCCTGATCAGGGCGGGCGCTTTCGATTCGCTGGGCGCCCGGCGCTCGCAACTCTTCGCCATCATGGATCTGACCATGGAACAGGCCCAGGCGGCGCAAAGAGATAAACTTTCCGGCCAGAAATCGCTGTTCGGAATCCTGCCCGAAACCGAGGCCGCCAAATCAATCGAGATCAAACTGCCGGATATCCCCGAATGGTCCGAAAAAGACCGGCTGGCCGCCGAAAAAGAGACCGTCGGTTTCTATCTGACCGGCCACCCCCTGGACAGTCATCGCCAGGAACTCAAGATGGTAACCACTTCCCTGTTGACCAATATCGGCGAATTCAACAATCAGGCGGTCAGAGTCGGCGGCCTGCTCAGGACCCGCAAGAACATCTTCAGCAAGAAAGGCGACCGGATGGCTTTTCTGACCCTGGAGGACATCTCGGGCAGTGCCGAGGTAGTCGTCTTCCCGAAGATTTACCAGGAATGCGCCCACCTGCTGGACGAAGACATCCCCCTGATCGTCCAGGGCAAGGTTGAGAAGGATGAGCAGACCAGCAAGATAATCGCCGACGAGATCACCGATCTGCCCGACGCCCGCAAAAGGTACATCGAATCGGCCCGGGTCTTGCTGCGTTCCAACCAGGTCAGCCGCGGCCGGGTCGAAGACCTGAAAAAACTCATCCTTCAGAATCACGGATCTTGTCCGATCAGGCTGACCGTCCATTACGACAATCGAGGCGAGGTGGATATCGAGATCCCCAAAGACTTTACCATCAGCCCCTCCACCGGTTTTACCACGGCGGTAGACGAGGTTCTCGGTTACCCGGCGGTCTCCTACGCCACCAAAATCCCGGAATTGGTCCAGAGAAAGACCAACGGCTGGCAGAAAAAAGAGCCATCCGGTTGATGACGGCGTCGCAATAAGTCCACTCACCCGGGTCATGGCGATTTTTCCCTAGCCATCCCCGCAATCTGCTTAACCTGACAACACTATCATAGGAAAACTACGCGTTTAATCCGATTCCGACCGATCCGAAAGCGGCCCGTTTTTTGAAAAAATTCCCGATTATTATGTCGTTAGTATTACAAAAATCATTTATATTCCGTTTTTATATTGCCATCAAGCTTGATAAGTTCGCAAAAAGCCAGAAACAGGATGGCTAAGCAAAAAGTTCGATATACAAGGAGTGGTGTATTTTTGTGACTGAGGCCATACATGTGGTATGCCGAAGGAGCAAAAATGCGTCACGACGCAGTAGGTCGGACTTTTTGCGACGCCATCAAGCTTCCCAGAATCAAAAATTATTGCCAAAACGCCTGAAGGGGGGTGCGCCATGGCCAAAATATTCGTTTCCGCAATCCTGCTTTTACCTTGGTTGTTATCGGCCTCACCCTGTGGCGCCGAATGCCTGAAAGGAACCTGCATCGAAGGATTCGGCGTCTACCGTTTTGTCGAAGGCGGCATCTACAAAGGTCTTTTTGAAGAGGCCACAATGAGCGGCCAGGGAACTATGACCTATCCGGACGGCACCGTCTACAAGGGCTCCTTTCAGGGTGGCCAGCCGGACGGCACGGGAACCATAACCTACCAGGACAGCAGCTCTTACACCGGCAGCTTTATGGGCGGCGCCATATACGGCGAAGGCACCTTCACCTATGCAAACGGTTCCAGATATTCCGGCCATTTCATCAACAACCTTCCCGACGGCAAGGGGGTCATGACCTATCCCGACGGCTCCCGTTACGAAGGCAGGTTGCGCAAAGGCAAATTTCACGGCAAGGGAACCTTCGAATATGCCGACGGCAGCAGCTATACAGGCATGTTCAAGCGCGGCAGGCGACACGGCAAGGGCGTATATGTTTTCACCAACGGCGCCAGACAGGCCGGCCTTTTCGATGATGGTGAATACGTCGAAGAGGGTTAATTTATCCTTTTTGCTTTAGCCTGCATGATATTTGTCGATAATATTTATGAAATCGTCAAGGACAAAGGGCTCCTTAAATCCTGTTTAAGTTTGCTGGCGTAGCAAAAAGTCGAAAATAGGATGGCTATGCATGCAACACCCTCTTGCGGGGTAAAAATCGTCATATCCAAGGCGCGCGAATTTCGAGGAATGCAGCCCACCTCCGGTGTGCTGCAATGACGAGACAATTTGCAGCAACGCCGGAGCTGGCGACTTTTTGCGACGTCATCAAGTTTTAACCTTTGGCTTGCAGGGTGGGCTTGTCGGCCAGAACGAATTTCAGCCAGTCGAAACCGAACCTGAGCAGGGCCTCGTCGTCGGACTCGATCAGCCGGCGGTGCGATTTTTCGAGGCGGAATCGGTCAAGCAGGCGGTGGTCGACGACATACTGCCGGAAGCGGTCGACATTGTAGCAGGCCATGAAGGCCAGGAGCTGCCGCGGCCCGGCCGCCCCTTCCCCCCGCCAGATGCGGCTGTCGCCGAACAGGGTGTCCATCTCGGCCCAGAGGTCGTCCATCTGGTTATAATACTGCAAACGCTGGTCCCCGACCCATTCCTTGACGCTCCACTCCCTTTCTTCCATATGTCCCATGCAATAGGAATGATTGGTCATGAAATAAAACTCCTCGGGCCTGCCGCCGCTGCCGCTACGGGCAACGGCACGCTCCAGGGGATAGGTCCGGCAGGCCGAGGGCCGGTCTTCATAAACTGTGCAGCCTCCGGCATCAAGAAACGGACAGGTTTTTTCCTGATTGGCGCTCATGATCAGCATCACCGCCGGAAAGCAGGGATTACTCCCCTTGACCACCCCCGCGTAACGGTCAAGGAAGTCCTCCGAGCTTATATTGAGCCGGTTTTTCAGGCGAATAACATCGTAAGGATAGAGATATAGCTCAAGTTTTCGGCAGCAGTTGGTGAAACAAGCCACTCCGGCATGGCAGGCGAAATTGAACCTGGCTTTGCCAAGTGGTTTCATTCCTTCGGGAAACTCTCTGGGGAGGTGGGTGTCATTCTTTTTCATGCATTAATCCGTCCAGGCTGTTTCTGCTTGCCAATCATCGTTGCGTTGAGCAATAATAAGCCCCATTGTCCATCCTGTTAAAATCAAATCGTAATCTGAAGAAAAGGGAACAGGAATGTTACCATCGGCAAAAACAAAGGTCAACAACGGCGGCGGATATCGCCCCGGACCGGAGAAAAAGGGCGCCGGATGAACCTGCGCACCCAGATATTCCTGGCCGCCTTCGCTCTCGGCATCATTCCCCTGTTGACCCTGGTCGGAGTCAATCTGCGCGGCCATATAAAACGGCACGAAGAGGTGAGCCTGCACCAGGCCGAAGTACGCCGGCAACTGGAATTCACCAACCTTAACGACAAGATCGAACATTACCGGCACACCCTGGAGATGGCGGCATTGTTGCCCGAAACAGAACAGATTGTCAACTTCGGACCGGCCGCCCTCCCCTCTCCGAATCTGGTCGGGCTGCTGAGCTCATGGTTTTCGAAACAGGACAGCATCCTGGAGATCGTCTTTTACGATCGGCACGATCGGCAAAAAATAGGGCTGATCCGCGACGAACGGTTTTTCGTGCCGTCTGCTAATGATCAAAACGGTAAAAAGCCTCCGCACCGCCTGCTTACCGAAGAGAGCCAACTGATCCTCTCGAAAAAAGTCGAAACCGCGACCGGGCCGATAACCGCGTCATTCAGGATCGACGCCGAACGGTTTCTGGCCAAATACCTCGATTCACTCTGGATAACCCCGGCCGGCGAATATATCCATCAGCCATACTCGATCAAGTTGACCATTGCCCCCGGCACCAACGCCCTGGAAGATTTCCCCCGGCTCCTGCCCCTGCTGGACAAGAGAAAGGCTGCCCTCTGGGAAAGTGCCTCGGGATTCACGGTGACCTGGATGCCGGTCATTCTGGATGGATCGCGGCCGGCCCTGTGGATCGGCACCGAGGTCGACCGCACCGCCGCCCGCAGGTGGAAGAATTCCCTGATCACCAATATCATTACCATAACCCTGATTATGGCGGCTATTATCTTCGTGATCGCCAACGCAATCGCCAAAAAGATCGATTCGATCAAGGAACAGATTCTGACCGGACTCGACCAGGTTATGAACAGCAACAGAGAGTTCCGTTTCGACTGGACGGGCCCGAAAGAGATCAGGACCATGGCCGAGGATCTTTCCCGGCTGGCCCAGCGCTATGTCACGACCATGAGAGCCCGGGAAGAGGCGGAAAACGCCCTGCGGGAGAACCAGGAGAATTTCCGTAACCTGACAAATTCCGCCCAGGACGCCATCGTCCTGATGGACCATCAGGGCAACATCTCTTACTGGAACCAAACCGCGGAGGAGATGTTCGGTTACGGCAATGAAGAAGTGCTTGGCAAGCCGATTCATCCTCTGATTTCGCCTCGGCTCCTGGAAGAGCGGAGCGCCGCCGAAATCGGCAGCCAGACAAGCGACGAAGGACCGATCCGGGAGACTATCGAACTGATCACCAGGAGAAAAGACGGCAGCGACCTGCCGGTGGAACTGTCCCTGTCGGAGGCCAGAATCAAGGACAAGTGGCACTCGATCTGGATCATCAGGGATATCTCCGAACGGAAAGAGGCCGAGGAGAACAGCCGTCTCCAGCAAAACCAGCTGATCCAGGCCGACAAGATGGCCTCCCTGGGCCTACTCGTCTCGGGAATGGCCCATGAGATCAACAACCCAAACAGCATCGCCCTTTTAAACACGCCGATGCTGGCGGAGGCCTGGGCAAGCGTCAGCCCGATTCTCGACCGATACTATGCCGAAAATGGTGATTTTCTGGTTGCCGGCCTCGAGTACTCGGAAATGAAGGAACAGATCCCCAAGTTGTTCAGAGAGCTTGAAGAAAGCTCCAAACGGATCAGAACGATCGTCAAGGACCTGAAGGATTATGCCCGGCAGGACAACAGCCGCTCGATGGAACTGCTCGATCTCAACGAGGTGGCCCGGACCGCGGCAAGATTGACCGGAAATCTGCTCAAGAAAAGCACCGGACATTTCGTCGAGCGATATGCAACCGGCCTGCCGGCGATCCGCGGCAACGGCCAGCGCCTCGAACAGGTGGTGATCAATCTTCTCCAAAACAGCTGTGATGCTCTAGCGAACAGTGAGGCGGCCATCACCATCGAAACAGGATGGAGCCAGGACGGACAGCGGGTCTATCTCAAAGTGGAGGATGAGGGTGAAGGGATTCCCGCCGATGCGCTGAAGCGGATAACCGATCCTTTTTTCACCACCAAACGCCATCGGGGGGGAACCGGGTTGGGCCTGTCGGTTTCGGCCGGCATCATCAAGGAGCACGGCGGCGAAATCGAGTTTTCCTCAACCGGCCGGGGCGCCGTGGTAACAGTCACCCTGCCGGTTCCCAACAACAATCCAGGCCGCAAAGGAGGCTGAATCATGACCGCCGCAAACCTCTTCCCCGCGCGACCGATATTATTGATTGATGATGAAGAGAGTTGGCTGAACAGTTTCGGTCTCAAGCTTCGGGCCTCCGGAATCAACAATATACTGACCTGCACCGATAGCCGCAAAACCATGGAGATCCTGGCCGGGGAGCCGGTCGGCGTCCTGGTCCTCGACCTGACCATGCCCCATCTCTCCGGCGAGGAGTTGCTGCCCCTTGTGGTCGAAAGCTACCCTGATATCCCGATCATCGTCATTACCGGCCTCGATCTGGTCGAAACCGCCGTAAACTGCATGAAACTGGGGGCCTACGATTTCTTCACCAAGGTCAGCGAGGAAGAACGCCTGATCAACGGGGTCAGGCGCGCCATCGAACTGGGCCGCCTTAGGGGCGAACACGAAACCCTGAAGAAACACTTCCTTCACGACACCCTGGACCACCCCGAGGTTTTCGCTCCGATTATCACCCATAATCGGGGGATGCGGGCCGTGTTCCAGTATGTTGAAGCGATTGCCGGCACCGGCGAGCCGGTGCTGATCACCGGCGAGACCGGGGTAGGCAAGGAGTTGATCGCCGGGGCCATCCACCGCTTGAGCGGCCGCAAGGGTAAATTTGTGCCGGTAAATATTGCCGGACTGGATGACAACATGGTGGGCGATGCCCTGTTCGGGCACGTCAAGGGCGCTTTTACCGGCGCCGAGCGAGCCCGGCCCGGCCTGGTCGAAAACGCGGCGTCCGGCACCCTGTTTATCGACGAAATCGGCGACCTGACCGGGAGTTCCCAGGTTAAACTGCTCCGGCTCATCCAGGAAAGGGAGTTCATGCCTCTGGGTTCCGACCTGCCCAAACGCACCGACTGCCGCATGGTTTTCGCCACCCACCGCTCCCTGGCCGCCATGCATAACGATGAGAGTTTCCGCCGGGATCTGCTTTACCGTCTCCGCGCCCATCATCTAGAAATCCCTCCCCTGAGGGAGCGCCTGGACGACCTGCCCATCCTGCTCGATCATTTCTTTGCCGAGGCGGCCAGGGAACTTAACCGCAACAAACCCGCCTATCCGCCGGAGCTGATCAGCCTGTTGTCCACCTATGATTTTCCGGGCAACATCAGGGAGCTGCGCAATATGGTCATGGACGCCTTGAGCCGCCAGGACAGCACCACCATCGGCATGGAGCACTTCAAGAAACAGATCCGGATTCAGCGGGAACTGGATCCGGACCTCAACGCATCTCCGGAAAGCGCCCTTACCTCAACCCCTTTCAGCGGTTTAAAAACCCTGCCCACCCTGAAGGAGGTCGGCAATATCCTGATCAGGGAGGCGTTGCGGCGCACCAACAACAACCAGCGGCTTGCCGCCGAAATGCTCGGCATCACCAGACAGGCCCTGAACTGGCGGCTCAAGAAGGACACTCCTCCGGACGATCGCTAAACATTCAGGTTCCCGCTTCACCTAACGGATCGATCCCGATCCACTCCTCGTGTATCGAACTTTTTGCAGCCATCTTGTGACTTTTTGCGAGTTTATCAATCCTTGAAGGGCTGCAATTTTTTTTGCCCCCTTCCCTTCTGCTTCACCGCAGGCCACGCCCGAGATAAAGGCTTCCGCACGAACCACTCATAAATGGCGCAAATATCCTTGCACCCCTTCGGTGGGTTCCGGGGGAAGAACTTGGCCGGTTTAATCCAATGATATCAGCAGGTTACCGAATGCGGCAGAGGAGTGGCATAACAGTTGCTTTGTAAACGGTACAGTACAGAGAATTTTGCCGAAGAGCGCGAAATATGAATTCGCAAAACTCGAAATCGCTCAAACCGGCAACCATAGATCAATGGATTAAGTGGCGCCGCCTCTCTTCGCGGCTTTTTTACGAGAACGACGAATATTGAAAAAACACATTCTGCTGCTTGAAAGCGAACAGGGGATGGAACGCATTCTGACCCTGTTATTGAAACAGGCCAACTTCAGGGTGAGCCGCTGCCGGAAGGCGGAATCCGTGCTGGGCGGAACCGATTCGGGAACATCTCTGTTCGGCGGCTCCGATCTGATGATCATCGATATGGCGGAGAGGGGATGCGAAGGCAGCAGACTGTTGCGCAAGTTAAAGGCTGCCCGAAGCGTGCCGCCGATGATCCTGATCACTCCGTACGGCAATGAGGCGCTGGTCGAAAGGAGTGACGGTCCCGATTCCGCCATTATTCTCTATGCGCCCTTTGAATCGGCGGAGCTGATGGACTGCATCGCCAGGGCTATCGATATAAAATCAGATTAAACAAGTTTAAAAATGATGGTCTCGCAAGGCTTTTACGACGCCATCGAGAATAACATACAACAAAAACCAAGGAGGAAATCATGCAGCTCAAAAAAATGATGTTGTCCATTCCGATCTTCCTGTGCGCCAGTCTCCTGGTCACAGCGGGACCGACAGCAAGCCATGCCGCGGTTGATTCGACCAACCAGAGTATTGCCCAGGCGGAAGGGGCCGTGGCCAAGGGTAAAATTCTCGGCAAATCCAACAAGGCCGGGACTATTACCATCGAGGACAAGAAACTCGGCACGGTGATGATCAAGTTCAATGATGAAACCCAGGGCCTGGAACATGCCCAGAAAGGCGAGGCGGCAATTATCAATTTCACGGTCGCGGGCAAGGATAAAATCGCCACCGTGATCAAGCCCAAACTGGCCAAACTGCCCCCGGGCGTTACCGAGATCGCCCCGGATGATCTTGCCGGGATAATCGCCGGCGGCAAGGACTATGTCCTGATCGACTCCCGACCGGCCAAACCTTACAATGCCGGCCACATTGCCGGCGCGATCTCCATGCCGGTGGAAAAATTCAAGAAGGAAGGCGCCACCCTGCTGGCCCAGGACACCAAAGACAAACTTCTGGTCTTTTATTGCGGGGGCCCCACCTGAGGCATGAGTCCTAGCTCCGCCGGTCTGGCGGCAAAAATGGGTTACAGCAATATCAAGGTAATGCTCCAGGGTACTCCCGGCTGGGAGAAATCCGGGCGGCTCCTTTTCGCAAGCACCGACTTTATCAAAAACGGCAATATAGTCCTGGTTGATCTCCGCTCTAAAAAAGAGGCCGCCAAGGGCTATATTCCCCGAGCGGTCAACATCCCCCTGGCCGAGCTTGAAGACGCCGAATACGATTTCCCGGCCATGAGATCCCAGGCCCCGGTCGTGCTCTACGGCAGCGAAGCCGAGGTCCGGGAGGGCGTCGATATCGTTAAGGATTGGGGATACAAGACCGTGGTTGCCGTAAACGGCGGTTTTGAGGGCTGGCAGGCGGCGGGCAACCAGATCGCCCAAGGCCCCCTCGCCTCCGAAATCACCTGGAAATATAAGCCCGGCAAAGGCGAGGTCGGCATCGAAGAATTCAAGAATGTGCTGGCCGGCAAGGTTGCCGACAAGGTTATTCTTGACGTACGGGGCCCGGAGGAAACATCGGCGGGAATGTTTGTTGACGCGATCAATATCCCCCTTGACGAGATCGAAAATAGAGTCGCCGAACTTCCCCGAGATAAAGAGTTTCTGATTCACTGCTCAACCGGGGCCAGGGCGGATATGGCGGTCAAAGCCCTTAATAAAGCGGGCATGAAGGCCAGGTGTCTGGTAGCTAATATCGAATGTGATGACGGCGAGTGTGAAATAGAAGAATAAACCGCTAATACACTCATCTTATATTCCCAAGTCAGCCTGGGCCGGTTCAGGCCGGTTCAGGCTGACCTTTACGTTATCACCCACCCGGCAAGGAAGGGGACGTCCGGATCCGAAAAAGAATCAATTTCATCGAGTCAACAACGATAAATCACCCCGCTGAAATAACCGTTTTTAATTTTTCCATCGAACGATTCCCGAATATACTCAAAAAAAGTACCGGTATGGATCTGTCAACCCGAGACCCAGATTTTCGCTCTGGGGTCGAAAAGCGAATTCCCCTTCTCTTTCTTCCGCTGGATGCCAAATCTTTCGAGAAATCCACCGCAACCTCCAATTTGCGGCGAGGCACCGCTCCCGACTTTTTGTACGTCATTGCGAGGAGCAAAGCGACAAAGCAATCCAGTGCTTTTAAGTAGCTAGGTTTCCCTGGATTGCTTCGCTGCGCTCGCAATGACTTGATTTTTGACTTTTTTTTGCGACGCCATTCATTACTTTTAAGGCCAGCGGTTTTAAAATTTCAGACGATTAAATGCTTGACATGATTTACCGTTCAGGGGAAAAGTCAGGGCTGAATAAACTCAGGCCGGGAACCACCTCTAACACCTCCTAAGGAAAGACATTGGACAGCGACAGAACCAAAAAAATCAAAGCGGCTTTTACGAAATTCCCCGCCACCAGGATCCTCGTGATCGGCGATATAATCATCGATC